>NZ_CADDZX010000014.1:0-9179 GCF_902813205.1 Bartonella capreoli
TGCTCTGAAGTTAATCCTCCTTTGTTGAGCTCAGCAATATAATTCATTGCATCTTTTTGTTGCTGTTGTGCTTCATTTTGTGAAGGCATATCAATAGGAGAAACAAATTCAGATTGGGGCGCCAACGACACAGCATTCTCTAAAGAATTGCCCTGATAGGATTGGGGGCCATTGTTTGTTTTGATCGAATAATCTGATAAAGGAGGCATCTGACTTTTTAAATCTGTAACAGATACAATTAAATCTTTAAGCCCTTTTTTACTCGTTTCTTCAGGTTCATCATAAACGCCTCGAATAAGATCCTGAAGAGTAGCCTTTTGTCGATTATAACGCCTGTCCTGTCTATTGATATGCTTAAGGAACGGGTCATAACGGGCAATAAAAGACAGAAACCCTTTATTATTGCTACCATTTTCTTGATCCAAAGATGGATCTAACGCATCAAACCTAGACATTAGGCAACCCTTTCCATATTAAAACCAAGCTTGCTATAATCAACATGCAAGAATCCGGTGGCAGTATTTAAGAAAACGGCCTCAGGGTTTGTTGCAAGAACATCTTGCGCCATCACCCCGCGATAACGTTTAGAGCACCCTTTGTAGTTATAATCATAGAGTTTGTGGCCATCTCTATACCCAACCTCAACAATGTTCTCCTTGGCTCTTCGATCACTCAACCCCGTAAGTCCACCAATAATGCCCCCAACACTACCAACAGTTGCCCATGGATTGTTTGGAACAAGCGTTGTCGCTTGCCCTGTTTGTGTACCGTAATTGCCAGCAACAGCTCCTCCTGCAGCCAGTAATTTACCTAACTGATCCCATTCAAGATTATTCTGCTGCTCCCATTTTTCTCGCTCTGCATCCAGTTTTTGCTGATTATTGGCATCAATCAAACTTCCCCCCGCAAGCGCATTCATATTCGCCTGACCTTGACCTTGGAAGAAATTTGAAGCACCTGCAAGCTGGTTTTGGTTTGCCTGGTCAATCAAACTATTAGCAGCCATCATATTGTTGACATCTTGGTTATATTGCTGCGACATCGCTTGGGTTGCGATACCCCCCAATTCATTAGCAAGAACCCCCGTATGCGCTCCAGAACCATAGCGCCCTGCTCCTGACATTGAACTGTTAATAGAATTGGCTGTATTGTTTAATGTTTTTTGAAGGGCTTCATTAAAGTAAGGGTTAGCGCCTATTTGCGCTCCAGAGGCCATGTTACTTAAATTTTGACTTGTTGCATTTGGTCCGGTGGCAAGCCCATTTAAATAGCTGTTATTATAGTTTTGAGCCGTATTGTTAAGTCCTGTAATCGCACCCAATGTCTGATCACTCAAATTGGTAACACGATCACCCTGATAAACCTCCTTCCCACTGCCATTGTTGTAGAGATTCATCGCATCATTGGCACCAAGCTCAAAAATACCTTGTGCCCATGCAGGAGGGGCGTTTGTTTGTGTCGTGTTTTGTGTAACCTTTGGTTTTTTACTTTTTCCCATGTTAAAGCTGCTTTCTATATTCTAAAAGATTAACGCAGTAGCCATGCGCTTTAAGAGATCTCTCCCATCCACGCCGACCTATGATGATAAGCTCGTCTGCCCCTTGTTCTTTGTAATAGTCCTCAATATGCGGAATAATCTGACTTAAATGCTGCCCACCTTTTCCACCAAGGGTCACAATAACCGCACGCTTTACCCCTGTAACAAGATGATCCAATTGGGTGGTGAGATGAGCCATAAAATTTTCATGCTCATCAACGATAATCCAAAGAAGCTTTTCCCCCTTTAAAATATCACTCAAAAGCGTCTCAAGATCATAATCATCGGGAAACTTATCAATAAAATAAGCAATCGATTTTAAGATATCACGCCAATAGGGTGCTATTTGCCAAGCACTCCATTGCTGTGTGTTATAAACTTTCAAATTCATCTGATACCCGCAGGTTTGAGCGTCACCTCAAAACCTGTTATATGCGTCCATGGCGTGCCTTCTGGTATTCTCAGACGCAACGCGTGATAACGCGCTCGTGAGCGAATATTATACATCCCGTGATTATAGCCCGCACAACGCTCTTTAGCCCAATGGAACCGATTGTTATCATCCAGAATAAAAGCAGCCCCAACACTTAATAAACCCTCTGTCGTATCGCCTTGAACAAAAGCCTCACTCATCAGGTTTATCTGTCTTGTCGTATTGCCAATCGTCTGTGAGGTAATCACCGCTTCCATCGGCGGGCCAGCAAAAAGCCCAAATCTATTGTCTTGATTAAACGCTCCTAAGACAGGCGCACCATTTTGCCACATTTTACTATCAAGAGAAGCGGGTAAATCTATCAAGTGCTCTGAGACTTCATCGAGACCTTCTAAAGTATAACCCATTGCAAATAAGGGAAATAAGAAAAGATCATGCCCCTTGATGACACTCCATGTTTGTAAGATCCAATCATACACATAAATATGCATTCCAGCGATATCATCATTAACCGAAAAGTACACCCGTGAATAAATCGGATCAATGCACGCGTGCATTTCATCAAGTGTAAAATTATGATAAAGTGTAAAAATCGTTTTATCAACTTTACCAAAACCAATAGGCAGCATCTCACCTTCGTTATTGATCTGGTAAAAACCATCATCAGATACAAAGAAAGTATGCTCTCCACGGCTTGCAATGGCCATACTGCTTTTGGCTCCTATTTTATCCTTTACTTTCGTAAAACTAAATATAATGCTCGAGCCCGGTACAAATGTCGCATGGTAAATAGCCGATCGCATAAAAATAAATGGGTTGGTTGCTTGTGTTGACCCTTGAACATATTCACCATCTGGAAAATCTTGATAATCACAGCTGTTTTTCCCAACAGTCCAAAATTCTGCATCATTTAACCCTGACCAATACACACGGTTTGGATAATCTGTAAGCTTCATCAAACAAACAAAATCACCCCAAACACGCACAATACCAGCCCGTGGAGGCTCCCCTCCCAAATCATCAAATCTCTCATCCTTTTTTAAAGAAAGCACCTGGGGTGCATCGTTGCTATTAACAGCAATGACGTAATCCCCAAAAGAAGCAAAAGACCAAGGCGTTGTCTCATTGGCATGATAGAGCGTATCAGGCTTGCTGATATCTTTCCATCCACGCGTACCATTATCAAACGCGTAAAGCTTGGTTGGTGAACCCACAATGATACGCACACCACCTGATGAACGCACAGTATACACGCTTAAAATCTCATCGGGAAACGGATCTGAGATAGGTGCAACCGTTGGAAAGGGAATATAAGCCTGAGGGGCAGGCAAAACATTCACAATCTCATTCGAATAGCCACTGTTTATAAATGCAGTGTCTGGTCTAAATTCAGCAATAGGGATAAAAGTCATCAGAAATCCGTGTGTTGAATCTGTGCAAAGTTTTTACGCCGTGAGGTCTCAATTTGAAGAACGTTTAACTGTTCTTGAAACATCGCAAGGGCTGTTGCTGCCATCTGTGGCTCTTTGATAATATTGGCATATAACTCATATTTTGCACGGGTTTTGATAAGCTCATAAGCTTCCAAAAACCATACAGATGCTTGCCTCGCATTCTCAATGGTTTTAACCCGTATAGGGTCAAGAATAAGCCTGATGGAATAAATATCATCGGGTGTTGGATAGAAAACAAGCTTTTGTGCAAAATAAGCATAGCGTGTGGGCAAACCATGATGCGCCTCATCAAGCCCTTCAATCTCCATCGGATCTACCCGCAAAAGCTTTGACTTATTATGATTATTCCCATCAATATAAGCATCAATAATCTGAATAGCCCCACTGATTGAAGGATGAGCCTCATCTCCATAGCGGTTTTTGCCTTGCAATGTGGTCAAGACAATTTCACGGCTTTCATTGAAGTAAAAAGGAAACCGTTCACAAAAGCGAATAGCTGAAAATATCGCATTTTGAACCTGATCAACATATTCATTGGTTTGATCATCAATCTCATCTTGAATATCATCAACCATCTGAATAAAATTTTGATCATGAGGAACTATCTCCCCTTTTATCTCAATGGGGCCACCTGTATGAATCGTAATAGCCATGAATATTATTCCCAACATTTAAAAGGGGGGGACGTAAGGAACAAACGCCCCCCTCTTTTAACGATTTGTGTAAAACTCAACAACGATCTCAGCATCCCCTTTGGAGCTTTTCTTGTCTCGTGTAACATAAATCGTATTTTCAAACTGAAGGGGAACGCTGCGTGCTTTTAAAGGCAATTCGACCTCTTTTACACCTTCCTCTTCAAGTACTTGGGTCCCATAATCACTGCCCCCTGGCTTTTTACCAATCGTTGCAGTAGCCCCTTCAAAATCTGTTAGCGTATAAACAGTAATGCTTTTAATCAAAGCACCCCGCGGTAAAACACCAACCGATGTGGTAAGCCCAGTGTCGCTTGCTTGTATACGCGAGCGAAAAAAGCTCACCTGCTGTGTATGAATATCACGCCCCTGCAAAACAGGTGGCATGCCTTCATCCGTTGTTTGTGTAAAATCAACAAATGTCTGTGTCATAAGACGTTGTTTTGTCATGATTAAATCCTACTCATTTCATTGATGTTTATATGTTATCTTCAACAAAAGATGGGATAACAATGGTGCCAAAGTCTTGTGCTCCCTGATTAGAATAGGGCAAAGCGTAGCGTGACTTTTTCATGCCAATAATCGTCTTGGCAGCCACGCCAAATCTACGCTCATAATCAAACAGCTCTTCCACTAATTTATAGCGTGTTGCTCCATTGCCTTTATTGCTACGCCCATAAGCCATGATGATACTTTGTGCACCAAGCAAAACAGCACGCCGAACAGACAAAACAGGCTCTTTAGTCTTTGAATCAACACCATTGGGCACATGTTCAGATTCACGCAAAACAACACCATTATACACCCCTAATGATCCATCAAAAATGGGATTTTTAGAACGGCTTCCACTAAAAACTGCCTTGGTAATGTCAAGCCATTGCCCTTCATCTGTATTGGTACGCAATTGGGTCACCTGTGTTGGGTGAAGATACAGCACATAGACACTGTCTCCATTAATCCGTACCGGTCTAATCTTAGGATTAGCCAGTTTTGCATTCTGTACAGCTTGATCGATTAATTTGAGATTAAACACATCTTCTTTTGCAAGTGCTTCATCCGTTTTTTTCTGATTTGGGCGAATAACACGCTTACTGCTTGGTTCTAAAGGTTCATTAAAGCCATAATGCACTGGTTTAAGCGTTACGGTATGCCCTTCAAACTTCATCCATGGTGCTGTATAGCCTGCAGCTTGAATAAAGAACATCATGCTTAAACGGTCTGCATACCAATCAACAAGTGCATCCTTTGCTTCATTACGCAAGTTAAACAAAACACGTTGCTGATCAATCGACCCTTCATTTGGAACACGTACAGCATGAGAAAGCTCATTAATGCGTATCTTATCACTCATAAACTGAAGCGCTTCTTCATTACCTTCCAGCGTTTGACTTTCGCTAACACCATCACCCATAAGCTGGGTCCGTAATCCCATGGTAATTGAATCACCCGCTGATTTTCCTGATTCATCCTTCACTTGGATGATACTATTTTTGTTTGTCCCCATAAGCGGTGCAATAGACAATGCTTTTGAGGTCTCTGTATTGAGCATCTTAGCCCAAGCGCTAACCGCTAATGGGGCATTGATCGTTATTTGTGTTGTCGCCATTTTTTTAAATGCCTTTCTTCATCTTGGTTAAAAAATTGCCGCACTTGTGCAGCATAACCAAGCACCATCACTTGGTTATCTCTGATGAGCTAAGATGCATGTCTTTCACATCCCGCTCATAATTTGTTCAAATTTCCCAGGATTTTTCTCAACCCATGCTGCAAACTCAGCTTCTGGCATGGAAGAAAGCGTTTTTATATCAACACCCCCTGTTGGAGCTTGCCCCCCACGCGCTGCTAATGTACGTGCTGCTGTTGTGCGTTCTTGAAGAGCACTCACATCATCTCTCATCTGTGGACCAGAGTATCCAAACGCTTTTGCTTTGTGCACAAGCACCTCTACAGGGTTAATGCCTGCCCTTTGAGATTGCTTACATATATCACGTAATTGAATACCAATTTGTTCTTGCCTTACCGCAGGATCGTTAAGTTGCGGATACAGATTGGCATCTGCTTTAAAAGAATTATCTGCATACTCATAAAGATAATCCATGATATGATCTAAGTCAGGGTATTTATCTTGAACCTGTGCCTTGGCTGCTTCAAAATAATCCCCTAATTGCTGACGCTCATAATACTCTTGATTGACACGCTCTTGCTGCTCTCTCTGATACGAATACTCATGAAGCAATCTTTGCTGTTCTTGCACCTTCTGACCAATCCATGTCATATACGCTTTGGGATCCTTTTCTAAAGAAGGAACATTTTCATCATGACGGCGCGTTATTTCTTGCTGGATAGCGGCATATTTTTGTGCCATCTCTAGCGCAAGCTCACGGGCCTCAGCAGCATCTTGCTCCGCTTTTTGACGTGCTTGGCGCTCTTGCTCTACAACAGCGTAACGAGGTTGCTCAGACTCCTTCTCGCCACCATCATCATTTAACGGCTCTTGAGAAACCTCTTCTGCTGGCTGCTCAGATGCCTCATTTAGTCCATCTGTGTCATCTTCTCCATCTGTTTTAACATCTTGCTCAAGCTTCTCATCTTGCATACTCTCAACAGGATAATCGCTTGTAAATTGTTCATCATAAAGGGCTTGTTCTTCAGGGGTAAATTTTTCTTCCATTATCTCGTTCCTTTTCGTTAAAGTTTAAGTTTTGCCTCTGATGGTTGCTGCTCGATAATTTTCAAGCTCTATTTGCAATGCTCTGATCTGCATCTCTCGCTCAGTTATCGCATTTCTTGCTCTTTGCTGTTCAAGCTGCATACGCGCTTGTTCTTGCTTTAAGAAAAGCTCAATATTCTTCTGCTGCAGTGCTACTTGTTTGCTTTGGGCATCCAGCTGATTGAGCACACCTTTTGCCTGAGTTTCTTGTTGAATAGCTGCAATTTTTGCTTGTTGCTCGGGGCTTAATTGCGGCCCTTGGTTTTGCATCATCATCTGCTGTTGTTGCTGTTGCATTTGCGCTTGCTGCGCTTTGGCCGTTAAACTGGCCACAAGAGTTGCCGGCAATGGCGAGAGTTTCAAAAGATCGGGGATCATATCTGGCGTTAAGAAATTCCCAAGCAATGGCAACATCTGAGTAATAGCCGCAAATGTTCTTTCTTTCTCATTCGGGCTGGTTGGTGAATCATCAACAATAATGTCATACTCAAGGGTGGTGACATCCTCACGCGTTAAGGATACATACTCAGCCTTTTCTGGTCCGGAAATGCGTATCAGGCGACCATCGGAAAGATAGTTTTGAATGAGATAAAGGATGATCTTTCCTTGTCGGCACCGATACAGCTTTAAATTATCAAATAAACCTGCAAGCAAATTGAGTGTTGACTGGCGGCGTGTATTCTCCAACACATTCGCCTGATTAACCTCCCGTGTTCCTATAAACTCAGCAGATAAACCTGTCACATGTGTAAGTGACTCACGGGCCTCATTAAACAGTTGAAAAAAACCATTGGGAAATTCTGCACGTGGTTTGGACTGTATCTTTCCACCAACCAAAGCACCACTTTTAAGCCATGTAATCGTATCAGCCTTTGCCCAGCTCTCCACGGCCTGGCGCTCATCATCAAAAGCACCTCGTTCAGCCATAATGCCGCCTTTAGCTTGGCTATTGAGGATATACATCACTTGACTAAAATATTTATTCGACCATCTTTGCGGGTCTTTTGCCGGCCTGACAATGCCATAAAACTGGTTTTTAAGCTTATCCAACGTGCCTGTTATGCATTCCCATCCAAGCTGCCCATCAGGGGCTAATGGTCTGTCAGGCTTGCCTAAAAGACGACGCCCTAAAAAAGCACGCTTAACCACCTTTTTATGAAAGCTCGCACCTTGAATTTGCGGTACAAGCATTTGCAGCTGTTTAAACTCTTGGGCACTATAATCACGCATCTGACCTGTTTGAAGATCTTCTGCTTTGTAATAAGGCTCATATTCAAACCAACGACACTCAACAAGCGTGACATAGCGTTTCCTTGAAACTGCATCTGTTCCATTATTGTCATCACTATAAGCATCAAGGGAAACATGATAATCTTCAAGATCGGTTGTGTTGTCGATAGCCCAATCAGCATTCAGATCTTCACTGGCCACATTGGGAAACAAGCTTTTGGCATCCTCGATGGGTTTGCGATCAACATACCACATGCGCTGTGCATCAACCAGATTAGGCCTTACAGCATTCACATCCCACACCATCTTGAGTGGATCCAAGCGCCTTACTGTGGGTTTGCCTTCAGGGTTTGCTTCATAATCAAGCCGTGTATCTGTCCACCCCATACCGCAAATGATCATATCTTGAAAGGCATCGGAATCGGCATATTCAGCTTCAGCTTCATCACGAAACCATTCTGCTGCCCCGGTGAGCAATTCATTGGATATCGCTGCACCAACTTGTCTTGGTTGAAACTGTACTTCTCGTTTATTATTACGCTCTGCTCCAACAATGGCATTCACCAGAGGAGCAATACGGTTAAACGTCATAACAGGGCGCCGCTGTGCTTTTAAAACAGCTAAATCTTCTTCTGCCCACTGACGTCCATTATAAAAATCAAAGTCTTCACGCGCTTGCTCTCGCCATTCATTGACATGCTCAATATCTTCCCCGTACCAAGACTTAAGACGTCTATAAAGCCCGTCATCATCAAGACTTGTTGTTTTTTTAAGGTCGTTTTCTAAAATGCCATCCATGATGCCGTTTCTCTTTCTGTCGCGCTATAACGCTCTGGCTTTGATGGAGTACGTGGTGCTTCATAAACAATGCACATCAAACCAAAGGCATCGGCTCCATGACTTGCCCAGTCATGTTCAGCCCCCAAACCAATGGCGCGTTTTTCATCCCATTTCTCGTGATACCAATTTAAGGCTTTACGGCCAGCGACTGTCGTTTCTTCATGAAACCAAACACAAGGCAAAATACGACGCACGGCTTCAATGCGCATCTTAACAGCCCCTGCCCCTTGATTGGGCACAACCTGTGTGTCAAAACCAGCCTCATTTAAAGCACTCTCAAAGC
>NZ_CADDZX010000015.1:0-8249 GCF_902813205.1 Bartonella capreoli
TTTTGTTTTGATTTTCTTTTTTTTAAAGAATAGTTTTTCTCTTTTAATCTGAAAGGTTTCAAGAGCATAGTGGGTTATGGTTATGCGTCGTGTGTTCAATCATCATGTTTGTTTGTGTGTGTTATCGACAGCTATTCTAGCTGGTCTTGCTCTTATGACTTCTCAGAATAAAGTCTATGCTCAGGCACAGAATTGTAAGGGGTTGGCTGGTGGTAATCAGGATAAGGGTAAGGAGCCAATTGTGTGTGATGGGACGACAAATGGGAGTGGGTGGAGTGTTGATGGTGGATGGGGTGAGCTGAGTGGTGAGAATCGAAATATAGATATGAGTGTGCATTCTGGTCAGGTTGCTGTGACGGTGTACAATGGGAGTGGGGGGAGGGCAAAGATTATGATAAAGAGTAAGCTGACGGTTAGGGATAAGAGTGGTAAGAATAATAATCCGGCGATTAAGGTGTATAATAAAGGGGAGCTGGTGTTGGTGGGGGGTGTTGATGTTACAGGGGTGCAGAAGGGGATAGAAGTGAGTGGGTCGGGGTCTTCTGTTACGGTTGTTAAGGGGACGATTGGGGTGAAGAATGGGGGAGGAGGTTCTTTGATTGAGGTGAAGGATGGGGGGAAGGTGATGTTGATGGAGGGGGTGACGATGAAGAATGTCAAAATGGGGATGAAGATTAAGGGGAATGGGAATGCGAGTGTAAAAGGGGGGGCGACGATTGAGGTTGGGCACAGTGGGACGGGGGTGGAGGTGGATGGGACGGCTAATGCTAATGTGGTGGATATGACGATTATGGGAAAAGGGACGGGGGCGGGGGTGTTGATTAATGGGAGGGGGACGGTGGTAATGACTAAGGTGACGATGAAGGATGTTGCAATGGGGGCAAGGGTGAGTAATGGGGTGTTGGAGATGATTGGGAAGTCGACGATTGCGGTTGGGGGGAATGGGACGGGGTTGGAGGTGAAGGGGGGTAAGGTGATGATGATGGGTGGATCGATTACGGGAAATGGGAATACGGGGACGGGGGTGGAGGTGTCGGGGATGAATGCGACAGTGACGATGATGGGTGTGACGTTGAAGGATGTTGATACGGGGGCAAGGGTGAGTGGGGGGACGTTGACGTTGAATGGGGGGTCGACGATTAAGGTTGGGGGGGTTGGGGGGAATGGGGTGAGTGTGAGTGGGGGGGATGTGGTGATGATGGGGAAGACGACGATTAATGTTACGGGGGTTGGGATGGGGCTTAATGTGACGGATGGGACGTTGACGGTGACGGGGACGACGACGATTGAGGTTGGGGGGAGTGGGGGGACAGGGATGTATGTGACGGGGGGAGAGGTGACGATGAGTGGGGAGACGAAGATTGAGGTTGGGGCAGGAGGGAAGGGGATGGAGGTGGGTGGGAGTGCGATGGTGATGATGACGGGTGGGAGTTTGACGATTACGGGAAAGGGAAGTGGGACGGGGGTGATGGTGTCGGGGAGTGCTGATGTGACGTTGGAGAGGGTGAATATTTCAGGGTTTGCAAAGGGGGTGCAGATGACGGGTGGGACGTTGATGGTGAGGGAGGGGATGATTGTGGGAAACAATAGTGGGACGGGGGTGGATGTGACGGGGGGTGCTAATGTGACGTTGACGAGTGTGAATATTTCACAGGTTGAAACGGGGATATATATGGAGGCAGGTGAGAGTTTGACGGTGAGGGAGGGGACGATTAATTTTATGGGGGCTTATGGGGTGAGTGTGGGGGCAGGGGTGACAAGTGCTAGTTTGACGGGGACAAAGATTGTGGGAAGGGGGAAGACGGGGGTGTTGATGGGGAGCACGGGGACGTTGACGTTGGAGAGGGTGAATATTTCAGGGGTACAAACAGGGGTGGAGGTGACGGGGAGTGGAAAACTGACGATGGAGAATGGGGAGATTCGGTTTACGGGGGCTTATGGGGTATATGTGGGGAAATCGGTGACAGAGGCTACTTTGGCGGATGTGACGATCAGTGGAGAGAATAAGGGTATAGGGGTGTATGCGGAGGGGGAAAAGATGATGATGACGAAGGTGAATATTTCACAGGTACAAACGGGGATATATGCGATGGGAAGTGGAGAGCTGAAGGTGGAGGATGGGACAAGGATTGAGTTTATGGGGGATTATGGGGTGATGGTGGGGAAAGGGGTGAGGGCTGAGTTGACGGATGTGACGATTGTGGGAAACAAGAGTGGGTATGGGGTGTTGATGACGGGGGGTACGGTGATGATGACGAAGGTGAATGTTTCAAATGTTGAGAGGGGGATAGCTATGTCAGGAAATGGAACGTTGATTGGGGTGAATATTTCACAGGCTGGAATGGGGATATATGCGATGGGGGGTAAGAGCTTGACGGTGAGGGAGGGGACGATTAGGTTTACGGGGGCTTATGGGGTGATGGTGGAGGGAGGGGTGACAAGGGCTACTTTGACGGGGACAAAGATTGTGGGAAGGGGGAGTGTAAATGGGGTGGGGGTATATGCGATGGGGGGGAATCTGACGGTGAGTGGGGTGGGGATTTCAAAGGTTGAAACGGGGGTGGAGATGAGAAGTGGGAGCTTAACGATAAACGAGGGGACGACGATTCAGTTTACGGGGAAGTATGGGGTGATGGTGGGCAGTTCGGTGACAAGTGCTAGTTTGACGGATGTGACGATTGAGGGAAACAAGAGTGGGTATGGGGTGTTGAAGGTGAAGGATAACACAAGGATTGAGTTTATGGGAAGTGATGGGTATGGGGTGTATGTGGAGGGAGGGGTGAGGGCTGAGTTGACGGATGTGACGATTGTGGGAAGGGGGGATGGGTATGGGGTGTATGCGGAGGGTGGGAAGGTGACGGTGAAGGGGGGGACGAGGATTACGGGGGTTAAGGCGGGGATATATGCGACGGGGTATGGGGTGTTGAAGGTGAAGGATAAGACAAGGATTGAGTTTGTGGGGAAGTATGGGTATGGGATATATGTGGGTGAAGGGGTGAGGGCTGATTTGACGGATGTGACGATTACGGGAAGGGGGAGTGGGGTGGAGGATAGGACGGGGGTTTGGGTGATGGGGGGAAAGATGGTGATGGATAGGGTGGATATTTCAAATGTTGGAACGGGGGTGGTGATGTCGGATGGAGCGATGTGGTTGAAAGAGACGCATTTGAGGAATGTCGCAAAAGGTATGACTATCGAAGAGGGGGTTGTGCGTATGGAGGGAGGATCAGTAGAGTTTAAGGGAGAGCATGGTATCAGTTTTATAGGGGGATATGCTGCTTTAAGGAGGGTCAATATGACTTATAAGAGTGATGGTCTTAATGCTAACTTCATCAAGGTTGAAGGGGGAAAAGTTCTGGCAGAAAACCTTACAATCACAGGAAATGGAGGTAAGGGGCAGGGTGTCAAGGTAGCAAATGGAGGAACTGTGTGGTTGAAAGAGACGCACTTTACTAATGTGAAAAGTGGTATGAGTATCTCAGAGGGATCTGTGTTTATGTTTAAAGGGGGTATTACTTTTAAAGGAGATTACGGTATCTATCTCAGTAAGGGACAGGCTTTGTTAAGTGATTTCAACATTACAGGACCAGGTGGTACGAGCAAAACTACAGGTATAGGGGTAGTGGTGAGTAGCTTAGGAGAAGTCATGATGAGGGAGGTGAATATTTCAGGGGTTGAAATGGGGGCATATATGACGGGTGGATTGCTGGTGATGGACAAAGGGTCCATTACTTTTAAAGGAGACTATGGCATCAATCTTATAAGGGGACATGCTTTTTTAAATGGGGTTAATATTACAGGGTCTGGCGATAAAAAGAGCACGGGGATAGAGCTGGGGTATGGGCAGGTGTTGATGAAAGGCACAACTTTTACCAATGTTGATAAGGCTATGACTGTTACACAGGGGGATGTCAGAATGGAGGGAGGCGAGATAACATTTACAGGAGAGCACGGGATTCTTCTCAAGCAGGGTGGGGTTGCTTTAATGGGGGTTACTATGACTTATTTATGCTTTCATGTATGTTTTTTTTGCATTGTGTGTGAGTGTTTTGTTTATTTTTTCTTGTTTTGAATAGAAGACCTTCAGGGGGATTTTGTTTAGGGGTTTGAGACGTTCAGGTATGGTTTTGTTTTGATTTTCTTTTTTTTAAAGAATAGTTTTTCTCTTTTAATCTGAAAGGTTTCAAGAGCATAGTGGGTTATGGTTATGCGTCGTGTGTTCAATCATCATGTTTGTTTCTGTGTGTTATCGACAGCTATTCTAGCTGGTCTTGCTCTTATGACTTCTCAGACTAAAGTTTATGCTGGAAAGAATTGTAAGGGGGTGGCTGGTGGTGAGGATAGTGAGTCGGGGCTCATTGTGTGTGATGGGACGAGGCCAGATGGGAGTGGGTGGAGTGTTGATGGTGGATGGGGTGAGCTGAGTGGTACGAATCGAAATATAGATATGAGTGTGCACTCTCGTGATGAGGCTGCTGTGACGGTGTACAATAAGAGTGGGAGGGAGACAAAGATTAGGATAAAGAGTAAGCTGACGGTTACGAATAAGAGTGGTAAGAATAATAATCCGGCGATTAAGGTGGAAAAGGGAGGGAAGTTGGCATTGGTGGGGGGTGTTAATGTTACGGAGGTGAAGAAGGGGATAGTGGTTGATGGTCCAAGGTCTTCTGTTATGGTGCTTCAGGGGACGATTGGGGTGTTGACAGGGGGAGGTCCTGTGATTGAGTTGAGTAATAATGGGAAGGTTGTGTTGAATGATGGGGTGACGGTGGGACCGATTAGTGGGAATGTAAATGGGGAAGTGGTGATTAATAATGGGGGGACGTTGAGGATGGATGGGCAGAGTTTTACGGGAGTGACAACGGGGATAGTTGTTAAGGGGGCGACGGGGACGGCTAATGTAAGAGGGGGGGCGACGATTACGGTTAAACAGGGTGGGACGGGGATGGATGTGGAGGGGAATGCTAATGTGATGGATATGACGATTAAGGGGAGTGGGGGAAATGGGATGGGGGTGTTGATTAATGGGAGTGGGACGGTGGTAATGACTAAGGTGAAGTTGATGCAGCTTGAAACGGGGGCAAGGGTGACGAATGGGACGTTGACGTTGAATGGGGGGTCGAAGATTGAGGTTGGGGGGAGTGGGACGGGGTTTAATGTGAGTGGGGGGAAGGTGGTGATGATGGGTGGGAGTTTGACGGTGAAGGGGAATGGGAAGGGGATGGAGGTGGAGGGGGGGAATGTGGAAATGATGGGTGGATCGATTACGGGAAATGGGAATACGGGGACGGGGGTGGAGGTGAAGGGGGGGACGGCTAATGTGACGTTGACAAGTGTGAATATTTCAAAGTTTGCAACGGGGATAAATATGACGGGTGGGACGTTGATGGTGGAGGGGAAGACGACGATTAAGGTTGGGGGGAGTGGGTCGGGGGTGAGTGTGAGTGGGTCGGGGCAGGTGATGATGAATGGGACGACGACGATTAATGTTACGGGGAGTGGGAAGGGGATGTATGTGAAGGGTGGGACGGTGGTGATGGAGGGGACGACGAAGATTGAGGTTACGGAGAATGGGACGGGGATGTATGTGAGTGGGGGGACGGTGATGATGATGGAGGGTGGGAGTTTGACGATTACGGGAAAGGGAAGTGGGAGCAAGGGGGTATATGTGGGGGGGGGTGCTAATGTGACGTTGGAGAGGGTGAATATTTCAAAGTTTGCAACGGGGGTATATATGACGGGTGGGACGTTGATGGTGAGGGAGGGGATGATTGTGGGAAATGGGAGTGGGACGGGGATATATGCGAAGAGTGGGAAGGTGACGTTGACGAGTGTGGATATTTCAAATGTTGGAACGGGGGTGGAGGTGGATGGGGGGACATTGACGGTGGAGGGGGGAGAGATTGGGTTTGCGGGGAGTGGGAAGGGGGTGTATGTGGGGAGTTCGGTGACAAGTGCTAGTTTGATGGGTGTGACGATTACGGGAAGTGGGAGTGGAAAGGGGGTTTGGGTGAAGGGGGGGAGCGGGAATGTGACGTTGGAGGGGGTGAATATTTCAGAGGTTGCAACGGGGGTGCAGATGGAGGGGACGGGGACGTTGATGGTGGAGGGGGGGAAGATTGGGTTTAAGGGGACTTATGGGGTGATGGTGGGCAGTTCGGTGAAGAAGGCTACTTTGACGAATGTGGAGATTAAGGGAAAGGGAAGTGGGTCGGGGATGGGGGTTTGGGTGGAGGGTAAGAGCTTGACGGTGGAGGGGGTGACGAGGATTACGGGGGTGAAGGTGGGGATAAGTATGAAGGGAAGTGGAGAGCTGAAGGTGGAGGATGGGACAAAGATTGAGTTTGAGGGGAGTGGAAGTTATGATTATGGGATAGGGGTGTATGTGGAGGGAGGGGTGAAGAGTACTACTTTGGCGGGTGTGGAGATTAAGGGAAATGGGAAGGGGGATGGGATATATGCAAAGAGTGGGGATCTGACGGTGATAGGAGGGGAGATAAAAGAGGTTGAGAGGGGGATAGCTATGACGGGGGGTGGGACGTTGATAATGAAAGAGGGGACGAGGATTCAGTTTAAGGGGAGTGATGGGTATGGAGTATATGTGGGCAGTTCGGTGACAAGTGCTAGTTTGACGGGCGTGACGATTGAGGGAAGGGGGGGTGGGACGGGGGTTTGGGTGGAGGGGGGAAAGATGGTGATGAAACAGGTGGGGATTTCAAAGGTTGAAACGGGGGTGGTGATGTCGGGTGGAGCGATGTGGTTGAAAGAGACGCATTTGAGGAATGTCGCAAAAGGTATGACTATCGAAGAAGCGGTTGTGGTCATGGTTGAAGGGTCGGTAGAGTTTAAAGGAGAGTACGGTATCAGTCTTACAAAGGGGTATGCTTTTTTAGGAGGGGTCAATATCGAGGGAAAGGAAATAGGACAAGAGGGCATCAAAGTTAGTGCGGGAATGCTTGATCTGTACAAGACAAATGTAAGGGGTGTCTATAAAGGTATGACTGTTAAGGAGGGAAGTGTTGTACGTATGTTGGAAGGGGAGATTACCTTTAAGGGAGAGCATGCCATCAGTCTTACAAAGGGGTATGTTGATTTAAGGAAGGTCAATATGACTTATAAGGAGGATAATAAGGTTAAGGGTGCTGATGTTGTTTCTCCAAACTTCATCAAGGTTGACGGGGGAAAAGTTCTGGCAGAAAAGGTCACAATCACAGGAAATGGAGGTAAGGGGCAGGGTGTCAAGGTAGCAAATGGGGGAGCTGTGTGGTTGAAAGAGACAAACTTTACCAATGTGAGAAGTGGTATGACTGTTGAGAGGGGAGGTATTATGCGCATGGAGGGAGGAGCCATTACCTTTACAGGAGGGCATGGTATCAGTGTTTCAGGGGGGCAGGCTGTGTTAAGTGGTTTTAGCATTACAGGACAAGGTGATACGAGCAAAGCTACAGCTACAGGCACAGGGGTAGGGGTGAGTAATTTAGGAAAAGTCATGATGAGGGGGGTGAATATTTCTCAGGTTGGAATGGGGGCATATGTGACGGGATATGGGTTGCTGGTGATGGACAAAGGGTCCATTACTTTTAAAGGAACGCATGGCATTAATCTTATAAGCGGGTATGCTTTGTTAAATGGGGTTAATATTAAAGGGCCTAGTGATAAGAAGAGCACGGGGATAGAGCTGGGGTATGGGCAGGTGTTGATGAAAGGCACAACTTTTACCAATGTTGATAAGGCTATAACTGTTACAGAGGGGGATGTCAGAATGGAGGGAGGTGAGATAGAGTTTAAAGGAGAGCATGGGATTCTGCTCGGGCAGGGTGGGGTTGCTTTAATGGGGGTTACTATGACTTATAAGGGGAACAGTACTACAGCTGATTTCATTAAAATCACGGGAGAGGATACTACAAATGCTGTAGAGGCAGTTGATCCTAAAACGAGGAAAACATTTACACCAAAGAGTGCCGTGGTGGTGGCAGCAAGCTTAAAAATCGATGGAAGTGGTCATGGGCAGGCCTTAAATGTTACAAATGGGGGGAGAGTTGTTTTGGTGAATCCAACTTATACGAATGTTCACACTGGCATGACTATTACAAAGGGTGCTGTGCAAATGATCGAAGGATCAATGGAGTTTAAAGGAGGGCACGGCATCTATCTCAAGAGGGGACATGCTTTGTTAACAAATGTCACTATGACTTATAAAGGTCATGAGAAAAATACTACTTTCCTAAAGGTTGAGGCAACGAAGGTTT
>NZ_CADDZX010000016.1:0-7290 GCF_902813205.1 Bartonella capreoli
TATGAAAAACGCCGGCTTTCCATTGAAAAATGGATCAAATGACGTCACCATTGTCCCCAACAGCTCAGTTTGATTGTTGATATCCATCAACCCAGCATAGAATAAAGCATTGGGTAAAAGCAGATAAATTGGAATTTGTGGAACAACCGCTTTAACCCCAAACTTGATATATTTATTTTCAAGACGAAAATCCCAAAAATCTCCCTTACCTTCAACCAATCTTTGCCGAGGATCTGCTTTCCCAAATTCAGAACCAGGACCATAAGCAATAAGATGATATTGATAAGGAAAATGAGGCAGCACAACATAATCAGAATCTAGTACAAAAGAATTTTGCTTTGCTTTTCCAGAAACCTGTATAATTGATATACCCGGATCATTTTTATCCGTGCTCACTTTTTTTCTTAAATAACCTGACATACCAAGCACATGAACCGTAGTAGTCCCAGAAACATCACCATAAATCAAAATTCGATCAGATTTTTGATCACTCGACCGACTACCACCTTCCAAAGATACATTAAGATAAATCTGTGCACCACCCTCTTTTGCATTGTAAGCCTCACCTGATCCTTTTCCAATACGCAGCGTTTGATAATCGTCTGACGTTGGCCTTTCAAAAACAATAGCACTATCTTTAATCATCACATATGAAACAGATGACCACTGCGGATCTTGAGTTTTACTTGTTGTTATAATCCATCTTGAACCATTAGTTAAATAAAGCTCACCAGTATTTTCATCAAAAACACGAACACCACCCGTCAGTAAAGAAGCATCAGCCATAACTGTCACAGAAGATCCATTTTTAGCTTCTAATAATAAATCGCCAGAAATCTTTGAGTTTGATAAGACAATATGACCTTCAGTTCCGTAATTATAAATGGCCGTACTACTTGGAACACGGAGAGTCGTTTTTTTCAAAGAAACAAGCCCTGCTGATAAAAAACCAGCTGCTTGTTCTTTCTCTTGGGTTTTATTTCTGTGGAAGTATACACCATAAGATGTATCACCTTTCACTATGATAGTTGAATTTTCAAAATTAACCTTATTAATCCTAGGTTTAATGAGCGATGCATCTCCCCTTGCAGGAAGATCAAAAGGCGTATTGTCAATTAACAAACCATGTGCACGAATAACATCAACACTACCATTCCTAAAATTAATCCAACCACCAAAGTTTATATGAAAAGCCATATTATTTTTCACATTGTCTGTGTTATCACCATGCCCAATAATTTCCACTCCATCTAAATCAGAAGTTCCTCCTAATAATGTCCTGACACCTGTTCCATTTATAAAAGTAATCGACCCATCATTCATCATACTTGTAGCAGAAAGAGTAGTCAGTAAACCAGTATTACGTTCTTTAAATCGACTACCCCCTTTTACACTAATATCCGTTCTGATTAAACTAATACTTGAACCTATGTTAGCTGCTATAGCAGCTACTTGTGTTAAAGAATTCGCATAAACTACTCCGTCAGTTATTGCAATCATCCCACCTTTATCAACCTTAAGCTGCCTAAATGAGCTTTGAACCTGACTACCTTGTATTACACTCGTCGGTTGTCCTCTAGTATCTCTCCCTTGCTGTATTCTAGATATAAAATGGAAAGGATTTTCAGAGTTCATATTGGTGATATTGGTGATAATCACAGTATCACTTCCTGCATCAACTGTTCTTTCTTGTAAAGATTTTCTTTGTTGTAATAAAGTACGTATATTTGGATTTGCATCATCTATATTTTGAAAAAAACAAAGAGCGCTTACTGTAAAAACACACAAACATCTAGGGTCTTTAAGCACTGTGATCATCATTTAATTATCCCGATAGAAATAAATAGAAATAATTTACAAAAATACTAAATAACCAAGAAAGGGCCCATAACATATTTTGAGCTGCTTTACAACATAATGTGCTTTATATGGTATGCTTTATTTTAATTGTGTGTAAAAAAAGTCTCATTATGGGTTCTAGTATTTTAAAGGAAAAGGATAAAACAATGATTCCAAAACATATAATACGAGTAGCGTCTATTTTGACTGCAATAATGAGTTTTGCGACTTTTTCTTGGGCAAATGTAACCATTGAGCATGCTTCAGGTTCTACTTCTATTCCCGCTTCTCCCAAAAAAGTTGTAGTGTTTGATCTTGCATCACTTGATAATATGAACCACCTTGGTATCAATGTAACAGTCGGGGTTCCTGAAGGCAAAAAGCCTGTATATCTGCAACATTTTGATGATGCACGTTATGAAAAAATTGGTACTTTTTTTGAACCAAATTATGAAAAAATTGCCACCTTTCAGCCTGACCTTATTATCATCTCTTCACGTACTCAATCCAAATATAAAGATTTATCAAAAATTGCCCCAACTATTGACTTGACAGTAGGAAATGAAAACTCTCTTAAAGACATCGAACGCAATATCACTATCCTTGGAAAAATTTTTGGCAAAGAACAAGAAGCTGAACAAGAAATCACGAAACTTAATGAAACATTAGCAAAAGTTCGTAAAAACACCGAAGGAAAAGGCAGAGGGTTGATACTCATGACCTCTGGTGGAAAAATAAGTGCTTTGGGCCCCAAATCACGTTTTGATATTCTTCATTCTAGTTTTGGAATTTCTCCTGCAACAGACAAACTGATTGTGCAAAAGCATGGACAACTCATTTCCCCTGAATTTATTTTCGACACAAATCCTGACTGGTTATTGGTTATTGATCGCGATGCTGCAATCGGGCGAGAAGGACAATCTGCAGCACAACTTCTCGACAATGAACTTATTCGCCGTGTAACAGCTTGGAAACAAAATCAGATCATCTATCTGGATTCTTGGAGCTGGTATCGAGCAAGTGGTGGTCTAACCGGATTATATGAAGCAGCACAACAACTCAACGAAGCTTTTGCAAAAAGTAAATAATTTTACAAATAACTTGCTTACCATAAAAATAAAATTTAATAGCAGAGGTTGTTTTAACCTCTGCTATTTTTATTTTCTTAAAGGAAGTTCAGTATGAAAAGTTACTGGATAGCCATAATAGTTATTGTTTTACTTTCTGTCGTAAGTATTTTTGTTGGTTATTCCGATGTAACACCTTCTAGCCTATTTTCAGGAGATCCGAATGCGTGGCTTCTTTTCTGGCAAACACGTATTCCCCGCACAGCTGCAGTGCTCTTAGCAGGCATGGCACTTGCACTCTCAGGTATGATTATGCAACTTCTTACACGTAATCGTTTTGTTGAACCTTCAACTGCTGGAACTGTCGAATCTGCATCACTTGGTATTCTTTTTGTTATGATTTTTGTTCCCAATATGCCTGTTCTTGGGAAAATGGTTGTTGCTACAACTTTTGCCATGGCTGGCACATTACTCTTTATGTTTTTATTACGCCAGATCCCTTTAAAATCTACCCTCATTGTACCACTTACAGGAATTATGCTGGGATATGTTATTGGTTCCTTAACCAACGCTATTGCCGATTATGAAATGCTACTTCCTTCCCTTCAAGCTTATTTGTTTGGTAGTTTTTCAATGGTTCTTGATGGAAAATACGAACTGTTATGGTTATCCCTTCCTTTATGCATACTTGCCTATTTTACTGCCGATCGCTTTACAGTGGCTGGTCTTGGAGAAGATTTAACCAACAATCTTGGCCTTAATTATCGTGCTGTCATGTTATGGGGGCTTTTTATCATTGCATTAATTACTGCTGTGGTTATCTGCACAGTTGGTCGTATTCCCTTTGTTGGACTCATTGTTCCAAATCTTGTTTCAAGTTACAGAGGCGATAATATGCACCGTAGTGCTCCTTGGGTAGCAATTAGTGGAGCAGGAATGGTATTAATTTGCGATCTTTTAGGGCGAATTATTCACCATTCTTTTGAAATTCCTATCAGCGTAATGATGGGTGTTATTGGCAGCTTTATTTTCATTTTGCTTCTTTTACACTGGAGGAAACGTTTTGGGTAAAAAGAAAGCAACTATTTTGGTATTAACAACGCTCATTGTCATAGCATGTGTTGTAAGCAGCCTTTATATGACATGGAACATAACTATTTATGCGTGGACATTCCGTTTAACAAAATTAGTTTCTCTTCTTCTTATTGCTTATACAATAACTGTTTCTACTGTTTTATTTCAGACAATTATTAACAATCGTCTTCTTACTCCTTCTATTATGGGGTTTGATCAACTTTATATTTTAATTAAAACTGCTACCCTTTATTATCTTGGTTCTCTTTCTTTACCCTTTTTGAACGAAGAAGGACAATTTATTTTTGAAGCACTTATTTTAATTGTTTTTTCAATAAGTCTCTTTCACTTTCTATTTTCAGGAAACCTTAGAGGGTTTCATCTCACTTTATTAATTGGTGTTGTTTTAGGCGGATTTTTTTTCAGCTTGCGTATGTTTATGCAATTACAACTCAACCCAGATCAAATGATGAATTTAACTGACATCATGTTTGCGAATTTTAATAAATTAAATACATCATTAGTAAGCTTTTCTACAATCATTGTCCTCATCATTAGCTTGATTGGTTGGCGCTTGCATTACTTGCTTGATGTTCTTGCTCTCGGGCATGAATCTGCTTTTAATCTTGGAGTTGATTACCGCAAAAGTGCTACAGTTATTCTTATTTTTGTTTCTATTCTTGTATCCATTTCGACAGCACTTGTTGGGCCAGTCACATTTTTTGGATTGTTGGTAGCTAATTTGGCTTATGAATTATCACCTCAGGCAAAACACAGTGTTGTTGTGCCAATCGCAATATTATTGGCTATCATTTGTTTGGTTGGTGGACAATTTATCTTAGAACAATTCTTAAATATGGGAGGACGCTTGAGTTTTATTATTGAATGTTGTGGCGGAATTGTTTTCTTAACTTTGTTGATGAAGGGAAAATTCAAATGATTGAAATCAATCATCTTTCCAAAACTTATGGAGCCAGATTGGTTATTGATAATTTATGCCTTCAGCTACCAAAGGGGGGAATTATTTCTCTTATTGGTCCCAATGGTTCGGGAAAATCAACTCTTTTAATGATGATAAGACGTCTTCTGCCAAGTGATAAAGGTACAATTAACATCGATGGTCTTGATATTTATAAAACTCCCCATGACGTCTTAGCTAAAAAACTCTCACTTTTGCGCCAAGATAATCCTTTATCTGTCCGTTTAACCGTATATGATTTAGTGAGCTTTGGACGCTACCCTTATTCGAAAGGTCGGTATAATAATGAAGATAAACAGTTCATTGACAGTGCTATCCGATATCTGGGTTTACAAGATCTGAAAACACGATTTTTAGATGAACTTTCTGGTGGACAGCGTCAACGAGCTTTTATTGCAATGGTCATCTGCCAAGATACTCATTATGTATTATTAGACGAACCATTGAATAATCTTGATATGAAACATTCCGTTTCCATAATGAAGCAATTACGCCGTACTGCTAATGAACTAAAAAAAACCATTCTTCTTGTCATGCATGATATTAATTTTGCATCATCTTATTCAGACATGATTGTTGCACTCAAAGACGGTAAAGCAGCTTATTGTGGCAACCCAAAAGAAATTATATGTCCAGAAATTCTTAAAGAAATTTATGATATGGATATTCAAGTAACAACAATCAACAATGTGCCCATAGCTCTCTATTATCAATAATTTTAAGATTCTTCTTTTAAACTTGCACACACCTTAAAATCTGCTAGAAACAATGAAAGTTGCATGTTGGGGAATAGTTTAATGGTAGAACAGCGGACTCTGACTCCGTTAATCTTGGTTCGAATCCAGGTTCCCCAGCCATTTTGATTTATGCGTCTTTCTCTCACGCTTATTAAAATTATAATTCTCTATCTCTAAAAACTAAATTCTTTATTGAATTCAAAGTACGATTCTTAAACGCTTGATTTTATAAAACAAATCTATTAATCCAAGGGATGACTTTTATGAAAAGTGACAATAATAATCTCACAAACATTATAATCTATGATATAGTTTAGTAAATAATGAGGGGAATACAACTATGAAGCCAGAAACTATTGCTTCTGCTATACATTCTATAACGTTGGCTTCAACAACGATAGAGACAATGGAAGCCTCTAAAAATGGGGTGGAGCCAATACAGAAAATGGCAAAACCTATTCCTATTATCGAGCCTATGCCTCATTATCCTCTTTCCGCAAATATATCTGATATGATGGTGCATATTAATGAGCTTATCCGTCAGAAAACAACAGAACTTGTTACAGAAATTGATCGTGTTTTCTCTTTAGAAAAACATAAAGAGCAAAAAAAGCAATCAACTCAACAAAGTGCAATAATAGAACAAGAAGGATTCTATGAAGCAACGGAAGTAAAAAAAGTAACTGATAATTAGATAGAATTGCAAAATCAGATCACCTTTATAACACCAAAGCAAGTTTGTGGATATGTTAGTTTAGCCGTTGATGTAATAATTTACGTACAATATCATTTTAAAAACACGAGCGTGAAAACACCCAGGTAATAAGAAAGTAGTATTTTTCTCATGACCTTTATAAGTCATAGTGACATTCGTTAACAAAGCATGTCCCCGCTTGAGAAGAATCCCGTGCTCTCCTGTAAATGTTATCTCGCCTCCCTCCATTTTGACATCCCCCTGTGTAACAGTCATAGCCTTATCAACATTGGTAAAAGTTGTGCCTTTCATCAACACCTGCCCATACCCCAGCTCTATCCCCATTCCACTATCAGGCCCTGTAATATTAACCCCATTTAACAAAGCATGCCCCCTTACAAGATTAATGCCATGCGTTCCTTTAAAAGTAATGGATCCTTTGTCCATCACCAGCAATCCACCCGTCATATATGCCCCCGTTGCAACCTGAGAAATATTCACATCCCTCATCACGACTTTTCCTAAATTACTCACCCCTACCCCTGTGCCTGTAGCTGTAGCTTTGCTCGTATCACCTTGTCTTATAATACTAAAACCAGTTAACAAAGCCTGCCCCCCCTGAAACACTGATACCATGCCCTCCTGTAAAGGTAATGGCTCCTCCCTCCATGCGCATAATACCTCCCCTCTCAACAGTCATACCACTTCTCACATTGCTAAAGTTTGTCTCTTTCAACCACACAGCTCCCCCATTTGCTACCTTGACACCCTGTCCCTTACCTCCATTTCCTGTGATTGTGACCTTTTCTGCCAGAACTTTTCCCCCGTCAACCTTGATGAAGTTTGGAGAAACAACATCAGCACCCTTAACCTTATTATCCTCCTTATAAGTCATATTGA
>NZ_CADDZX010000017.1:2500-4050 GCF_902813205.1 Bartonella capreoli
GTCTAATCCAACGAACTGAACGCCCTATTCAGACTCGCTTTCGCTACGCCTACACCTATCGGCTTAAGCTTGCTCGTTAGACTAAGTCGCTGACCCATTATACAAAAGGTACGCCGTCACCCAGAACGTATCTTGGGCTCCGACTGTTTGTAGGCATTCGGTTTCAGGTACTTTTTCACTCCCCTTGTCGGGGTACTTTTCACCTTTCCCTCACGGTACTGGTTCGCTATCGGTCATGCACGAGTACTTAGGCTTGGATCGTGGTCGACCCATGTTCAGACAGGATTTCACGTGTCCCGCCCTACTCAAGGACTTAAATCAGATTTACGTATACGGGACTATCACCCTCTTTGGTTCGACTTTCCAGTCGATTCTACTTTTCTAAACTTAAGCCACTGGCCTGGTCCGCGTTCGCTCGCCACTACTAACGGAGTCTCGTTTGATGTCCTTTCCTACAGGTACTTAGATGTTTCAGTTCCCTGCGTTTGCTTCTTTCACCCTATATATTCAGATGAAGATACCTTTTTACTGATAACGAGAAACCTAAACTGTTTTTTTCAAAACAGCTTAATGTTTTTCGCTATCAAAGGTGGGTTGCCCCATTCGGAAATCTACGGATCAAAGGGTATTCGCACCTCCCCGTAGCTTATCGCAGCGTATCACGTCCTTCATCGCCTGTGCATGCCAAGGCATCCACCAAATGCCCTTAAGACACTTGATCGTTCTCATTGCCAATATTCATTCACTGTTTATTGTATTTTTAATAAACGTTTATTGTATTTTCAATAAACAAAAATATCAGCAGAAAGACCAGTTTCTCGAGATATATTCAATGGCGCGGTTAAACACCAATCATAAAGCTAAGGCTTTGAGCATACCCTAGCGACACATTACATTGCTTTAAACATTGTTTAACAATGTTAGCGTTGTGTTTTTAAATTAGCGTTGTGTTTTTAAGCTTTTTGCCATTCCTTAAAGGAGAGACTTAAACATTAAAAGCAACAACAAAACAGCAATCGCTGAATAAAACAGTAATGTCTGAATATATCTTCTCTTCACAATTTCAATAGAACAGGCAATAGATGATAGACTTAAGATCTACAGATCTATTGCAAACATTGTTCTTTAACAATGATGATAACCAAAGATGGTGGAGCCGGACGGGATCGAACCGACGACCCCCTGCTTGCAAAGCAGGTGCTCTCCCAGCTGAGCTACGGCCCCTAAAACAGTTCAAATACTTTTGAAAGATTGCAACATAAAAGCGAAAGATCGTAAGATAAAAGACCATCAAAACATTCACAAAAAACTTATCAGCAATCATAAATTGGTGGGCCTGGGAGGACTTGAACCTCCGACCTCACGCTTATCAAGCGCGCGCTCTAACCAACTGAGCTACAAGCCCTCAGGAGTAAATCGGTAAAAACCTTCCTCGGGACAAACAAAAGAAAACAAAAGAAAACAAAAAGATATGTTTAAGAAACAGATATGTTTCTTAAACGCTTTATATCTGCTTAAACGCTTTTTTACCTGTTTTTTAAACGCTTTAT
>NZ_CADDZX010000018.1:0-6153 GCF_902813205.1 Bartonella capreoli
GGTTAGGGAATAGGATTTTGCAATTTGTCTTTCCAAACTGCATTAAGATCATCCTGATTTCTTGTTAATAGGTTTCCATCCACAAGAACGTTTTCCGTTCTGGTTATGCTTTAAAATGTCTCGTGCTAAGTTTGGACTGATTGCATTGAGATCTTGCCTCTCCAAATAAATTGGCATCCATCCCAGGCAAGAAGTGTATTCATTTCTTGCGCACCCACTCAGAAAGATCAGAGCGCACATCAACATCACTTTTCTTGTTAACTTCATCTTCTACTTCAACTCGTGTTATTGCTACTTTTAAAATTTTCTCTGTTCTTTTGCGTCGTTCAGCTTTTTTTCCAAGATAAAAAACCCTAGCTAAAGTCACAAAAAAAGCGGCTAAAGCCGCCATCACCTTCAACAAATATTTCTTTCCCCACCAAATCACAGCCGTTGCTCCCAAAAACGTTGAGCAACAAACGCAATACCAACACAAGCTGCTAAAACCATAATTGCCGCAAAAGCCCACTGAACTGGACCATTACCAGCAAGTAATCCTCCAAGCCCCGAGAAAGAACCAATGATAGGAGCTAACATTTCTACTTTAAAAGCACTTGTTGATTCTTTTGCTTCTACTGCTTGATAATTAGAAGAAACATAAGCACTCGTTGCCCATAACCCCGCTTCAGCAGCACGCCGGTGTACTAAACCTTTCAAACGTTTACCATCAGCCATTGTCCATTTTTGTAATTCAGCCGGTACAGCTTCATAATCCCCTTTATTGAGTTTTTTAAGCAAAGTAGAACGCTGAAAAGCATTCACACCAACATTATAACAAAATGAAACCAGAGCCCCAAACTGCTCATCACTTAAATCAACGCAAACCTCCTTTTCTACTGCTGCTTCATATTTCTGCAAATCAGTTAACAGCATGGTTTCAGCTTTTTGCTTGGTAATCACCATACCCTCAACAACATCTGGTTTACCAGCTTTTCCCGTATGACCATACCCAATGGTCCAAACACCAGATGCATCTTGATAAGCGTTTAGTCGCAAACCTTCCCATTTTTTCAAACAGTTTAAACAGTCTTTACTTATTCTTCGTGCCATCGTTTCATTCCATTTTTATAAATATACTTTAATTAATACAGCCCCGTCTCCCCCAGAACCGCTTGATGAAGATGTCGCATCTTTTCCGGGGAAATATCCACCGCCACCGCCATGGTAACCAACACTGCCTCGTCCACCATGACCACCCCACATACTATGGCCGCCACGCCCTCTAATGCCATCATTACCGTTTTGCTTGCCTTTACCGCCTAAGCCACCCCCTGCCCCTCCACCTGCACCGCCATAAATACTGTCTCCACCATTGCCACCCATACCGCCTTTGCCACCAATTCCTTGGTCACTATCACCGCCTTTACCTCCAACACTACCTCCGCCACCACCACCCCACATACTATTGCCTCCTTTACCACCCATACCCCCATCGCCACCTAAACCGCTTTTGTTGAAACTGACCCAACCTCCAACACTACCCCAACCTCCTGAACCGCCACCGCCATAAATACTGTCTCCACCATTGCCACCCCTGCCGCCTTTGCCACCATTCTTGCCACGCCCGCCATCACCGCCATTACCACCATCACCACCATTCCTTAAAAAATTATCGCCACCTCTGCCACCTCCGCCTCCGCTTCCTCCAGTGCCATTGTTACCGCCTTTGCCCCCTTTACCGCCACGCCCACCAAATCCACCTATCCTGCCATAACCACCTTTACCTCCATTACCGCCAATACCATTCTGATCCTCTGCATCATCTCCATCAGCACCCCTGTCACCATCAATACCACTAGGATCGCCTCCTAAAGCACCACCAAAAGCTATAATAAATTGACCAACTTTTGTATTCTCCCCATAGAAATCGCTATTCTCAGCTGTTTTCCCACCCTTGCCGATAATTACTTTACTGTCGCCAAGAAACTTTTTCCTTGTTCTCACATAAGCACAACAGCCACCATTACCACCACAACGAGCACTATCATCACCAGCATTACCACCACCCCAAGCCCATACTTCAAGCTCGGTATCTCCAGTGGTCCCTTCTGGCCATGCAATTTCCCCACTTTCCGTCATGAAAATCTCAACAGGTTTGCTACCACCTACACTATTACCACTTCCACCATTTGCTTTAATAGAAGCAACAAGATGAGCCGGTGATATCAACGCATTTTCTGCTTTGATGCCATCAATCCAATCTTGCTTTTCAAGAGGGTGAATAAGATCAATTGCTTTTTGTGCTTTGTTTGCAGCCTCTTTTGCATCCACAGCAGTTTCTTTTGCTTTATCTGCTACTGTTTTTGCACTTGACGCTGCTTCCTTTGCAGCCTCTGCTACTTCTTTCGCATTGTTTGCAGCCTCTTGCGCCTTATCTGCATTATTCTGAGCATCTTTTGCAGTGCTGTGTGCTTTACCTGCAGTCTCTTTAGCCTCACCCGCTAGATTGACCCCACATTGAGCTGTCGTTTGTGCTTGTTGTGCAGCCTCTTCAATTTGATTAACCTTTGTAATCTGAATACGTTCTTGAGGCGTTAGGATAAGGTGTTTCTCCCCCTCTTTCATATGATCCATAGCAAAAACATCCTTTGCTATTTTACCTGGATCATAAACTGATTTTGATAACGCAAAATGACTGATAGTATTTTTAAGATCAGCAGGCGATATAGGGTAATTGATATCCTCATCTGCCTTCTTCCATTTTTCTATCGTGGGGCACTCAGAACTTATCCATTGTAGTTTTACTCTTTCTTCTACAGTCAAAATCTTCTTTGTATCGCCTTCAGTCATGTTCTCCATAGAGAAAGCGTCTGACATGACATTAGAAGGGTCATAAATAGAAACACTCATATCGCCAATTCCTAAAGGCGATAGCTTTATCCAGCCAGTACCCGATAGAACTGTATTCTCACTAGGATCCCCACTGGTGTTGATATCATGAACTGTAACCGTATCTTTATAAGCAAGTGTTCCAACATCTCTTTTTGCAACGGCCTCATCAGCTTTCTTTCCTTGAGCAGCAGTCGCAAAATCACTCATAGAATAAGCGGCTGCACTCCCCAATGAAGAGGGTGCAACAACCTTATTATCTAAAATACCTTCTTTGACTTCCTTATTTGTTGCTGGCTCAATGTCAAACTTATGCGTGTGATAGGGAATAGGCATTGCTTTAAATTCCTTAATTTATATCCTCGGGATGTGTGAGACTGACAAGTTGTAAACGCAATTCATCAATGGCTTTTTGCAAAGCTTTAATGCGTTGATCTGTTTCTTTTTGATAAGCTGTAAAAACGCTTGAAAGATCATGCTCAATATCGTCTTTAACCTTATCAAGGACCTTATTTAAGGGCGCATGAACTAATTTATGACTTGCATAAAAAAGAACACGAATCTGCCCTGTGTCGGCAATCTCATCAATTGCCGAGGGATTATTGATCATCTGTAAAAAACCTTATGATTTTATGGCGTAAACAACCGTTGTATTAACAGGGCGGGTTTCTGCTCCACCTGTTGAAGAAATCGTGGCACTATGCGTGTGTGCACCTGCTGAACCTGTATTCCAATTTTGTTCTTGAATATGAAAACTGGGATTCCTGTGCCCAACCGTATTTCCCCCATACGCAAAACGTTTATACCCATGCGTATGCGCCCCTGACATTTCAATGGTGCAACCATGTGTATGGGTTTTAAAGTTATCTTGCTGCTTTTCGGCAAACTTTCTACCTTTATCTATACCGCGTCCATCATCAAAGCCGCGTAAAAACATCCCCCTAAAGTCGGGTACTTTAAAAGTAGTATCGCTGTCCTTCCCCCAATGCTCACCTATTGCCTTAAATAACCGAGGATATTTTTTGCGCTCATAGCTTGCACCATCACACAAAAGCCAACCATTAGGTAATGCTTGCATAGCAAATGTCGCAATAAATCCAGGTGGAAAAATTTCTATCTTAGGAGGTGTTTTGGGCGTTGGGTTTAATAAATACCAACCATTAAGTCTTCTTGTCAGTGTGCTATTATTATAGATCAGCTCATAAATGCCATCCTTTTGCAGCTCGCCGCCTTCTAAAGATATAACACCTGCATCGCTCATTTTATAAATAGGCTTCTCACTCAAACGATTGACAGTTATTGTTGTCGCACCAACATTTGTATCACTTGCCCTAAAACGTATAAAAATATCATTCTTATATTCCGTGATGGGGGAAATCGTGTTTAGCGTAATTGATGTTGTCTTTTCTTGATTATTGACAATAAATTTTGCTTCAATTGTCCCGCCATTATCTGCAAGATATTCTCGTATACGCTGCATCATAGCACGGGCACTATTATTAACAGAACTAGGGGGCTGTCCTTGTGCCCAATTAATAATATCATCTGAGTGTGCGTTTGTATCCGCTGTCAGTGACCAATCATAAATATCAGACATTATAAACTCCTGCCCTTGTTAAAAACTCTTTGCGCAATTGGTCTACTCTTTGCCGACCACTGAAAGAAGATAGCTTTCGGCGAGGAGTAATCAAAGGCGTTAAATCTGCAGGACGTGCCCCGCCTTGTGAAAACACAGGCTGCTGCATTATTTGATTTTGTGCCATCTGTATTTGTTGATCATAATTTTGCGCATTCTCTTTGATTAACTGCGTCAAATCCGCCATGCCTTTTTTTAGAAAATCAGCAGAAGGAACATTTTCAGAAGGCCTCATTTGAGGATACATCGGTATATTCTGTGCAACCAATTGATCACCCTGCATTGCATTTTGAAGCCTTCGCATGCCACGTGGTGGAACTGCTTGCCTATAACCTTGCTCAGGCTGTGCTGTTCTATTGTACTGCTGATAAACATGATTCATAAAATCACCTGCTGTTGCGCCAGGGCGCCCACCATTAAGGGCTATTGCTTGTGAGCTTAACAGCTGGCTTGCGGGTGCATCTGGGTTCTTAATAAGTCTTGCAGCCCCAGCTGGCCCTTGTTGGTGTGCTAAGTAAAGTTCAGCTTCTGAAGGTGCTCTTCCCAAAGCTGTTTGCAAATAACGGATATTGTCTTTGGTAAACCGCGCCATTGCATCAATCGATTGAAGGGGATCAAACTTATTATCCAGCTTATATTGGCGTGCTGTTGAATCTAAAAATTGATAAAGCCCACCTGCACTACTGTTCTTATTTCTTGCATTGGGATCACCACCACTTTCTATCATCGCCACGCGTTTAAGAAAGCTTTCGGGTAAACCATACCTTTGTGCCGCCTGTAAGATGGCACTTTGAACATCAGGATGAAAATTAATCATTAGTCTTTAAGCCTTCTAATATGGCTTCCAGTCGATAGAACATTAAGCAAATTGATGAACTTTACAAGTTCACCTTGTGTTATTAAGCGCCTCTGTTCTGCTTTACGAAACTTGTTAATTAACTCAACAGATTTTTGTCTCGATAACCTAACATCCCCACGTTCATGGGCTGTTATGAGTTCTGCAATATCTCTCTCGACATTTCTATCGATTGATGCCACCCCCTGCTTGACTGACCCTGTAAAAAACTTCATTATTGTAGCACGAAGGCCAGACTTACTTACATTATCAAGTGCTTCTCCTGCCTTTGATCCAAGCTCACCCTCGTTCCTTGGAAGGCGAGCAAATAACTCTGATCTCTCAGCCTCTGGCCGTAAAGCTTTCACTATTTGGTTTGCTTTATCCTCACCATAAATGAGCTGTAACTTTTCTTGTCCACCTTGTGTCTTAAACAAATTGGAAAGATTATTCTCAGGGCTTTGTACATTAGCTGCTATATGTTCTATCTGTGAACGTGCACCTTTTCTAAACGCATCCAGTTCTTTAGATTCCAAGCCTGAAAGCTGATTTTTGATCATATCAAGCGTCACATTCTTATCAAACGCTTTTTCACCTTGAGATAAGGCATTACCCAGAGTGCGCTCGTCATGGTAAAATTTGCGCGCCTGAGTATAATATGGAGATGATGTATCTAAAACACGAAGCAGACGTTCCTTCACATTCATCAAATCTGCAGCATGTGTTTGATTGTCTTCTCTAAGAGCTAATTTAATCTGATTATCGATGTCCCCCTTTATTCTGTGCAAAATCCGCATACTCAGTTCTGGATTTT
>NZ_CADDZX010000019.1:0-5225 GCF_902813205.1 Bartonella capreoli
ATAACATTTCAATTCTTTGCTCTCAAGCATATTTACTATTATTGATTTAATGAATAATTGATGATGAATCCTTAGGTTTCAGTAACTATTGTTCTCAATGTAAGTAAAATTATTATTTTTCTGAAAAAAACTAAAAACCCCGATATTTTAATAAATACAATTTTTATTCAGGTAAAAATTTTGATTTGTACCACTAATGCATACAATTTTTAAAGCATAGATACATTTAGCATTATTTTCTTAATACATGATACATGCTCTAATTAACAGAATTAAACTTCTTTTCTCAGAAATTAAGCATAGTTCTATTGACAATCACATTAAAGAAATGTGAGGCGTGATAGGATAATTTGTAGTTATTTTGTTATGCTGCGAGTGAATGATTAAAAATTGAAAATAAGGAGAGAATGGCGCATTATAATATCAATAAGGTTTTCAAATTTTGGGTTATTTGCAGAGGTGTGTAAAAAAAATCGTAGAATAAACATGGAATAGGTATTTGTAATGAAATTTTGCAATGCATTTTCTATTCTAGAATTTGTCGTATAGAATTGATTTTGTATCTTAAATTGGCATTTTGAAAGAGACACTATATATTAATATTACACTGAAATTTTGTAACTTTTAACAAAGAAAATACTAAGATGATTGACGTGAATATTTTTTCTCTTTATTGCTAAATTATCTAGCATCTTGTATAGAGAGGAAAGAGTGTGGTTCCTGTCACACGTGAAGCTGTTCGTGAAGCACTGCGTAAAGTTAAAGGACCAAATTTTGAAAGCGATATTGTATCGCTTGGGTTGCTTTCAGAAATATTCATTACAGGTGGTAAGGTTTTCTTTTCCATTACGGTTCCCCGTGAATGTGCACAAGAACTAGAACCATTACGCCGCGCTGCTGAAAAAGTAGTGTGTGCTATGGGTGGAGTTGAAGCAGTTGTTGTCACGCTTACGGAAGAAAAACAATCGCCAACATTTTTTCAAACGGACAAAAATGCAGCTTTTTCTATGCAGAAGCGTAAAGTAAATACATTGCCTATGAAAATGCCGATAGAAAATGTACGGCATATCGTTGCTGTTGCTTCTGGAAAGGGAGGAGTTGGCAAATCCACAATGGCAATAAATATTGCTTTGGCTTTACAGGATGCTGGTTTTAAAACGGGGGTGATGGATGCAGATATCTATGGTCCGTCTCTGCCACGTTTAACAGGGCTTGTAAATCAAAAACCGCAATTGGTTGATGGCAAAAAAATTCAACCTGTTGAAAAGTTTGGCCTTAAATTAATGTCGATGGGCTTTTTAGTTGAAGAGGAAAAACCAATCGTGTGGCGTGGTCCTATGGTGATGGCAGCTGTAACTCAATTATTAAGAGATGTTTTATGGGGGCCTCTCGATGTTTTGGTAGTTGATATGCCACCTGGAACAGGGGATGCACAATTAACACTAGCTCAACAAGTGCCGTTAACGGGTGCGCTGATTGTTTCTACTCCGCAAGATCTTGCGTTAGTTGATGCACGCAAAGCTGTAGAAATGTTTACAAAAGTCAAAGTCCCCATTCTGGGGCTTATTGAAAATATGAGCTACTTTATTGCGCCTGATACGGGAAAACGCTATGATATTTTTGGCCATGGTACTGTGCGCACAGAAGCAGAAAGTCGAGATATTTCTTTCTTGGCAGAAGTGCCACTTGATGCAACTTTTCGATTTTCTTCAGATGGTGGAGTGCCAATTTTTGTTGCTGAGCCGGAAGGTAGGCATGCCAATCTTTACCGTACAATTGTTCATCAAATAAAGGGAAGATTTTCTTAATTTCATTGTTTTTTGAGTAAAGTCTCGCTTAAGGTAAAGTAATCCTAAAATATAAGGGAATGTTTTAATGGTAACTATGATGCGTGAACGCCTGATTGTGGGGTTAGACGTTCCGGATATTAAACGAGCAGAAAAATTGATTATGCAATTGGGTGATTGTGTCAGCTGGTATAAAATCGGTTATCAGTTGTTTTTTTCTGGTGGAATGGAATTAGCTAAAGATCTTATTCAAGCGCAAAAGAAAGTGTTTTTCGATATGAAATTGTTAGATATCGATCATACCGTTGCTAGAGCTGTAGAAAATATTGCAAAATTAGGTGTTTCAATGCTGACGATTCATGCATATCCAACAGCAATGAAAGCAGCTGTTACAGCGGCTAAAGGAAGTGATTTATGTTTGCTGGGGGTGACAGTCTTAACATCAATGGATGAGGCCGATTTAAAAAATGCTGGTTATAAAGACACTCCCCCAAAATTAGTGCTCAAAAGAGCTGAGCAAGCTCGAGAAGCAGGGATGGGTGGCATTGTTGCTTCAGCACTTGAAGCACAAGCTTTGCGAAGAGTTATCGGAACTGATATGGCATTAGTAACGCCGGGGATTCGCCCTCAGGGGAGTGATAAGAATGACCAAAAACGGGTTATGACACCAAGAAAAGCATTGGATTCTGGCGCAAGCCATCTTGTTGTGGCACGGCCTATTATTCAAGCTGTTGATCCTTTGGTTGCAACAAAGAAAATTTTGGCAGAAATGTCTAACGATTGTTCATAAGGTTATTTGCTAAAGTTTTGTAGAGAAAGCATTGGATATGCAAAAGAGTGTGAGTGAAAAAGTATATTTTATAGGTTCTCATGCTTTTTGTGCACCAGTTATAGAACCAGCGCTTTATTTAGTGGCGACACCTATCGGAAATCTTGCAGATATAACTATTCGTGCTTTACAAGTTCTTGCACAAGTCGATATTTTAGCTTGTGAAGATACACGGGTAACACGTGTTTTGTTAGAACACTATGGCATTCAGAAAAAAACATTTCTTTATCATGAGCATAACGCACAAAAAGCAGGGGTAAAATTATTAGAAGCTTTGGCAGAAAATAAAACAGTGGCTCTTGTATCAGACGCTGGGACACCACTTATTTCTGATCCAGGATTCAAATTAGTAAAAGAGGCACGTAAAGCTGGTTACAAAATCGTTCCAATTCCTGGTGCATCAGCTCTTTTAGCTTCTATTATAACAACGGGGTTTCCTACAGATAGTTTTTTCTTTGCAGGTTTTTTAAGTGCGAAGAAAACACAGCGCCGAAAGCGACTGGAACAATTAAAATCGATATCTACGACCTTAGTGTTTTATGAATCACCTCATCGTCTTGTAGAAACTTTGCAAGATATGGTTACTATTTTCACAGCTGACCGGTCAGCTGCAATATGCCGTGAATTAACAAAAAAATTTGAAACTATAGATGTCTCCAATTTAGGAAACTTAGTTGAGAAGTATGGAAAACAAATTCGTATTCGTGGAGAAATTGTTGTGCTCGTTGGAGAAGCAACGGCATCTTTAGAGAAAATGAGTACTCAAGAAACTGATGCGATGTTACTAGAATTACTTAAGATACATCCAGCGGCAAAAGCAGCTGCTTTAGTTGCAAAAAAAACAGGCTTAAAAAAACAAGAACTTTTCCAACGATCAACCCTTTTAAAGGGAGGATGAAATTTATGCAAAAAAAGCATAAGAGAAAATCCTTTTATAAAGGTATTCGAGCTGAAAAGTGGGCAGCTTGGTGGTTGCGTTTGAAAGGGTTTCATATTGCTGAAATGCGTTTTAAAACAAAATGTGGGGAAATTGATTTAATTGCGCGGCGTGGAAATCTTGTTTTAATTGTTGAGGTGAAAGCACGTTCAACATTAACTGAAGCAATGACTGCAGTTTGTCAGGTAAATGAAAAACGCATTATATCGGCGGCTAATGTTTGGTTAGCACGACAAAAAGATTACTCTCTTTTATGTGTGCGCTTTGATTTAATTGCAATTTTACCGTGGCGTTGGCCACGTCATATTCCAGCGTTTATTGAGTCTCATAGATAAAATTTTCTACGCTGTTTTATTATATCAGCTAAAAATATTTTGTTTTTGTGTGCATATACATAGAAAAATATCTCGTAGTTTTATTTGATAAGCTTTAAATTATTTTCCCTATTTATTGCGTTGCTTCTTTTTAAACTTTTAGACGCAAATAAAATGCGTTAACTGTTTTGGAAACTATAAAATGAGTGTTTTTTACATTTGTTTATTTAATGTAAATTTCTACCTTTCATAGAGTCAGGAGCTTTATGGCACGTTCTATTTCTCGTTCATGTGAGCTCTTTCCTTTCATTACCCGAGGAAAGCAATTGTGCTCAGTGGCAAAATGCGTATCTTAATTTTGGAATAATGCTATACAGATGCAAATTTATAGTCTTTATGACTTAAATCATATTTTGCTTTGTCTGGATTATAGGGAAATAATGGCCTTACTTACATTGCGGGTAGTCTACTGAAGTCTTTAAGAATATTTATTATCAACTATTCGTGAATCAATAACAGTAAAATATGTTAAGAGCTGATTTGAGATCCACTTTAAATTGTGAAAATGAGGAACGGAATGAAAATTGGCTTTTTGGGAACAGGTACAATTAGCGCTGCAATGATTGATGGCGTAATAGCTAGCGCTTTTGAAGTGCATTCAATTATTGTTTCACCACGCAATACACAAATAGCACAACGTCTTTCTCGTGATTATGATAAAGTCATAATTGCTGAAAACAACCAAGCGTTGTTAGACAGTAGTGATTGTGTTTTCCTTTGTCTACGCAATCAAGTTGCTGAAGAAATATTATGCCCTCTTCGTTTTCACCCAGAACAACTTGTTGTTTCTGTACTTGCAATGGCGAGAGCAGCAGATGTTGAGAAATGGATAAATCATAAAGTTCATCGTGCTATCCCTCTTCCTTTTGTAGCAGAATGCAAAAATTTAACACCAATCTATCCCGATCATCCATTTTTACGTGCCATGTTTGACAAGTTAGGTGGCACATTGGTGCTTGAAAGCGAAGATCAGTTTAATCTTTTTATGACAGCTGGATCACTTATGGGAGTGTACTTTAATTTTATAGAAACGGCACATCAATGGTTGGTGACACAAGGAATAGAAAAACTTCAGTCAGCAGATTTTCTTACTATGATGTTTGGAAATCTTGCTGATAAAATGTGCAAAAACACAAAAGCTCATCGTTCAATGCCTATTGATTTTGCACTTCTTGGACAAGAATTTTCAACTAAGGGGGGAACAAATGAACTTTTATCAAATTGTTTTTCTAACCAAGGCGGGCAGGCTGCTTTAATAACGGCCCTTGAAACTACTTTGCAAAGAATTGAAATGTTAC
>NZ_CADDZX010000020.1:0-4633 GCF_902813205.1 Bartonella capreoli
TGAAACTGGCGGGCACAAAGGATAATCCCTGATATCCCACCCATACCATATTCATAGCCCTTTAAAGCTGCCATTAAGGCAAAGGACCTCGTCTTTCCTGATCCTCGCCCTCCCCACGCAGCACGTACATCAGCAGCTCCTTGAAACAACGGGATTAATTTCTCGATGATCACAACTTGAGCTGTAGCCATCTCAATCACCCTTAAACAGCTGCCTTGTCCTTTATAACAGGCGCAACAATCTCAACACGGGTAATCATCTTGATCGCTTCATCATTTTCACCGGTAACCTGCAAAGGTAAGATCTTGCCCAACAAAGCTAAATAAGCCGCTGGGCATTTGACAGCCTGGCGTTCAAGATAAGAAATCAATCCTTCATTGCCATATTTGTTGCCAGCCTGCTCTGCTGCTTTAATCACAGCCTCTTTAAGAATGCGCGTTGTCTTATTGGGAACACCTTTCACACGCCCTGCTCCTGCATTGGGCGGTGTCCCCTTCACAGACTTATCTGATCCAGATGCCATAGATTATTCCTTTAAAGTGCGAGATATAAAAAGACCTCACTCTCGGGGGGAACAAGAGGAGGTCAATAAATCGTCAATAAATAAAAACAACTAAACTTGATTATCCTAACAAAAAACCCTGCAAACGCAGGGCTTTCCGTAGCATAGCAAGAAGTGAAAATTGTATTATAAATCTAATTTTAGGCACAGTACGACTAGTACCGCAGTGTCATTAAATACCATTTCTACCCCCATGTCAACTCAAAAATCACGATATGGTATTTTTTATCTCAATTAACCTAAATATGGTGTAAATTGCTCCCTCTTATCGAATCAATTATACGAACTCGTAACTTTAAAATCAGGAGGGGACGATGCGCTTTTTCTTATCTGTTAAAAGAGCTGCCTTATTGGGTATATTTATCAGTGGGCTTGTTCTTGCTAGTTGTGAACGAGAAGTAAATGCAGACGAAAATTATATTCCAAATGACCTAGATGATGCTCTTGATATGTTCGATGTTGGTCCGCAAAATTTGGATGATCTTCCGGATGAAGTACTTGAGCAGTTTGATATTAATCGGCGTGACTTATGTCAAACATTAAAACAGCAACGTAAACAATATTATGGTTATGATAAATATGATAATCTTAACTGTAATCAATATAATTAATTACGTAAGGAATGTTGACAACTTAGCTAATACTTCGTTCATAATCATGACAGGAACCGTTTCTAGTTTTTTTCCTTTGCGCGCTCCTATATCGAGAGCACGTGGTTGATCGCAGCGTATCACACCTGTTGTATGCAATCCCATTCCCATCAATGAAACAGCAAAACCCGCTGTTCTTGCAAAACTTCCCCCACTTGTAATGGGTAAAACAACCGGTGTTTTAGTCACACGATTAAATGCTTCTGGTGATACAATAAGCACGGGACGCGTTCCTTTTTGCTCATATCCTGAACTTGGATCAAGCGATACTAACCAAATTTCTCCCCGCTTCATTACAAGAGCTCTCTACTAACAGGTTTAGCATCAAGCCATTCTGTTTCCTCGTCACTCAGATCAGCCAAAGGATCACATTGAGCTAACAATTCGTCAAGAGTATAACTAGGAAATACCTGAGGCTCTACAATTAAACACCCATTATCAATAGTCAAACCAACCTCAGTATTTTCAACGAGGTGTAAAACATCAAGTAATGCAGGCGGTATAGAGAGCATAACTGACCCACCAACTTTACGCAGTTTCGTTGTGTGCATAGAATCTCCCTTCAAGGTATTATACAAAAATATAACATTTTAAAATCTATTATTCAATGGTTTTTACATTCTTGCGAAAAAAACTTATGAAGAGCATTCAGAGCAATGTATAGAGAACTGACAAGATGTTCCATTGGTTGATCTTCAATAACGATATACTGTAATGCAGCATAAAGATTATACTGACGATATAAACCTTGTGCTTCTCTAATAACCTCTTGCATAGCTTCATAACGATCAGTTGCTACCTCAATCCACCTCTCAAGACTGTCTTGATCGTGATTGTCATTTGCACCATCATAATAAGCCCCCGGAAATCCTTTCGCACACCGATAATCGTTTCGTACTTGAATATACTGCTGTGATGCATCGTACTGATCTTGATTAATCTTTTTTTCCAATAAATATAACCGCCCTACATAAGTACCAATAAGCGGGTTTTTCGCATCTTGAATGCTTATCCCATAACGCTTGGCACGCATTTCAAGTGTCTGTTGATATGAAGATTTATCAGGCGTTTTTGTACGCGAAATACGTCCATTGGGTTCTCTTATTTGACCTTCTATTCTAGGTCTTCCCCGTTTCTTACGTTTCTTCATAAGAAAACCTCCTGATTAAAACGGGATATTGTCATCCAAAGTCGTTTCTAAGTATTCTCGACCACCACTCTCCCATGTCGTTGTTTGCTTTTGAACATCCATATCAGGTTCAGCCTTTTGAACACTATCAAGGATCCTCAATTCACCCTTATATTGCGGTAAGATAATTTCTGTTGTGTAGTGTGTTTGCCCGCTTTTATCTTGCCATTTACGCGTCTGTAATTGACCTTCAACATAAACTTTGGAACCTTTACTCAGATACTGAAGTGCAACCTTTACAAGATGGGGATTAAAAACCACGATAGAGTGCCATTCTGTTTTCTCTACCTTTTCACCTGTTTTTTTATCTTTATAGCTTTGTGACGTGGCTATACGAAAGTTCACCACCTCTGTTCCAGATGCCATTGTTTTGCTTTCGGGATTGGCACCGAGATTGCCTACTAAAATTACTTTGTTGATCATGTTTTTTATCTTTTCTAAGGAAAATAATTGAAATGAAATACGGATATGAAAAACTTATTTTTCTATATTTTACAATAGCATAAAACAATATGCTACACTAGTTAATATAGAAAAATAAAATAACTAACTGATAATACTTATAAATTTATTCTAGAAAATAAGAAGATTTGTCTGTCATTGGAACAAAAAATTGTATTTGACATTATCTTTTACGTCGCTTAAAAACTACAGATGTTTATTATTAAAAAAACCCTGCATTTTACCAAGTGGTTAAATTCCTTAAAAGACAGACAAGCACAAAAGAAAATTGCTACACGTATTTTGCGTCTTGAATATGGTCTTTTTGGTGATGCTAAATATTTTCACGGTATTGGAGAATTAAAAATAAATTATGGTCCTGGTTATCGAGTTTATTTTATAAAACAAGGGCAAGAAATTATTCTACTCCTTAATGGTGGTGATAAATCTACCCAACAAAAGGATATCGAAAAAGCCCTACAAATAGTAAAAGAGGTTAATGATGAAAATAACACCCTTTGACGCTAGCGAGTATTTCAAAACGCCTGAAGATTTTAAAGAATTATTACAAGATGCTTTAGAAACTCAAAACAGTGGCTATGTTTTACATGTATTGGGCATTATTGCACGCAAACAAGGAATGGCAACTGTTTCCAATAAAACAGGTTTAAATCGAGAATCTCTTTATCGCTCTTTAAGCGACAAAGGTGATCCTAAGCTTTCAACTTTCTTTAATGTTTTGAGTGCTTTAAATTTACAAATTAGCCTAACACCCACTCAAAATGAAGAACATACATCTTTAGAAAAAGCTTAAAAACCCCTTCCCCTTTTTACAGAGGAAAGGTATGGTTATATCTTTTTAAATTAGGCAGCCTTTGCAACAGAACTTTCTAAAACACGTCTCACTTCTGTTGTAACTGATTTGTAATGTTCAAGCTCGTTTTCGAGATCATTTACATCTGACAGACGTCTTGCAATTACTCCTAAAACTTTACCAATACCTGAGGACGATTTAAATAAATCACGAGAAAATAATTCATGATCGAATCGTAATTGACTTTCGAGTTCTATCCAGCGGTCAATAATCTTAGCACGTAACACTGTGCTATAACCTGAGATTAAAATAAGGCACTCACGTTTAGGAAGATTAAAGCAGTTTTGCGTCTTTTTTTGCTTGTCTAAATAGGTGCCCCCAAATTTGGGGAGACCTCTTTCAGAGTATAATTCTTCAAGCATTTTCTTGATATCACGCATAACATGGTCATGCCTTTTACCACACAATTTTGCAATTTCACGGCTAGACATCGTCAGTGTAGTTTGTGTGTTCTTTACTAAATCGTTCATGATGAACTCCTTACTATTTAAACGTTTTCAATTGACACCCTAATGGGCGCCGGGCGTTGAAAACACGGTAGTAAGTCCGTCGTTACACTTTCCCCACAAAGGGTATTGTATGGTGTAACCACACCCGACAAGATCGTTATACGCTGTAATACGCATAAAAGATAGTCAGTTTCTTAAAGACAGAGGAGAGATTGTTTCGTAACCTATCCGCTTACTATAAAGTGTTTTCAGCACTTGGGTATTTGTATAACAAAACTATCTTTCACTGTCAAACGAAAAACTCATTATCACCTGTTACAAATTTTATAATTATCATCCCGATTTTCGCATCTGTTCTAATTTCCTTAAATTAGCCCCGTACAGAGCGTTTTATGTTTCAGATGTGGAATTCATCAAAAAACTTCCAAATCTCTCTCTAAGGTGCCTTTCTGTCGATTTAAATGCATA
>NZ_CADDZX010000021.1:0-4593 GCF_902813205.1 Bartonella capreoli
CGTTCAGGTATGATTTTGTTTTGATTTTCTTTTTTTTAAAGAATAGTTTTTCTCTTTTAATCTGAAAGGTTTCAAGAGCATAGTGGGTTATGGTTATGCGTCGTGTGTTCAATCATCATGTTTGTTTCTGTGTGTTATCGACAGCTATTCTAGCTGGTCTTGCTCTTATGACTTCTCAGAATAAAGTCTATGCTGGAAAGAATTGTCAGGGGGTGGATAGTGGTGGGGAGAATCAGCCAATTGTGTGTGATGGGACGAGGCCAGATGGGAGTGGGTGGAGTGTTGATGGTGGATGGGGTGAGCTGAGTGGTGAGAATCGAAATATAGATATGAGTAAGTACTCTAGTGAGGTTGCTGTGACAGTGTACAATGGGAGGGGGAGGGAGACAAAGATTAGGATAAAGAGTAAGCTGACGGTTAGGGATAGTAGTGGTAGTAGTCAAAAGACAGCGATTAAGGTGGAACGTGGAGGGGAGCTGGCGTTGGTGGGGGGTGTTGATGTTACAGATGTGAAGAAGGGGATAGAAGTGAGTGGGTCGGGGTCTTCTGTTACGGTTGTTAAGGGGACGATTGGGGTGAGGGCAGGGAGAGATGCAGGTCCTGTGATTGAGGTGAAGAATGGGGGGGAGGTGATGTTGATGAAGGAGGTGACGATGACGGGGAGTGGGAGTGGAGATGGGGTGGGGGTGTTGATCGAGAATGGGGGGAAGGTGATGTTGATGGAGGGGGTGACGATGAAGAATGTCAAAATGGGGATGAAGATTAAGGGGACGAAGGGGATAGCTACTGTAAGAGGGGGAGGGGCGACGATTACGGTTGGGGGGAATGGGACGGGGATGGAGGTGGAGGGGAATGCTAATGTGATGGATATGACGATTAAGGGGAGTGGGGGAAATGGGATGGGGGTGTTGAAGATGGGGGAGGGGACGTTGACGTTGACGAGTGTGAAGTTGATGCAGCTTGAAACGGGGGCAAGGGTGACGAATGGGACGTTGACGTTGAATGGGGGGTCGAAGATTGATGTTGGGGGGAGTGGGGGGACAGGGATGTATGTGAGTAATGGGAGGGTGGAGATGATGGGGACGACGGTTACACTTCAGGGGGGTGGGACGGGGATGGAGGTGATTGGGGGGACGGTGATGATGATGAGTGGGGAGATTAGGGGAAATGGGGGAGGTGGGAGCAAGGGGGTATATGTGACTGGGGGGAGCGGGAATGTGACGTTGACGAGTGTGACGATGAAGGATGTTGATACGGGGGTGGAGGTGGATGGGGGGAAGGTGAAGATTCTTGGGGAGTCGACGATTGATGTTACGGGGAGTGGGAAGGGGATATATGCAAAGAGTGGGAAGGTGGAGATGGAGGGGACGACGACGATTAATGTTACGGGGAGTGGGAAGGGGGTGATGGTGGATGGGAGTGGGACGGTGATGATGGAGGGGACGACGACGATTACGGTGAAGGGAAGTGGGACGGGGCTGGATGTGAGTGGGGGGAAGGTGGTGATGATGGGTGGATCGATTACGGTTGGGCGGGATGGGACGGGGATGAGTGTGAGTGGGGGGAAGGCTACTATGGTGATGGGATCGATTACGGGAAATGGGAGTACGGGGACGGGGGTGGAGGTGAAGGGGAATGCTAATGTGACGTTGACGAGTGTGACGATGAAGGATGTTGATACGGGGGTGGAGGTGGATGGGGGGACGTTGAAGTTGGAGGGGAAGACGACGATTAAGGTTGGGGGGAGTGGGTCGGGGATATATGCAAAGAGTGGGACGTTGATGATGAGTGGGATGACAACGATTAATGTTACGGGGGTTGGGACGGGGATGTATGTGACGGGGGGGACGGTGATGATGAATGGAACGACGACGATTGATGTTACGGGGAATGGGAAGGGGCTTAATGTGAGTGGGGGGACGTTGATGATGACGGGGACGACGAAGATTAATGTTACGGGGAGTGGGGATGGGCTTAATGTGAGTGGGGGGACGGTGATGATGACGGGTGGGAGTTTGACGGTGAAGGGGAATGGGGGTGGGAAGGGGGTATATGTGACGGGGGGTGGGGTGTTGATGGTGGAGGGGGTGGATATTTCAAATGTTGGAACGGGGATTTGGATGGAGGGTGGGGTGTTGATGGTGAAGGAGGGGACGATTAGGGGAAATGGGAGTGGGGGGACGGGGGTATTTGCGACGGGGGGGAGCGGGAATGTGACGTTGGAGGGGGTGAATATTTCAGAGGTTGCAACGGGGGTGCAGATGGAGGGGACGGGGACGTTGATGGTGGAGGATGGGACAAGGATTGAGTTTACGGGGGATTATGGGGTGTATGTGGGGGAATCGGTGACAAAGGCTACTTTGACGAATGTGACGATTATGGGAAAGGGGAAGGGGGATGGGATATATGTGAAGGGGGGGACGGCTACTGTGACGTTGGAGAGGGTGAATATTTCAGAGGTTGCAACGGGGATATATGCGACGGGGGGTAAGAGCTTGACGGTGAAGGGGGGGACAAAGATTGAGTTTGAGGGGAAGTATGGGGTGTATGTGGGGGGATTGGTGAAGAGTACTACTTTGGCGGGGGTGGAGATTAAGGGAAAGGGAAGTGGGTCGGGGATGGGGGTTTGGGTGGAGGGGGGGGTCGATTAGGGGAAATGGGGGAGGTGGGAGCAAGGGGGTATATGCGAAGGGGAATGCTGATGTGACGTTGGAGAGGGTGGATATTTCAAATGTTGAAACGGGGATTTGGATGGAGGGTAAGAGCTTGACGGTTAGTGGGGGGAAGATTGGGTTTATGAGGGATTATGGGGTGTATGTGGGGAAAGGGGTGAGGGCTGAGTTGACGGGCGTGACGATTGAGGGAAGGGGGGGAAGTGGGAGTGGATACGGGGTGTATGCGATGGGGGGAGAGGTGACGGTGAGTGGGGTGAATGTTTCACAAGTTGAAACGGGGGTATATGCGATGGGTGGGGTGTTGATGGTGATAGGAGGGGAGATAAAGGGGGTTAAGGAGGGGATAAAAATGATGGGGTATGGGGTGTTGAAGGTGAAGGATGGGACGAGGATTGAGTTTACGGGGAATTATGGGGTGTATGCGGGGAAGAGGGTGAAGAATACTAGTTTGACGAATGTGGAGATTACAGGAAGTGGGAATAATGGGAGTAAGGGGGTGGGGGTTTGGGTGGAGGGTGGGAGTTTGACGGTGAGTAGGGGGTCGATAAAAGGGGTTAAGGCGGGGATAGCAATGATGGGGGGTAAGAGCTTGACGGTGAAGGATGGGACAAAGATTGAGTTTGTGGGGAATTATGGGTATGGGGTGTATGTGGGGAAAAAGGTGACAAGGGCTAGTTTGACGGGTGTGAAGATTACGGGAAGTGGGAAGGGAAGTGGGACGGGGGTATATGCGATGGGGGAAAAGGTGATGATGAAACAGGTGGAGATTTCAAATGTCGCAACGGGGGTGGAGATGTCGGATGGAGTGATGTGGTTGAAAGAGACGCATTTGAGAGATGTCGCAAAAGGTATGACTATCGAAGAAGCGGTTGTGGTCATGGTTGAAGGGTCGGTAGAGTTTAAAGGAGAGCATGGGATTTATTTTAAGCAGGGAAGGGCTGCTTTAAAGGGGATTACTATGAGGTATAAGAGTAATGGTTCTAATGCTAACTTCATCAAGGTTGAAGATGGAGTGGTTCTGGCAGAAAAGCTAACAATGACAGGAAATGGAGGTAAGGGGCAGGGTGTCAAGGTAGCAAATGGGGGAGCTGTGTGGTTGAAAGAGACAAACTTTACCAATGTGAGAAGTGGTATGACTGTTGAGAGGGGAGGTATTATGCGCATGGAGGGAGGATCCATTACCTTTACAGGAGGCCATGGTATTGATGTCTCAGGGGGGCAGGCTTTGTTAACTGGTTTTAGCATTACAAGACAAGGTGATACGAGCAAAGCTACAGCTACAGGCACAGGGGTAGGGGTGAGTAACTTAGGAGAAGTCATGATGAGGGATGTGAATATTTCTCAGGTTGAAATGGGAGCAAGGGTGACGAGTGGATTGCTGGTGATGGACAAAGGGTCCATTATTTTTAAAAGAGATTATGGTATCAATCTTGTAAGCGGGCATGCTTTTTTAAATGGGGTTAAAATTACGGGGCCTGGTAGTGGAACGGGGATAGAGCTGGGGTATGGGCAGGTGTTGATGAAAGGCACAACTTTTACCAATGTTGATAAGGCTATAACTGTTACACAGGGGGATGTCAAAATGGAGGGAGGCGAGATAACATTTACAGGAGAGCACGGGATTCTTCTCAAGCAGGGTGGGGTTGCTTTAATGGGGGTTACTATGACTTATTTATGCTTTCATGTATGTTTTTTTTGCATTGTGTGTGAGTGTTTTGTTTATTTTTTCTTGTTTTGAATAGAAGACCTTCAGGGGGATTTTGTTTAGGGGTTTGAGACGTTCAGGTATGGTTTTGTTTTGATTTTCTTTTTTTTAAAGAATAGTTTTTCTCTTTTAATCTGAAAGGTTTCAAGAGCATAGTGGGTTATGGTTATGCGTCGTGTGTTCAATCATCATGTTTGTTTGTGTGTGTTATCG
>NZ_CADDZX010000022.1:0-4177 GCF_902813205.1 Bartonella capreoli
GCAATATAATTCATTGCATCTTTTTGTTGCTGTTGTGCTTCATTTTGTGAAGGCATATCAATAGGAGAAACAAATTCAGATTGGGGCGCCAACGACACAGCATTCTCTAAAGAATTGCCCTGATAGGGTTGTGGGCCATTGTTTGTTTTGATTGAATAATCTGACAAAGGGGGCATCTGACTTTTTAAATCTATAACAGATACAATTAAATCTTTAAGCCCTTTTTTACCCGTTTCTTCAGGTTCCTCATAAACGCCTCGAATAAGATCCTGAAGAGTAGCCTTTTGTCGATTATAACGCCTGTCTTGTTTATTGATATGCTTAAGGAACGGGTCAGAACGAGCAAAAAAATGCATAAACCCTTTATTATTGCTACCATCTTCTTGATCCAAAGATGGATCTAACGCATCAAACCTAGACATTAGGCAACCCTTTCCATATTAAAACCAAGCTTGCTATAATCAACATGCAAGAATCCGGTGGCAGTATTTAAGAAAACAGCCTCAGGGTTTGTTGCAAGAACATCTTGCGCCATCACCCCTCTATAGCGCTTAGAGCACCCTTTGTAGTTATAATCATAGAGTTTGTGGCCATCTCTATACCCAACCTCAACAATGTTCTCCTTGGCTCTTCGATCACTCAACCCCGTAAGTCCACCAATAATGCCCCCAATACTTCCAACAGTTGCCCATGGATTGTTTGGGACAAGTGTTGTCATTTTCCCTGTTTGTGTACCGTAATTGCCAGAAACAGCTCCTCCTGCGGCCAGTAACTTACTTAACTGATCCCATTCAAGATTATTCTGCTGCTCCCATTTTTCTCGCTCTGCATCAAGTTTTTGCTGATTATTGGCATCAATCAAACTGCCCCCCGCAAGCGCATTCATATTCGCCTGACCTTGACCTTGGAAGAAATTGGAAGCCCCTGCAAGCTGGTTTTGGTTTGCCTGGTCAATCAAACTATTGGCAGCCATCATATTGTTGACATCTTGGTTATATTGCTGTGACATCGCTTGGGTTGCGATGCCCCCCAATTCATTAGCAAGAACCCCCGTATGCGCCCCTGAACCATAGCGCCCTGCTCCTGACATTGAACTGTTAATAGAATTGGCTGTATTGTTTAATGTGTTTTGAAGGGCTTCATTAAAGTAAGGGTTAGCGCCTATTTGCGCTCCAGAAGCCATGTTACTTAAATTTTGACTTGCTGCATTTGGTCCTGTGGCAAGCCCATTTAAATAGCTGTTATTATAGTTTTGAGCCGTATTGTTAAGTCCTGTAATCGCACCCAATGTCTGATCACTCAAATTGGCAACACGATCCCCCTGATAAACCTCCTTCCCACTGCCATTGTTGTAGAGATTCATCGCATCATGGGCACCAAGCTTAAAAATACCTTGTGCCCATGCAGGAGGGGCGTTTGTTTGTGTTGTGTTTTGTGTCATCTTTGGTTTTCTACTTTTTCCCATGTTAAAGCTGCTTTCTATATTCTAAAAGATTAACGCTGTAGCCATGCTCTTTGAGAGATCTCTCCCATCCACGCCGGCCTATGATGATAAGCTCGTCTGCCCCTTGTTCTTTGTAATAGTCCTCAATGTAAGAGATAACCTGGCTTAAATGTTGCCCACCTTTTCCTCCAAGGGTCACAATAACTGCACGCTTTACCCCTGTAACAAGATGGTCCAATTGAGTGGTGACATGAGCCATAAAATTTTCGTGCTCATCAACGATAATCCAAAGAAGCTTTTCTCCCTTTAAAATATCGCTCAAAAGTGTCTCAAGATCATAATCATCGGGAAACTTATCAATAAAATAAGCAATCGATCCTATAATATCACGCCAATAGGGTGCTATTTGCCGAGCACTCCATTGCTGTGTGTTATAAACTTTCAAATTCATCTGATACCTGCAGGTTTGAGCGTTACTTCAAAACCTGTTATATGCGTCCACACTGTCCCCTCTGGTATCCTCAAACGCAACGCATGATAACGCGCCCGTGAGCGAATATTATACATCCCGTGATTATAGCCCGCATAACGCTCGTCTGCCCAATGAAACCTGTTCTTATCATCTAAAATAAAAGCTGCCCCAACGCTTAATAAACCCTCTGTTGTATCGGCTTGAACAAAAGCCTCACTCATCAGGTTTATCTGTCTTGTTGTATTGCCAATCGTTTGTGATGCAATCACCGCTTCCATCGGCGGACCTGCAAAAAGCCCAAATCTATTATCTTGATTAAACGCTCCCAATACTGGGGCACCATTTTGCCATATCTTACTATCAAGAGAAGCGGGCAAATCTATCAAGCGCTTAGAGACTTCATCGAGACCCTCTAAAGTATAACCCACTGCAAATAGGGGAAATAAGAAAAGATCATGCCCCTTGATGACACTCCATGTCTGTAAAATCCAATCATAAACATAGATATGCATTCCAGCGATATCGTCATTGATCGAGAAGTATACCCGTGAATAAACCGGATCAATGCACGCTTTCATGTCATCAATAGCAAAGTTATGATAAAGTGTAAAAACCGTTTTATCAACTTTACCAAAACCAATAGGTAGCATCTCCCCTTCATTATTGATCTGGTAAAAACCATCATCAGCAACAAAGAAAGTATGTTCCCCACGGCTTGCAATGGCTGTGCTGCTTTTTGCTCCTATTTTATCCTTTACTTTCGTAAAACTAAATATAATGCTCGAGCCCGGTACAAATGTCGCATGGTAAATAGAAGATCGCATAAAGATGAATGGGTTGGTTGCTTGTGTTGACCCTTGAACATATTCACCATCTGGAAAATCTTGATAATCACAACTTTTTTCTCCAACAGTCCAACACTGCGCATCATTTAACCCAGACCAATGCACACGGTTTGGATAATCTGTAAGCTTCATCAAACAAACAAAATCACCCCAAACACGCACAATACCAGCCCGTGGAGGCTCCCCTCCCAAATCATCAAATCTCTCATCCTTTTTTAAAGAAAGCACCTGGGGTGCATCGTTGCTATTAACAGCAATGACGTAATCCCCAAAAGAAGCAAAAGACCAAGGCGTTGTCTCATTGGCATGATAGAGCGTATCAGGCTTGCTGATATCTTTCCATCCACGCGTACCATTATCAAACGCGTAAAGCTTGGTTGGTGAACCCACAATGATACGCACACCACCTGATGAACGCACAGTATACACGCTTAAAATCTCATCGGGAAACGGATCTGAGATAGGTGCAACCGTTGGAAAGGGAATATAAGCCTGAGGGGCAGGCAAAACATTCACAATCTCATTCGAATAGCCACTGTTTATAAATGCAGTGTCTGGTCTAAATTCAGCAATAGGGATAAAAGTCATCAGAAATCCGTGTGTTGAATCTGTGCAAAGTTTTTACGCCGTGAGGTCTCAATTTGAAGAACGTTTAACTGTTCTTGAAACATCGCAAGGGCTGTTGCTGCCATCTGTGGCTCTTTGAGTATATTGGCATATAACTCATATTTTGCACGGGTTTTGATAAGCTCATAAGCTTCCAAAAACCACACAGAAGCTTGTCTTGCATTCTCAATGGTTTTAACCCGTATAGGGTCAAGAATAAGCCTGATGGAATAAATATCATCGGGTGTTGGATAAAAAACAAGCTTTTGTGCAAAATAAGCATAGCGTGTGGGCAAACCATGATGAGCCTCATCAAGCCCTTCAATCTCCATTGGATCTACCCGCAAAAGCTTTGACTTATTATGATTATTGCCCTCAATGTAAGCATCAATAATCTGAATAGCCCCACTGATTGAAGGATGAGCCTCATCTCCATAGCGGCTTTTGCCTTTCAATGTGGTCAAGACAACTTCACGGCTTTCATTGAAATAAAAGGGAAACCGTTCACAAAAGCGAATAGCTGAAAATATCGCATTTTGAACCTGATCAACATATTCATTGGTTTGATCATCAATCTCATCTTGAATATCACCAACCATCTGAATAAAATTTTGATCATGAGGAATAATCTCCCCTTTTATCTCAATGGGGCCACCTGTATGAATCGTAATAGCCATCAATAATATTCCCAACATTTAAAAGGGGGGGACGTAAGGAACAAACGCCCCCCTCTTTTAACGATTTGTGTAAAACTCAACAACGATCTCAGCATCCCCTTTGGAGCTTTTCTTGTCTCGTGTAACATAAATC
>NZ_CADDZX010000023.1:0-4117 GCF_902813205.1 Bartonella capreoli
TATGAAAAACGCCGGCTTTCCATTGAAAAATGGATCAAATGACGTCACCATTGTCCCCAACAGCTCAGTTTGATTGTTGATATCCATCAACCCAGCATAGAATAAAGCATTGGGTAAAAGCAGATAAGCCGGAGCTTGTGGAACAATCGCTGGCTTAATTGGCACTATATTTGGATGACGAGGATCAAATGGAATATTTTTACTTTCAAGACGAAAATCCCAAAAGTCCCCATCCCCTTTTACTAATCTTTTTTGAGGATCTGCTTTCCCAAATTCAGAACCAGGACCATAAGCAACAAGATGATGTTGGTAAGGAGAGTTATTTAGTGTAATATAACCATAGTTTAATTGAAAAGAGTCTTTTTGTGCTGATCCAGAAACCTGTACTATTGATACACTTTGATTGTTATTATTTCTATTTGTTCTTGAATTTACAGCCGCCTCTCCATTGCTTGATGTATTCATATGAATTTTAGTAGTTCCAGAAACATTACCATGAATTAAAACACGGTCGGTTTTGTGATCGTTAAGTGAGCCATCTTGGCCTATTTGAATATTGAGATGAAGTTGTGCATCACCCTGAGCGAGATAAGCGCTATGATATCCTTTTCCAATACGCAGCGTTTGATAATCGTCTGACGTCGGCTTTTCAAAGATAATTGCACTATCTTTAAGCATTATACCTGAGATTAATGAAGATGATTCTCTTAAATTTTGATTTTTCTTGTTCTTTGTTAAAAACCATCTAGATTTATTAGTTAAATAAAATAGAGTATCAGATTCATCATCAACGTGTGAACCGCCGGTTAATGAGGAATTATTAGTTGCAAGCATTACAGTAGATCCACTTTTAGCTTCTAATAATGAGGCACCGGAAATGTTTGAATCTTTTAAGGTAATAAGACTTTTTGCTGTTCTTCCATGAATAACTGTGTTATTTGGAACTTTTAAAGTTGTTAGTGTTAAATTAACAACCCCTACCTCTGACATTTTAGGCATATGGTGGGCTACTGTTAAATTACGTGACGCAGATCTTTGAGATCTTTTAAGGTGCGTTTCAGTTGATTTTTGAGATCCCCAAAGGCTTATACCGTAAGATTCATCACCCTCTATCGTAATAGTTGACCTTTTAACATTTACTGTTCCACTGTCGATATGGATTCCTTTAGCAACACCTGTTAATTCAGATTGGAGAAGTGTTATTTTTGCCCCCTTTGTAATATGTAGCCCTTGTCCTTTGTTTTTGGATCCTTTAATCGTGACTTTATTTGCAGCAAGATTTGCCCCTTTTCCTTGGACTTTAAGGAAGTCTGTATCATTATCGCCTGTATGTGTCATACTTACTTTATTTAGAATAGCTTTTCCTACACTTAAACTTACACCGTAACTTCCTTTAAAGCTCATTGAAGTACTATTCATAGTTATTTCAGCATTTTGGGCAGTTATGCCTTTGTTGACTTTATTTAAACTTGAATGACTCAATATTACATGTGCACCATTAGTTATATGAGCGCCTTTTTCCTTATCAGTTCCATTAATTACTGTTCTCAGCACTTTTACTGAAGATTCTTTTCCTTCAACCTTAATGAAGTCAGCGTTTTTGTTACCTTTGTAGTTCATCTGTACATTGTCTAGAATAGCCCTCCCATTCTTCTTAAGATCAATACCGTAATCTCCCGTGAATTCTATTAATCCACTTCCCATCCAAATTGATCCTTCTTCGACAGTTATTGCATTTTGAACTCTTGTAACATGCGATTGTTTTAGCGTCACATGTCCCCCATTTGCGACCTTTACCCCCAGTCCTTGTTCATTTCCTGTGAACATCACCTTTATTGCTACAAGATTTGCCCCTTTTCCTTCAACCTTGATGAAGCTTGGAGAAGCAGTATTAGCAGCCTTAGCACCCCTGTTATTCCCCTTATACTCCATAATAACACCCTTTAAGACAACATTCCCCGTTGAAAGACTAACGCCGTAGTCTCCCTTAAAGGCAATCTCCCCTCCCTTCATCCAGAATTCCCCATTAGCCACACTCACCCCATTTATGACATTGGAAAGGAGCGCATTTTTTAACTTAACCCTCCCACCCTTTGTGACATAAACCCCCTGTCCATACCCCTTTCCGTCGATTTTAATGCCTGTCCCTATAATATCTGCAGTATTTAAAACATTTTCTGCCTCAACCTTTAGGAAAGTAGTATTTTTCTCATGACCTTTATAAGTCATAGTGACATTTGTTAACAAAGCATGTCCCCTCTTGAGATAGATGCCGTGCCCTCCTTTAAACTCCATCGATCCTTCGATCATTTGCACAGCACCCTTTGTAATAGTCATGCCAGTGTGAACATTCGTATAAGTTGGATTCACCAAAACAACTCTCCCCCCATTTGTAACATTTAAGGCCTGCCCATGACCACTTCCATCGATTTTTAAGCTTGCTGCCACCACCACGGCACTCTTTGGTGTAAATGTTTTCCTCGTTTTAGGATCAACTGCCTCTACAGCATTTGTAGTATCCTCTCCCGTGATTTTAATGAAATCAGCTGTAGTACTGTTCCCCTTATAAGTCATCGTAACCCCCATTAAAGCAACCCCACCCTGCTTGAGAAGAATCCCGTGCTCTCCTGTAAATGTTATCTCGCCTCCCTCCATTTTGACATCCCCCTGTGTAACAGTCATAGCCTTATCAACATTGGTAAAAGTTGTGCCTTTCATCAACACCTGCCCATACCCCAGCTCTATCCCCGTTCCACTACCAGGCCCTTTAATATTAACCCCATTTAACAAAGCATACCCGCTTACAAGATTGATGCCATAGTCTCCTTTAAAAGTAATGCCCCCTTTGTCCATCACCAGCAATCCACTCGTCACCCTTGCTCCCATTTCAACCTGAGAAATATTCACATCCCTCATCATGACTTCTCCTAAGCTACTCACCACTACCCCTATACCTGTAGCTGTAGTTTTGCTCGTACCACCTGGTCCTGTAATGTTGAAATCACTTAACAAAGCCTGTCCCTTACTGAGATAGATACCGTATTCTCCCTTAAAAGTAATACCCCCCTTAAACATAAACACAGATCCCTCTGAAATAGTCATACCACTTCTCACATTGCTAAAGTTTGTCTCTTTCAACCACACAGCTCCCCCATTTGCTACCTTGACACCCTGCCCCTTACCTCCATTTCCTGTGATTGTTATGCCTTCTGCCAGAACTTTTCCCCCTTCAACCTTGATGAAGTTAGCATTAAGACCATCACTCTTATAAGTCATATTGACCCCTCTTAAATCAGCATACCCCCCTGTAAGACTGATCCCATGCTCTCCTTTAAACTCTACCGACCCTTCAACCATGACCACATCCCCCTTTGTGACAGTCATACCTTTATCAACACCCCTTACATTTGTCTTGTACAGATTAAGCATTCCCTCACTAACTTTGATGCCCTCTTGCCCTGTTTCCTTTCCCTCGATATTGACCTCTCCTAAAAAAGCATACCCCCTTGTAAGATCAATACCGTAATCTCCCGTAAACTCTACCGATCCTCCAAACATGCGAATACCTCCCCTCCAAACAGTCATACCTTTATAGACACCCCTTACATTTGTCTTGTACAGATCAAGCATTCCCGCACTAACTTTGATGCCCTCTTGTCCTGTTTCCTTTCCCTCGATATTGACCTCTCCTAAAAAAGCATACCCGCTTATAAGATTAATGCCATAGTCTCCCTTAAAAGTAATCTCCCCTCCCTCCATACGTACAAAACTTCCCTCCTTAACAGTCATACCTTTTGCGACATCTCTCAAATGCGTCCCTTTCAACCACACAGCTCCCTCTTTTGCTACCTCTATCCCATACCCATACCCATTTCCCGTAATCGTCACGCCCGTCAACTCAGCCCTCACCCCTTTCCCCACATATACTCCATACCCATCACTCCCCTCAAACTCAATCCTCGTCCTATCCTCCACCGTCAAACTCCCACCCCCCTACTAAATAGCCTCTCCCAGGCAATAGGCCTTCATTCCCTTAAAACAACGTCCCCTCATCTTCCAGCCACAAACACCTCTTCATCCCTCAAGACACAAACGCCTCCTCACCCAGTGTGCCCCT
>NZ_CADDZX010000024.1:0-4116 GCF_902813205.1 Bartonella capreoli
ATTTTCTGGATCGACATCATAAGGAGTTGGCATGCCACATTCTAACAGTGCTTTTCCTATCTCAGTAAAGTCTGCTCCAGGCTTCTCCCACATTCCTATAGATGATGTGGCAGGCCTACCTAAAGAACATCCAGCGATACTTAATAGAGCTATAGCACTCAATAATCTTAAGATTTGTTTCATTTTTTCCTCCTTGAATCAATTTGTACTCGATGAGATGAACCATAAAGTCTTCCACATATATCACTGGCATCTCCAAGACAATTGTGGACACTGTTAGGATCTGTGAACATTTTGTATGCCTCTTTCCAATTGTTACTACCGGTAGGCACTGTTTGGTAGGTATAGCCATTACCGCCGATCACTCGGCTTACAAAGTCATATCTATGCCCATCAAAACCGACCGTGGTTTGTTTGCCATTATTTAGCCTGTTTAACTTATCTGCTACTGCTGCAGCATTAGAAGCGGGTGCATAAAGATTGACAGTTGTGTTGCCTGCTATATTGCTTATCCCTTGTTGTCCTAAAGAATTCAGGGCATTATAAACTGTCATACCGCCACGGCTATGAGCGTAAAGTTCCAGCCCTGTATTCCCATAGTTCTTTAGCAGATCCTGTACCTCCTGTGTTGAATTGGTTAAGCCAAAGAAGTCATTTTCCAGAAACTTCTGATAGCCTGCTACCATCAGTTCTGATACAGCTGTGTCTCCTTGTGGGAAGACAACAAAATAAAGCGGTTCATTTTGATTGTCTGCATGTTGCACTGCATAAACACCTCCCTCAGTTGGTGGCGTGAAAATGCCATTAAAAGAGACATGAACCTTACCATCAGAACCGGCTTGTAGGTGCTTCTTCTCCTCAGCCGTTAAATAATGCGACTGAGGTATTTTTTGTCCACGACTGTCTTTTATAGGTTTCCCATTTTCATCTGTTAAATAGATAATATTTCCCTTTTCATCACGATCCACCACGGCGATGGAGTGCTTTTTGATAAACATGGTTTTATAGGAATCATCGCTGTATTTAAACCCTTCTTCAAGCAATTGCGTCGCCATTTCACGGTTCTCATGGACGATTTGTTCCAGCCTGCCACCATCAAGCGCTTCTACAGCTTCATGAGCTGTAGCCGTGTCACGGTTAAGGGAGGCGATTGTTTGTTCCCCATTTTGCCCTGTCAGGGTATTTTGCCCTGCTTCATCTGTCAAAATGATGCTGCCATTACTGATGGTGGAATGAGCAAAAAAACCACCCTTCCAAGCAAAAGCAAGGAAGGGGAATGTTGCTCTTCAAACGCAGAAACACTTAAGGATAGCACTCATATTCTTTTGGATTCTGTTTACAAAACGGGCTATTTAAACGCTTCTTGACACTGCGCCTCGGGATAACAGCGCCAGGCTGACAAATGGGAAGGTTTTCAGATTTATAGTTCTCACACCAATTCCCATCTTTATTTTTATAACGGAAACCATCTTGGATCATGCAAGCATAAATTGTTGCATATGTATTGTTGCTTAGCTTTTTATTTTCTGGATCGACATCATAAGGAGTTGGCATGCCACATTCTAACAATGCTTTTCCTATCTCAGTAAAGTCCGCTCCAGGCTTCTCCCATGCAGCCAAATATCCTGAGGGAGGTTTATTAAATTGACATCCAGCGATACTTAACAAAGCTATTCCACTCAATAATTTTAAGATTTGTTTCATTTTTTTCTCCTTGAATCAATTTGTACTCGATGAGATGAACTATACATAGCGATACAATTAACATTCCCATCTCTAAGACAAGTATGGACATTGTCGGGATTTGTAAACATTTCCCATGCCTCTTTCCAATTGTTACTACCGGTAGGCACTGTCTGGTAGGTATAGCCATTACCGCCGATCACTCGGCTTACAAAGTCATATCTATGCCCATCAAAACCGACCGTGGTTTGTTTGCCATTATTTAGCTTGTTTAACTTATCTGCCACTGCTGCAGCATTAGAAGCGGGTGCATAAAGATTGACAGTTGTGTTGCCTGCTATATTGCTTATCCCTTGTTGTCCTAAAGAATTCAGGGCATTATAAACTGTCATACCGCCACGGCTATGAGCGTAAAGTTCCAGCCCTGTATTCCCATAGTTCTTTAGCAGATCCTGTACCTCCTGTGTTGAATTGGTTAAGCCAAAGAAGTCATTTTCCAGAAACTTCTGATAGCCTGCTACCATCAGTTCTGACACAACCGTGTCTCCTTGTGGGAAGACAACAAAATAGAGCGGTTCATTTCGATTGTCTGCATGTTGCACTGCATAAACACCCCCCTCAGTTGGTGGCGTGAAAATGCCATTAAAAGAGACATGAACCTTACCATCAGAACCGGCTTGTAGGTGCTTCTTCTCCTCAGCCGTTAAATAATGCGACTGAGGTATTTTTTGTCCACGACTGTCTTTTATAGGTTTCCCATTTTCATCTGTTAAATAGATAATATTTCCCTTTTCATCACGATCCACCACGGCGATGGAGTGCTTTTTGATAAACATGGTTTTATAGGAATCATCGCTGTATTTAAACCCTTCTTCAAGCAATTGCGTTGCCATTTCACGGTTCTCATGGACGATTTGTTCCAGCCTGCCACCATCAAGCGCTTCTACAACTTGATGAGCTGTAGCGGTGTCACGGTTAAGGGAGGCGATTGTTTGTTCCCCATTTTGCCCTGTCAAGGTCTTTTGCCCTGCTTCATCTGTCAAGATGATGCTGCCATTGTTGATGGTGGAATGAGCAAAAAACCACCCTTCCAAGCAAAAGCAAGGAAGGGGGATTGTTGCTCTTCAAATGCAGCAAGACTTAAGGCTGGCATTTACGACTATTTTTATACTGTTTACAAAACGGGCTATTTAAGCGCTTCTTGACACTGCGCCTCGGGATAACAGCGCCAGGCTGACAAATGGGAAGGTTTTCCTCTCTAAAAGTATAACACGGTCCCCCTATACTCGATACCTCTTTATCTTTATAACGGAAACCATCTTGGATCATGCAAGCATAAATTGTTGCTAATGCATTGTTGCTTATCTTTATACTTTCTGGATCTTTATCAAAGGGAGTTGGCATGCCACATTCTAACAATGCTTTTCCTACCTCAGTAAAGTCCGCTCCTGGCTTCTCCCATGCAGCCAAATATCCTAAGGGAGGTTTATTAAATTGACATCCAGCGATACTTAACAAAGCTATTCCACTCAATAATTTTAAGATTTGTTTCATTTCTTTCTCCTTGAATCAATTTGTACTCGATGGGATATGCCATAGCGCACTCTACACATATGGCCCCCATCTCCAAGACAAGTGTGGGCATTGTAAGGATCTGTGAACATTTTGTATGCCTCTTTCCAACTGTTACTGCCGGTAGGCACTGTCTGGTAGGTATAGCCATTACCGCCGATCACTCGGCTTACAAAGTCATATCTATGCCCATCAAAGCCAACCGTGGTTTGTTTGCCATTATTTAGCTTGTTTAACTTATCTGCTACTGCTGCAACATTAGAAGCGGGTGCATAAAGATTGACAGTTGTGTTGCCTGCTATATTGCTTATCCCTTGTTGTCCTAAAGAATTCAGGGCATTATAAACTGTCATACCGCCACGGCTATGAGCGTAAAGTTCCAGCCCTGTATTCCCATAGTTCTTTAGCAGATCCTGTACCTCCTGTGTTGAATTGGTTAAGCCAAAGAAGTCATTTTCCAGAAACTTCTGATAGCCTGCTACCATCAGTTCTGATACAATCGTGTCTCCTTGTGGGAAGACAACAAAATAAAGCGGTTCATTTCGATTGTCTGCATGTTGCACTGCATAAACACCTCCCTCAGTTGGTGGCGTGAAAATGCCATTAAAAGAGACATGAACCTTACCATCAGAACCGGCTTGTAGGTGCTTCTTCTCTTCAGCCGTTAAATAATGCGACTGAGGTATATTTTGTCCACGACTGTTTTCTATAGGTTCCCCATTTTCATCTTTGAGATAGATAATATTTCCCTTTTCATCACGATCCACCACGGCGATGGAGTGCTTTTTGATAAACATGGTTTTATAGGAATCATCGCTGTATTTAAACCCTTCTTCAAGCAATTGCGTTGCCATTTCACGG
>NZ_CADDZX010000025.1:0-4043 GCF_902813205.1 Bartonella capreoli
TAAGCGGTTTGACAGGAGCAGGAGCTCTCTTTACACCAAAAGTGGATCTCAATAATGCAGGGGAACTTTCTGAGGGTCTCCCTTTACCAAAGCCTCAATCGGGTGGTATAGGTGGCACGCTTCCCAACCAGAATTTCCTTTATGAAACGCGGGCGGAATTCCTCGATGTTGGCAAGTTTTATGGCTCAGCCTATTATTTAAACAAAATTGGTTACAATCCTGACAGAGAGATTTTTTTCTTAGGGGATGCTTATTTCGAAAAGCAACTGATTGAAAAACAAATGCGAGATCTTGTTGGTCAAGGGTTGGGCAAGGGCTCTTTTATTCCTGGAAGTGATGCCATTGAACAAGTCAAAACCTTGCTGGATGTAGGGGCAGAATATGCAAAAGCCCACAATCTCCCCTTTGGTGAGGCTTTAAGTGAAGAACAATTGGCGTTACTAGAAGCCCCGATGGTGATTTATGTGCGCCAACAGGTCAAGGGCATGGATGTTTATGCACCGGTGCTTTACATTCCAGAAAAGGAGAGAGCTTCCTTTGTTTCTGCTGGTGCTTTGATCATGGGGGGTGATGTCAATATTACCAGCCAAAATACCAATAATTCGAAGATAAGCAATTCAGGGCGTATTGCGGCATCGCAGCAATTGCATGTGCATGCTGGTGATATTCTCACTCAAGGAGGGCATTTTTCTGCTGGTGGGGATGCTGTTTTACTTGCGGAAAACAACATCCGCTTTGATGCAGGGCGCACAAGCGTTGCGGGTGTGGAGACCGTTTTAAACACCGATGCGCTTTCTGCTGGGGGCAATGCAAGCGTGATTGCCAAACAAGATATCACAGCCTCAGGGGTGGGGATCACCACAGAGGGTGATCTTGCCATGGCTACAAAGCAGGGCAATTTGACGATAGGCACAGCCACAACACATCACCACAGCCAGCATAGTGATGCCACCATGCATCATAAATCAGAAGTCAGCTCTGGCGGCTCAATGATGCTTTCCTCTGGAAAAGATCTCAATGTTTTAGGCTCTGATGTTCAAACAAAGGATAAACTTCTCTTAGAAGCAAAAGGCAATGTCTCGATTGATGCCACGCGCAACAGCATGAACAATCAAAATGGGAGTGAAACTTCCCATATTGCCTTGCACAATGGCTCTCATTTAAGTTCTGGAAAAGAGACTACTATTCTATCTGGTCAAGATATCTATATTGCTGCTTCTGATATAGATGCCAAGGGCAATGTTGCTCTTGGTGCCCAAGGGGAGATCAAAATAGGGGTGAAAAACGATGAAGTGGAATATCATCTTGGGAGCAACAATACGAAAGTGGATATGCAAGCTTCTCATGCTGTTGGCTCTTCGATAAAATCGGGAGGTGATACCACTGTTGTTGCGGGGCAGGATGGAAAGGCGCATGATCTCACTATCACAGGTAGTTCCATTGCGGCTGATGGCAAGGTAGGGCTGAAAGCCAGCAACGATATTGTGATCACCAATGCAGAAAGTAACTTACACTATGAGGTGTCGCATCATAAAGAGGGGGGAATATTTAGGAGCAGCAAATTCGAGCATAACAAGATTGATGCGACACAAGTTGAGGGGTCGCTCATAACGGGAGGAAAAGGCGTCGCCCTTGAATCGGAAAAAGATACAACAATCATTGGCTCGATGTTGCTTGCTGGCAAACAAGAGAAAACGCCAGGAGAACACGCACAGGGAGAGAAAACGCCAGAGGAGCAGGCAAAAGCAGATATTACCATTCACTCTGGGGGAAATATTCTCATAAAAGGCGCTCAAGAACACTACGAGCAGCAACAACAATCCTCAAAAAGCAGCTTTTTACACAAGAAATCCTCCAATAGTTTTCAATCGCATACCACAACGGTTTCTTCTATTCTTGGGGCGATGGGCAATATTGATTTGCAAGCAGAAAAAGATTCCACAATTACTGCGTCTCATCTGTTTTCCGGTAAAGATATCAATGTGAGCGCAGAAAATGTGACGATTGATGGCATGACAGATCACCATAAGAGCCATTCAGAAACCCATGAAACAGGTTTTGGTGTGGGTTCAGGTAAGGGCTTTGTATCGATATACGGAAGTCAGTCAAAGACAGAAAATGAAGAAAGTTTTAAACATCAAGGCTCTTCTCTGAATGCTGATGGCAATATCAATATCACTGCTAGGACAAAAGATGTGAACATAGTGGGCTCTGATTTTACAGGTGAGAATATTAACCTTTCGGCAGCCCATGATGTCAATGTGTCTGTTGGTCATGATCGTCATACTTCAAGCTCAAAGGAAAAGCGTTCAGGCTTTGGCATTCAGTTTGAAAAGAGCAACAGTGGTGCTTCTGTTGGTGTTGGGGTTGCGAGCGTGAAGGACATGGGGGATCAATGGGAAAGCACTTCCGTCCAATCACACTTCATAGCACGCCAAGATATGCAGATTACTGCTGACAATGATGTAAACATGCAAGCAGCTATTGTTTCGGCGGATCGTGATGTGAACATTGATGCTGGCAATACTATCACGCTTTCGGAAAGCCACGATATTTCTAAGGCACAAGAGACCCATGAAAAGTCTTTTGCTGGTGTGACAGGTTCTGTCAATGTTGGGGCTTTTGGTACCGTGCAAGATGTGAGGGAAGCAGTCAAACGTTTTGGTCATGGGGATACAAAACACAAAATCGGTAATGGTCTTATTGCTGGTCTAAAAGGCTCTGATCTCTATGACAAAGGCAAAGGTTTGTATAATGGGATGAAGGGTGGAGATCTTAAACAGTCTGTTCGTGATATTGCTGATGTTTCTGCTAGTGTTACAGTGGGCTTTAAGACTGAGAAGGCAGAAGCCTCTTCTCAAGTTTTCAATGCAGTGACAAATAAAATAGAAGCAGGGCGCGCTATCAACATGCATGCGCACAAAGGCAGTATCCATGGTGTTGGAGCCGATATTATTGCCGGCACAAAGCTGATGCAAAACAATGATGAACACAGTGGGGATATCACCATGCAAGCAGGGCAGACTATCACCTTTGAAAGTGCGCAAAACACGCAAAGCACACAAAGCCACATGCAAAGTGCTTCGGTGAATGTTGGATACAGCTATGGTACAGGTGGAGCAGGGTGGATGGGTAATGCTTCTTTTGGCAAAGGCAATGGTTCCGGTGAACAGGTTCACCAAAAGAACAGCCATATTATTGGTATGGGCACGGTTCATAGCACAAGTGGAGGCAACACCACACTGGCAGGCGCAGTGGTTTCTGGAAACCGTGTAGAGATGGATATTGGTGGTGATTTTACTGTTATCAGCCGCAGTGATACGGAACAAACTTCCAGCAATCAAAACTCTATTTCTGTTGGATTTGGCGGAGAAAAAAAGGATGATGCAGCTACAACCAAGCTATCCTTTAACAAGGATAAATTCTCTAATGATTATCACAGTGTTGTGGAACAATCAGGGATCAAAGCTGGTCAGCAAGGTTTTAATATCGACGTTAAAGATAAAACAACGCTGACGGGAGGCATCATTGAGAGCAGTGCACCAGCAGATAAAAACCAACTGACAACAGGAGTTATTACGACGAGTGATATTATCAACAGTGCTGAAGCTAAAGGCAGCAGCCAAGGTTTAAGTATTTCTGCGGGTGGTTCCATGTACCAAGGCAAATATGGCATAGCAAAAAACATTGCCAAGAATGTTTTAGATCACGCAAAAGCCAAGGATTCAGAGGAAGGATACACCAAATCTGCTATCAGCAATGGCAGCATCATTTTGACAGATGAAGCAGGGCAAAAGACCCTGACAGGGCAAAATGGGGAACAAACAATCGCCTCCCTTAACCGTGACACCGCTACAGCTCATCAAGTTGTAGAAGCGCTTGATGGTGGCAGGCTGGAACAAATCGTCCATGAGAACCGTGAAATGGCAACGCAATTGCTTGAAGAAGGGTTTAAATACAGCGATGATTCCTATAAAACCATGTTTATCAAAAAGCACTCCATCGCCGTGGTGGATCGTGATGAAAAGGGAAATATTATCTAT
>NZ_CADDZX010000026.1:0-3494 GCF_902813205.1 Bartonella capreoli
AAGTTAAACAAGCTAAATAATGGCAAACAAACCACGGTTGGCTTTGATGGGCATAGATATGACTTTGTAAGCCGAGTGATCGGCGGTAATGGCTATACCTACCAGACAGTGCCTACCGGCAGTAACAATTGGAAAGAGGCATACAAAATGTTCACAGATCCTAACAGTGTCCACACTTGTCTTGGAGATGCGAGCAATATGTGCAAAAAGCGCTATGGTTCATCCCATCGAGTACAAATTGATTCAAGGAGAAAAAAATGAAACAAATCTTAAAATTATTGAGTGGAATAGCTTTGTTAAGTATCGCTGGATGTCAATTTAATAAACCTCCCTTAGGATATTTGGCTGCATGGGAGAAGCCTGGAGCGGACTTTACTGAGGTAGGAAAAGCATTGTTAGAATGTGGCATGCCAACTCCCTTTGATAAAGATCCAGAAAATAAAAAGCTAAGCAACAATGCATTAGCAGCCATTGATGCATGCATGATCCAAGATGGTTTCCGTTATAAAGATGAAGAGGTATCGAATATGGGGGGATGGTGTTATATTTTTAGAGAGGAAAACCTTCCCATTTGTCAGCCTGGCGCTGTTATCCCGAGGCGCAGTGTCAAGAAGCGTTTAAATAGCCCGTTTTGTAAACAGAATCCAAAAGAATATGAGTGCTATCCTTAAGTGTTTCTGCGTTTGAAGAGCAACATTCCCCTTCCTTGCTTTTGCTTGGAAGGGTGGTTTTTTTGCTCATTCCACCATCAGTAATGGCAGCATCATTTTGACAGATGAAGCAGGGCAAAATACCCTGACAGGGCAAAATGGGGAACAAACAATCGCCTCCCTTAACCGTGACACGGCTACAGCTCATGAAGCTGTAGAAGCGCTTGATGGTGGCAGGCTGGAACAAATCGTCCATGAGAACCGTGAAATGGCGACGCAATTGCTTGAAGAAGGGTTTAAATACAGCGATGATTCCTATAAAACCATGTTTATCAAAAAGCACTCCATCGCCGTGGTGGATCGTGATGAAAAGGGAAATATTATCTATTTAACAGATGAAAATGGGAAACCTATAAAAGACAGTCGTGGACAAAAAATACCTCAGTCGCATTATTTAACGGCTGAGGAGAAGAAGCACCTACAAGCCGGTTCTGATGGTAAGGTTCATGTCTCTTTTAATGGCATTTTCACGCCACCAACTGAGGGGGGTGTTTATGCAGTGCAACATGCAGACAATCGAAATGAACCGCTCTATTTTGTTGTCTTCCCACAAGGAGACACGGTTGTGTCAGAACTGATGGTAGCAGGCTATCAGAAGTTTCTGGAAAATGACTTCTTTGGCTTAACCAATTCAACACAGGAGGTACAGGATCTGCTAAAGAACTATGGGAATACAGGGCTGGAACTTTACGCTCATAGCCGTGGCGGTATGACAGTTTATAATGCCCTGAATTCTTTAGGACAACAAGGGATAAGCAATATAGCAGGCAACACAACCGTCAATCTTTATGCACCCGCTTCTAATGCTGCAGCAGTGGCAGATAAGTTAAACAAGCTAAATAATGGCAAACAAACCACGGTCGGTTTTGATGGGCATAGATATGACTTTGTAAGCCGAGTGATCGGCGGTAATGGCTATACCTACCAGACAGTGCCTACCGGTAGTAACAATTGGAAAGAGGCATGGGAAATGTTTACAAATCCCGACAATGTCCATACTTGTCTTAGAGATGGGAATGTTAATTGTATCGCTATGTATAGTTCATCTCATCGAGTACAAATTGATTCAAGGAGAAAAAAATGAAACAAATCTTAAAATTATTGAGTGGAATAGCTTTGTTAAGTATCGCTGGATGTCAATTTAATAAACCTCCCTCAGGATATTTGGCTGCATGGGAGAAGCCTGGAGCGGACTTTACTGAGATAGGAAAAGCATTGTTAGAATGTGGCATGCCAACTCCTTATGATGTCGATCCAGAAAATAAAAAGCTAAGCAACAATACATATGCAACAATTTATGCTTGCATGATCCAAGATGGTTTCCGTTATAAAAATAAAGATGGGAATTGGTGTGAGAACTATAAATCTGAAAACCTTCCCATTTGTCAGCCTGGCGCTGTTATCCCGAGGCGCAGTGTCAAGAAGCGTTTAAATAGCCCGTTTTGTAAACAGAATCCAAAAGAATATGAGTGCTATCCTTAAGTGTTTCTGCGTTTGAAGAGCAACATTCCCCTTCCTTGCTTTTGCTTGGAAGGGTGGTTTTTTTGCTCATTCCACCATCAGTAATGGCAGCATCATTTTGACAGATGAAGCAGGGCAAAATACCCTGACAGGGCAAAATGGGGAACAAACAATCGCCTCCCTTAACCGTGACACGGCTACAGCTCATGAAGCTGTAGAAGCGCTTGATGGTGGCAGGCTGGAACAAATCGTCCATGAGAACCGTGAAATGGCGACGCAATTGCTTGAAGAAGGGTTTAAATACAGCGATGATTCCTATAAAACCATGTTTATCAAAAAGCACTCCATCGCCGTGGTGGATCGTGATGAAAAGGGAAATATTATCTATTTAACAGATGAAAATGGGAAACCTATAAAAGACAGTCGTGGACAAAAAATACCTCAGTCGCATTATTTAACGGCTGAGGAGAAGAAGCACCTACAAGCCGGTTCTGATGGTAAGGTTCATGTCTCTTTTAATGGCATTTTCACGCCACCAACTGAGGGAGGTGTTTATGCAGTGCAACATGCAGACAATCAAAATGAACCGCTTTATTTTGTTGTCTTCCCACAAGGAGACACAGCTGTATCAGAACTGATGGTAGCAGGCTATCAGAAGTTTCTGGAAAATGACTTCTTTGGCTTAACCAATTCAACACAGGAGGTACAGGATCTGCTAAAGAACTATGGGAATACAGGGCTGGAACTTTACGCTCATAGCCGTGGCGGTATGACAGTTTATAATGCCCTGAATTCTTTAGGACAACAAGGGATAAGCAATATAGCAGGCAACACAACTGTCAATCTTTATGCACCCGCTTCTAATGCTGCAGCAGTAGCAGATAAGTTAAACAGGCTAAATAATGGCAAACAAACCACGGTCGGTTTTGATGGGCATAGATATGACTTTGTAAGCCGAGTGATCGGCGGTAATGGCTATACCTACCAAACAGTGCCTACCGGTAGTAACAATTGGAAAGAGGCATACAAAATGTTCACAGATCCTAACAGTGTCCACAATTGTCTTGGAGATGCCAGTGATATATGTGGAAGACTTTATGGTTCATCTCATCGAGTACAAATTGATTCAAGGAGGAAAAAATGAAACAAATCTTAAGATTATTGAGTGCTATAGCTCTATTAAGTATCGCTGGATGTTCTTTAGGTAGGCCTGCCACATCATCTATAGGAATGTGGGAGAAGCCTGGAGCAGACTTTACTGAGATAGGAAAAGCACTGTTAGAATGTGGCATGCCAACTCCTTATGATGTCGATCCAGAAAAT
>NZ_CADDZX010000027.1:0-3235 GCF_902813205.1 Bartonella capreoli
TGAGAGTTCCAGCTAACACAGATCCCAATGTAGTTTCTTCATCCTACAAGCTGACACTCAAACAAGTTTCAGCATACGCTCTTGCAAAAGCTGTTGAAAATATTCTCGCCGGTCAGGTCAAGGAGATGTCAAAGGTATTTATGCCAACATGTGCAGAACTTGTTTCCTATTGTCAGAAGCTAGAAAGTGATGTGCTTGGCAGGTTTGGTATGTGCACAGAGCGATTGAAAATACACAAGCAAAGGCACTGAAAGAACAGGAGAGACGAGAGAATGTCATTCCATTCACAAAAACGGCTTGATGAGTTTTAGAACAGCAAAATAGAGAAAAGTGCTGATCATTTTTGGATTGGATATGCATTTAAATCGACAGAAAGGCACCTTAGAGAGAGATTTGGAAGTTTTTTGATTTCCCCACATCGGGAACATAAAACGCTCTGTACGGGGCTAATTTGAGGAAAAATCGCGAGGGGTCCTGAAAATGTTTTCATCACGTTTTTTTCTAATACTGTAGGGGTTGAGAGAGATGGCTTTTAGTTATTCTCCATTAAGATATCCGGGTGGCAAGACTGCACTCTATGGAAAAATCAAAGAAATCTTTGAGAAAAATGGATTAAACGGATGTTCTTATCGTGAGCCTTTTGCTGGTGGTGGTGGATTAGCTTTAAAACTTCTTTTAAATGATGATGTGAAAGATATTTACATGAATGATATTGACCCGTTTATTTGGAGTTTTTGGCATTGTGTTTTGTACAAGACAGAAGAATTAATAGAGAAGATTAACACGACAACTATTAACTTAGAAGAATGGTACAAACAAAAAGAAATTTCTCCTGAAAAAGCAGATGTGCTTACCGTAGGATTTGCTGCCCTTTTTTTGAATCGAACAAACAGATCAGGAATTATTAAAAATGCTGGCCCTATTGGAGGAAAAGAGCAAGCTGGGAATTACAAAATAGACTGTAGATTCAATAAAGAAAATTTAATTGGCCGAATTAGAAATATAAGCGCAAAAAAAGATAGGATATACTTAACACAATTAGATGCACAGGAGTTTTTACTACGTTATGGAACAGATAAAGATGAAAACATTTGCCTTTATATAGATCCCCCATATTTTAAAAAGAGCAAAGGGCTCTATACTTCATTTTATAAGACTAAAGACCACCACCATTTAGAAAACATCATTTCTAAACATGTAAATGCTCTTTGGTTAATTACTTATGACAATGTAGAAGAAGTTAAATTCTTGTATAGTCAATATCCTAAAGTAGAATTTAATATACGCTATTCTCTACAAAATAAGAGAAAAGCTCAAGAACTGATGATTTTCTCACCTAAAATCAAAATTCCACAATCACTAGAACAGAATACAACATCGCTTTGCAACGCAGCTTAACTGTTTTCATAAATAATCTTGTAAAGCTGTTTAAATTAAATGGTATATCTAACAAAATGAGGAGAGGATCTTTAAGCTTTTTCTAAAGATGTCCTGTTTGTTCAAAAGGCGCAATATGCAGAATCGGGTTACTCTGTCGTGCTTGCCATAAATCGTGTTTTTGTTGCAGTTTAAGCCAAAATTCTGCATCATTTAAACCAGCTCTTTCTAACCGTAAGGCTAGATTAATGCTGATTGCTGCATTGCAGTTTAAAACACGCGATAAAGTTAAACGCGCAACACCGAGACGATTTGCAGCTTCTGTGACTGTCAATTTCAGTTCATCAAGCAATTCTTCTTTTAAAATGCCACCTGGGTGTGGAGGATTGTACATCATAATAGCACCTCAAAAATTAATGATAGTCTTGATAATCAACAAGTTCAACGTCTGTTCCAATGAAACGAAAAGTAACACGCCAATTTGCATTGACACGCATTGACCAATAATCCTTTAATTCTCCTGTCAGTTTGTGAAGACGATATGATTTAATCTTCATTTGCTCAGGAGAAGATATTGTATCTAAAATCACCAAAATATTTGCTAGCTTTTGAGCATGTGCAGGTTGTATACCCTTGCACACCCCTCTTTCAAAGAATAATTTCAACCCTTTATGCTTAAAACTAACGATTGCCATAATTTACCTTTTGATACTTGGTACGTATACACGATGCACTTTTGTAAATCAAGCATTTATTTTGTTTCGTCATATGTCTTATTTTAAATTTTCACTGAGGTAGTTTGGAGAGAGCGAGTGCAATTTGCTCTCTATACACATACATACATTTTCTTCAAAACAAGTAATTACAATGCGTTTTCTGTCTAAAAAAGCTGATATAATTTTTCTATTGCAAAATATCTTGCACAGTTTAAGCATTTTATCTTCTTTAACGGTTATCCAGGTTAAATGTGCGGAACAGATCGTTCAAGGGGTTGTACAGCTAACCGAAGACCCATAGTTCGTAGTAAAGCAGTCAAACTGCGAAGTTCGGGATTTCCTTTTTGTGACAGTGTACGATAAAGCTGTGTTGGATTTAGTTCAGCTGCTTTAGCTACAGTTTGAACACCCCCATAGGCTTTTGCCATTTGACGAAGCGTTATAAGTAGTTCACCTTGATCGCCATCAGCTAAAATTGCATCAAGGGTAGCTGCTGCCGTTTCAGGATCATTATAGAACAGTTCAGCCATTGCATCATCATGGTTACGATCTTTCATTTCTACACTCCTTTAATCTTCACGGTTTTGCCAATCATGCCAATAAGCGCACGCGCGGATAATATCAGTATTTTGCGTCCTTTTGGTGCCACCACACAATAACAGCAATACGGTCTTTCCTAATTGGGTATAATAAATTCGGTAACCAGGCCCGATATGAATTCGCAATTCATAAATGCCATCACGAAGTGGTCTAAAATCACCAAAATTTCCTTGCTCTAAACGGTTAAGGCGGCGGATAATTGCGGTTTTAGCTTGCATATCACGAAGTTTGTGTAACCAGTCGATGATCAAATCTTTTCCGTCAGCAGCAAGGTAGTGGCGTATCTTAAACATAGATAAACAATCGTTTATAAACGAATATTTGTCAAGAATTGATATAGTTTTCTTGAAAATATTTTTTCTTTATGTGGAAGCTTTTAAAAAATATATTTTTAGAAGAAATTTTATTATTATGATCAGTTAGTTATTTTATTTTTCTATATTAACTAGTGTAGCATATTGTTTTATGCTATTGTAAAATATAATAAAAGCAGCTTTTCAAATCCGTATTTCATTTCAATTATTTTCCTTAGAAAAGATAAA
>NZ_CADDZX010000028.1:0-2953 GCF_902813205.1 Bartonella capreoli
CCCTTACCTCCATTTCCTGTGATTGTGACCTTTTCTGCCAGAACTTTTCCCCCGTCAACCTTGATGAAGTTTGGAGAAACAACATCAGCACCCTTAACCTTATTATCCTCCTTATAAGTCATATTGACCTTCCTTAAATCAACATACCCCTTTGTAAGACTGATGGCATGCTCTCCCTTAAAGGTAATCTCCCCTTCCAACATACGTACAACACTTCCCTCCTTAACAGTCATACCTTTATAGACACCCCTTACATTTGTCTTGTACAGATTAAGCATTCCCTCACTAACCTTGATGCCCTCTTGTCTTGTTTCCTTTCCCTTAATCTCAACCTCTCCTAAAAAAGCATACCCCCTTGTAAGATCAATACCGTAATCTCCCGTAAACTCTACCGATCCTCCAAACATGCGAATACCTCCCCTCCAAACAGTCATACCTTTATAGACATCCCTTACATTTGTCTTGTACAGATCAAGCATTCCCTCACTAACTTTGATGCCCTCTTGCCCTGTTTCCTTTCCCTCGATATTGACCTCTCCTAAAAAAGCATACCCCCCTGTAAGACTGATACCATGGCCTCCTGTAAATGTTATCTCGCCTCCCTCCATGATGGTAACCCCCTCTTCGATAGTCATACCTTTTGCGACATTCCTCAAATGCGTCTCTTTCAACCACACAGCTCCCTCTTTTGCTACCTCTATCCCATACCCCTTCCCACTTCCCTTGATCTCCACCTTTGTCAAAGTAGCCCTCACCCCTTCACCCACATATACTCCATACCCATCACTCCCCTTAAACTGAATCCTCGTCCCCTCTTTCATTATCAACGTCCCCCCCTTCACCGCAAATATCCCCGCCTTAACCCCCGTAATCATCCCCCCACTCACCGTCACCTTTTCCCCCATCGCATATACCCCCACCCCTTTTCCCCCCCTTCCCGTAATCGTCACACCCGTCAAACTAGCACTTGTCACCCCTTCACCCACATATATCCCATACCCATACTCCCCCTCAAACTCAATCCTCGTCCCATCCTTCACCTTCAACACCCCATACCCCATCATTGCTATCCCCGCCTTAACCCCCGTAATCCTCGTCACCCCCTCCACCGTCAAGCTCTTACCCTCCACCCAAACCCCCGTCCCACTTCCCCCCTTTCCCGTAATCGTCACGCCCGTCAACTCAGCACTTGTCACAGATTCCCCCACATACACCCCATAATCCTTTGTAAACCCAATCGTCCCCCCCTCCACCTTCAACGTCCCACCCTCCATATTTATCCCCGTTGCAACCTCTGAAATATTCACCCCATCCATCATCATCGTCACCTTCCCACCCATCACCTCTATCCCCGTCCCCGTATTCCCCTTTCCCGTAATCGTCACGCCCGTCAACTCAGCACTTGTCACCGATTCCCCCACATACACCCCATACTCCCCCGTAAACTCAATCCTCGTCCCATCCTTCACCTTCAACACCCCACCCCCCACCGCATATATCCCATCCTCAACCCCCTTTATCTCCCCTCCTATCACCGTCAGATTCCCCCCATTCACACTCACCCCCTTACTCCCATTTCCCCCACTTCCCTTGATCTCCACCTTTGTCAAATTAGCCGTCACCCCACCCCCCGCATACACCCCATAAGTCCCCTTAAACTGAATCGTCGTCCCCTCCTCTACCTTCAGCTCTCCACTTCCCTCCATCCAAATCCCCATCTCAACCTCTGAAATATTCACATTCTCCAACGTCACATTCCCGCTCCCCCCAGTCACATATACCCCCTTGCTCCCACTCCCATTTCCCGTAATCGATCCCATCACCATAGTAGCCTTCCCCCCACTCACACTCATCCCCTTCCCTCCTACCCCAACCGTAATCGATCCACCCTCCATCTTCACCTCTCCCCCACTCACATCCAGCCCCGTCCCACCCCTCGTAACATCAATCGTCGACTCCCCAAGAATCTTCAACGTCCCATTCGTCACCCTTGCCCCCATTTCAAGCTGCATCAACTTCACCTTAGTCATCACCACCGTCCCACTCCCATTAATCAACATCCCCCTCCCCTTTCCCCCACTCCCCTTAATCTCCAACTCCACCACATTAGCATTCCCCTCCACATCCAACCCCGTCCCATCCCGCCCAACCGTAATCGTCGCCCCTCCCCCTCTTACAGTAGCCATCCCCGTCGCCCCCTTAATCTTTATCCCCGTCCCCTTACTCACACTAAGCCCCGTACCCTTCAACTCTACCGTCCCCCCATTATTAATCACCACCTCTCCTGCCATACTCCCACTAACCGTCTTGATCGTCACCCACTTATTCAACACCACCTCCCCATTATTACTCACCTCAATCAAAGAACCTCCTCCCCCATTCTTCACCCCAATCTTCCCCTCAACAACCATAACAGAAGACTTTAAACCATCAACCACTATCCCCTTCTGCACCTCTGCAACATCAGCATCATTCACCACCAGCTCCCCTCCCTTTTCCACCTTAATCGCTGTAGTATTCTTACCCCTACTATCCCTAACCGTCAGCTTACTCTTTATCTTAATCTTTGTATTCGCCCCCGTTATCGTCACAGCATCATAACCAGAGTGCTCTTTCATATTTATAGTCCGATTAACACTCAGCTCACCCCACCCCCTCCTATCACTCCACCCCGTCCCATTTTCCCCACCATCACACACAATTGGATCAAACGCACTATCAGTCCCACCACCCCCCCCACTACTAGCCAACCCCTGTACAATTCTTTGCCTGAGCATAGACTTTATTCTGAGAAGTCATAAGAGCAAGACCAGCTAGAATAGCTGTCGATAACACACACAAACAAACATGATGATTGAACACACGACGCATAACCATAACCCACTATGCTCTTGAAACCTTTCAGATTAAAAGAGAAAAACTATTCTTTAAAAAAAAGAAAATCAAAACAAAA
>NZ_CADDZX010000029.1:0-2717 GCF_902813205.1 Bartonella capreoli
TGTAGGTAAGCCCTTTGCTGTTTTATTGATAATGCTGCTAATGTTTGAAGCTGTGACTTTACCTAAACGAGCTTGAAACCATTCTGCTGTTCTTTGTTCCATATCACACCCCCATTGAAGCTTGTTGTGCTTTATTCATTTGTAAGTGTTGTTTTGTTTTTAAACGCCTTAAAACAATTTGCCCTGTCTCATGAGACATTTCTGCAAAGTTTGCGACCTTTGCATAAGAGAGTACTTTTGCTTCTTCTGTTTTTGTTTGTTTTATTAATTCTTTGATTTGTGCGAGTGATTCATTAGATACCCTATCGTTTTGAGGATTGTGATTAACTTCATTGATACAAGCCTCATTAATGCGCTCAGCTTCATCTTCATCATAGATACCAGATAAACCGAATGCATAACGAGCACACTGTATAAGTGCTTTATGACGCAACATACGAGAAGGATTTGTCCTCCAAGGTTCTGTATTTCGCTTACATTCTTTGAGATATTCTGTGATTTTAAAGGGGTATTTCTTATCTTTTAAATGTATAGTGCACGTAACAGAAAACAGATTGCCTTCATTATCAAAGTTTTCTTGGAGTTCCACTCCATCAAGATTATCATGTGAATGTATGATTTTGAGCCACCCATCAACAGAGACAACCGATATAATGCCGCCTCCTTTTTTAGGGATAGCATATATTTCTTTGTTTAGAGGATCTAATCCATATTTTTTGGCAAGATAAACAAAAACCAAAAATTCAGCATTAGAAATGTTACCACTAATACAGGTTTTGAAAATTGCTTCACGAAAATCTTGTTCTGATAACTGATATTTTTGTGCCACTGTTGCTACGAGAGAAGATGTCATTGTTATTTTCCTTAACTTTGGGTACACTCCACCTGTGGCGTGAAGCACGCGTGTGTTGAAAAGGGTGTGTTTTGATTGATTTTTAGATGTGTTGAGAAGAAATGGTTGTTGCTGTTCTTTTAAAGTCAGCAATTTCGGCATTAGCAAAGCCGTGAATCTCTTCTTGAGTACGGATCTGTTTTTGGAGTAGAGTACTCAGGCATTTTAATCCTTTGGATGTAATTTTTGCACTAGGAACGCTCTTTTTTCTTCCACTGGTGGTTTGAATGGTTTTTGGTACATAACCCATCAATCCTTCATCTATTTTGATATAGTAAGGTACCAAACTTTTATCAGTGCGACGATGAATCCAACGATGATTAAGCAAACAGCTCGTTAAATCCTCAAGGCGCATACCTAACTTTTCTGCTGCATCATTTATATCAATCAGATCATCAGATTGTTCTAAATGTTCAAGTTTTTCTGTCTTTGGGGTTAACTGAGCAATGATATGATCTTTGCGTTCACTTTCATTTTTTAAGTATGTAAAAAAATCTAACATGACCTGAGGATTTGAGTAGTCAATTTGAGAAAGTGTCATTTGTTTTGCTTTTCGTTCGCATTCAATGAAATATTGACGTGCTTGCTTTCCCTTTTCATTGCGCTCAATCATAGCAAGTTCTTTTGCCATGTCTAAAGTAAGGTAGTATTCCATGCTTGGATGAGCGTTTTGTTTTGATTTTACTAAAACTTGAATAAAACTCACAAAGTCCTTATTTTCTAGAAAACCATACTCTTTAATACGGTTTTTAATCCAATCGTTAAAATTGAAATTAACTTCCAAAAACGTATACAATTCGCGTGCATTGACTGTTTGTATGGTTTCTTGATTAATTGTGTGGTTCCAAATAGCGATAGGCATTTCCATTACAGACCTCATAGTGTTTTGATTAATTTTCAAATGTATTGGGAAGAAAGGGTTATTTCTCTAATAAAGAGAGGATGGTACACAACGAAACGAATAGATTGAATGCTCTACTTGCATCACTCTTCTCAGCCTGGGCAAGTTTTTGCGCCATGTCTAAAGTGATATAGTATTCTATACGAAAGTCACCCTCTTCCTTAAAATTACATTCTTGGATGCGTTGAGTAATCCAATCATTAAAGTTGGTTTCTACATTCAAAAGTTCATGTAATTCACGTGCCTTCAATTTTTGCACAGGTTCTTGATCAGTTGTATTATTCTGATGAGTAATAGGAGCTTCCATTACAGACCTCATAGTGTTTGGATTAATTTTCAAATGTGTTGGGAAAAAAAGGTTATTGCCGACAAATATTGTAGAATGGATTTGTACTTTCCCGTTCTTCTATTTTGTCTAAGACATCACTGTATGCCCAGCTGTGAGCTATAAAAGGATATGGGGCGTCTTCTAAGAAATAATAATGGCTATAATCATCTAAGTACTTTTGAACATAAAGTTCAGCAACGTCTTCTGAAATATCATCATAGCGATTTGACGTAAGATCAATACGAAGAATGCTTTCAACGGTTTCCATCTGCCCCACGATGTCCATGATTTCAGTTTCATCAATTGGTCCAGGTTTAGCGTAATAATCATCATCATAAGTCGATATAATCAACAAGATTTCATCAGTACCAATCAAAACTTGTTCATTCATTTTCATCCCCTCCAATCCGCGTTGGCAAATGGTTCTTTTTACTTTATGGGGTTTTTATATTTTCGTTTTACGGTAATGTCAATATACAAAATAACGTAAAACGGAAAATATTTTATGAAAAATTTATTTGTTTAGGTTATATTATTGTAGATAGTAGGGGATCATATGAAAAATTATGAAACTATAAAAAGAAAATTTGAGTTAT
>NZ_CADDZX010000030.1:0-2620 GCF_902813205.1 Bartonella capreoli
GAAAAGCTTCAAAAAGGTACGGGATAGAATGCAAAAAAACTTAATAAAATCAATAAGCACAAATTCCCTTACCTTTGCAGTAACCTATTGATTTTATTGATTATAAGCGGGCCGCGTCTGGGCACCATCTGTTTTTTATCTTTAACATATTGAAGTACATAGATTTTTATTTAATTAGATAATTTTTAGTCCACTTTTTGTGGTTTTATACAATTTTTCCTAAGTCATTGTTGCTTCCAACAATCTCCACATTTGTCAATTCAGCCTTCTTCACCCCTATCCCCCCTCAGCATATATCCCCGTCCCACTCCCATTTCCCCCTCCCCTAATCTCTACCCCCGTCAAAGTAGCCCCTGTCACCCCTTTCCCCATCTCCACCCCCGTTCCAACATTTGAAATCTCCACCTGTTTCATCATCACTGTTCCCCCCTCGACCCAAACCCCCTTCCCACCACTTCTACTTCTCGTAATCTCCACCCCCGTCAAAGTAGTACTCTGCACCGAACTCCCCACCTTTATCCCATCCTCCCCCATAAAATTAATCGTCGTCCCCTCCTCCACCGTCAGATTCCCACTCCCCATCATCGTTATCCCCGTTTGTACCTTTGAAATATTCACCTCCTTCACCGTCACGTTCCCATTCCCACCACTCACATTAATCCCCACCCCATTTCTCCCATTTCCCACAATCGTTCCCCCATCCAACTTCAACGTCCCACCCGACATCTCCACCCCCGTTGCAAACCCTGAAATATTCACCTTCTCCAACATCACCGTTCCCCCACTCACCTCTACCCCTTTCTCCCCACTTCCCTCTGCCCTAATCGTCCCCCCACTCATCGTCACTGTCCCACCCGTCACACTCATCCCCGTCTCACTCCCCTTTCCCTCAATCGTCAACGTCCCAGTCATCATCACCGTCCCATTCGTCACACTCATCCCCGTTCCCCCACTCTGCCCAACATTAATCGTCGTCGTCCCATTCAACGTCAACATTCCCTCCCCCTCCATCACTATCCCCGTTCCAACCTCTCTCATCGTCACACTCGTCAACGTCACATTAGCACTCCCCTCCATCTCCACCCCCGTTGTCCCCGTACTCCCATTCCCACTTCCCTTAATCGTCGTACTTGTCACAGTAGCCGTCCCCGCCCCCTCCACCTTAAACCCCTTCCCACCTGCCCCAACCGTAATCGTCGCCCCCACCACATTAGCCGTCCCACTTAACACCTCCACCCCCGTAGCCCCTGCCCCAACCTCAATCTTCGAATCCCCAGTCATCGTCAACACCCCATTCGTCACCTTTGCTCCCGTCCCCGCGCTCCCTGTCGTAATCCCCACCTTTGTCATCGTCAACGTCCCTGTGCTCCCCATATCCACCCCCGTCGCTCCCCTACCCCCACTAATATTAAGCTCCATCACATCAGCATTAGCCGTCCCCTGCATCTTAAACCCCGTCCCACTTGCTTTAACCCCAATCGTCGCCCTCCCTCTTACATCAGCCTTCCCACCATTCCCCTTAACAACTATCCCCGTTGTCACTCCCGTAAAACTCTGCCCATCCATCCTCAACGTCCCCCCATTATTAATCACCACTTCCCCATTTACATTCCCACTAATCGGTCCCACCGTCACCCCATCATTCAACACAACCTTCCCATTATTACTCAACTCAATCACAAGACCTCCCCCATTCTTCACCCCAATCGTCCCCTTAACAACCGTAACAGAAGACCCCGACCCACTCACTTCTATCCCCTTCTTCACATCTGTAACACTAACTTTCCCCACCAATGCCAACTTCCCTCCATCATACACCTTAATCGCTGTCTTTTGACTACTACCACTACTATCCCAAACCCTCAGCTCACTCTTTATCGTAATATTTGTACTCGGCCCCGTTACCGTCACAGCAGCCTCATCACGAGGGTGCCCACTCATATTTATATTCCGATTACCACTCAGCTCACCCACCCCCTTCTGCACCCCACTCCCATTTGCCGTCCCATCACACACAATTGGCCCATTACCCTGATCCCCATCACCACCACCAGCCAACCCATTACAATTCTGTGCAGCATAGACCTTATTCTGAGAAGTCATAAGAGCAAGACCAGCCAGAATAGCTGTCGATAACACACACAAACAAACATGATGATTGAATACACGACGCATAACCATAACCCACTATCCTCTTGAAACCTTTCAGATTAAAAGAGAAAAACTATTCTTTAAAAAAAGAGAAAATTAAAACAAAATCATACCTGAACGCCTCAAACCCCTAAACAAAATCCCCCTGAAGGCCTTCTATTCAAAACAAGAAAAAATAAACAACACACTCACACACAATGCAAAAAAAACATACATGAAAACATAAATAAGTATAAACTATAAAATGAGGTTGCGTGTGATATGAATGGTAGGTTGAATAGGAACATGCGATTGTTTTAGCGTCACATGTCCCCCATTTGCGACCTTTACCCCCAGTCCTTGTTCATTTCCTGTGAACATCACCTTTATTGCTACAAGATTTGCCCCTTTTCCTTCAACCTTGATGAAGTTTGGAGAAGCAGTATTAGCCCCCTTAGCGCCCCTGTTATTCCCCTTATACTCCATAATA
>NZ_CADDZX010000031.1:0-2598 GCF_902813205.1 Bartonella capreoli
ATCTCCTTGACCTGACCGGCGAGAATATTTTCAACAGCTTTTGCAAGAGCGTATGCTGAAACTTGTTTGAGTGTCAGCTTGTAGGATGAAGAAACTACATTGGGATCTGTGTTAGCTGGAACTCTCAAACTTGAGAGAAAAAAAGCAGCTTTCTTAACCTGTTCATCCGAAGCTTTCACACTGAACAATCTCTGTAGATGGTTGCAAGCATCCAAGACTCTTTCTTCCTCCTGCTTCGTCAATTCGCTCCCACTCTTGAAGGTCGATGGATACCCTCGACTGATCCTCTTCATGATCATCTCCAGATGAAAAATCATGTCTGAAACTTTCGAAACTTTCTGTAAGACGTTCGGTGAAACTTTTTTGTCGCTGAGAATAATTTCCATCCCTACCATTTCGTTTTTCCTTTTCCAGTTTCGCTTTTTTCTGAGCTAAAAGTCCATAGTCGGAAATAACCCAGTTGTACCATGTCAGTTTCCAATCCTTTTTGATTGCACCTTGACCAGACTTAGCCAGCCAGTAGTTTTTAAATTTCTCAAACTCTAACGACGCCTCATCATGCGTTAAGCCCTTGTCGATTGCGTATTCCAGATCAGGTTCAAAATCATGAGGCAATCGGCATCCCCGTTCACTCCTAGACCGCTTGGTTTTCTTTTGAGTGCTTTTTTGCTGTGAAACGGGTGTTTGGTTTTCTGATGAGGGTGTATTGTGATCCAACTGCTGCTCAACAGCATCATCGGTTGTTTCACTTTGAACCGAAACTTCAGTTGCTAAATCTTCTGAAGCATTTTCTTTTTTTGATAACACGATAGTGTTAGTTTTTTTATATATCTGATTCTGATTCTGGATAGCTTGATTTTGCTTATCGTTTGCTTGAAGCAAAAAATCGTTTTGCTTACCATTTGCTTCAACATAATCGTTAGCAAATTGTTTTTTAAGCATTTTTGCTTGTGCACCTTTTTTCCCAGCTTCACTACGTACTTGCGATATATGCTCTTGTTTATCCGTAAAGTCTTTTAACTCTTCCTCAACACGAAGATTCCATAATCCTTTATCTGTTGTTTGGATGAGTTTGTTATTTTTCATTAAATAATCGACAACAGTTGTGAATTTTTTTTCAGTGCAATTACATACACGTGAAAGCGTTTTAAAATCTTCTTTCACAGGTGACTTTTTGTCATACATGCGAATAAGAAGCATAATATAAATTCCTCTTTGCTCTGGTGTCATTCCATCTGTACCGCTGGCCCAGTCATCTAGGTAGAATCTTATCCACGGCATAACATTAGACATGTGCATCTCCTTCTTTCTTTAAGTATAAAATTGCCCAGCCTGTCTTCGTATCTAGATCAAGAAAAGGAATCATGTTAGGCATCTGACGTTTCATTGAAAATGTTTTATAAAATCGTTTCATCATTATGGTTTTGAAAAAAGTGGTGGGAAGAAAATATGTAAAATCAGAATTGCAATGCTTCTATTCAACAAAGCTCTAAACATTTTTATAGGGAACACAGCCAATGTCTAATAATGATGCAACTCAAAATGCAGATAACAAAATAATCAGTACTTCACCAAAATCTCTAATTATTACGTCTTGTTATGAGACATTTGCTGATTCTATCGTATGGTTCAATTTTCAAAATACAACTCCTTTCGATATTAAATTGCACTCTATTTCCGGTGTTTACCATCCAGACCCATATACCGATAATAATTGGGAAGATGATGATTCTTGGTTTAAAGTGTTTCTTTCCATTGGCATATTTAATGCACCTTCTGCACTTTATTGCCACAACATTGTTGATAGAGTTCACTTAATAAGTCCGCCTGAAAAACCGATGTCAAAAGTATCATTAAAAAGTATAAATATTCCAGCCTATACAAAATGTTTTGCTATCATGGGTATACAATTTTGGGCAGATATTGATCGTACGCAGGGAGCTTCTATTAAACTCACTTTTCAATTTTCTCCGACATGTGACTTTACAGAAGTTTTTGACACTAATATTTTTTTAGAAGGGATGTTTTTACGTTCCGCTCGAGACGAAGCTAAATACATTAAAACAGCATGGGATGAAATGGACATTCAGACAGACCTATTAAAAGCATATCAATCACAAGGTGCTGCATTTAACATGCGGCACGCTGATTGTGTCGTTCGAATAATCCCTTAAATTTCTCTTTAAAAACTTGTGTGCCACCATGTACCTCTATGGATAACGCTGGACCTGAAGCACTTTTGGCTATTAAATGATTGCTTTTATCAAAAGAAAAGTTCCAACCATCATCACTAAAAATGATCGTGCAACCATCTGGTAAACCCATTGCATATATTAAATCATCTGAAGTGCTAAAACTATAACCTGGTCTTTTTTTCATTTTTCTTTCCTTATTTTTTATCTTGTTTAAGTTATTGTACAAATATCCCTGATAATTAAATCCATATTCTGTACTGCCAATAATAAAAAAGTCGCTTCCAAAACCTATGTAACCGTGAAAGAGAGGCCATATACTCCTGTGGTGTCATGAATGTCATTTCATACGTAATAACATTATCATCACACACTACCGTATCTTTTATCTTTTCATCACCACTCA
>NZ_CADDZX010000032.1:0-2540 GCF_902813205.1 Bartonella capreoli
TCTAATACATTATATCCTTTACAAATTTTGTAATGACTTGCCAAAAAAAGCATTAAAAAACCCATGAAAACAAAGCCACTTTTGCATTATGACTTGAGCAAAATTCATTATTAATTTTACCCACATACACCCCATAATCCCCCGTAAACTCAATCCTTGTCCCATCCTCCACCATCAAGCTCTCACCTGCCTCCATATATATCCCCCTCTCAACATTTGAAATATTTACCCCAGTCATCGTCAATGTCCCCGTGCTCCCCGTCATCAACACCCCATCCCCCTTCCCACTTCCCTCAATCGTCACCTTTGTCAACTCAGCCCTCACCCCTTTCCCCAGCTTTATCCCATACTCCCCCGTAAAATTAATCCTTGTCCCCCCCTCCACCGTCAAGCTCTCACCTGCCTCCATCTGCACCCCCTCACCAACATTTGAAATATTCACCCTCTCCAACGTCACAGTAGCCGTCCCCCCCTTCACATATACCCCCGTTGTCCCCGTACTCCCACTTCCCGTAATCGTCAAACTCCCACCCTCCATCATCGTCACCTCTCCCCCCGTCACATACATCCCCGTCCCACTTCCCTTCACCGTAATCGTCGTCATCCCACCCATCATCACCGTCCCACTCCCACCCACCTCCATCCCCTTCCCTCCTGCCCCAACCTCAATCGTCGTCTTCCCCTCCAACTTCAACGTCCCCTTACTCACCTCCACCCCCGTTGCAAACTTTGAAATATTCACCCCCTCCAACGTCACATTAGCCGTCCTCCCATTAATCACCACCCCCGTTGTCCCCCCACTCCCATTTCCCGTAATCGATCCACCCATCATCACCACCTTCCCCCCACTCACATTAAACCCCGTCCCACCCCTCGTAACATCAATCTTCGACCCCCCATTCAACGTCAACGTCCCATTCGTCACCCTTGCCCCCGTTTCAAGCTGCATCAACTTCACACTCGTCAACGTCAACGTCCCCTCCCCCATCTTCACCACCCCCGTCCCCTTTCCCCCACTTCCATTAATATTAAGCTCCATCACATTAGCATTCCCCTCCACCTCCATCCCCGTCCCACTCTGCCCAACCTCAATCGTCGCCCCTCCCCCTTTTACACTCGCATTCCCATTCCCCTTAATCTTCATCCCCATTTTGACATTCTTCATCGTCACCCCCTCCATCAACATCACCTTCCCCCCATTCTCGATCAACACCCCCACCCCATTTACATTCCCACTCCCCGTCACCTTCACCTCCTTCATCAACATCACCTCCCCCCCATTCTTCACCTCAATCACAGGACCTCCCCCTGTCTTCACCCCAATCGATCCTGTCATTACCATAACAGAAGACCCTCTACCATCAACCACTATCCCCTTCTTCACCTCCGTAACATCAACACCCCCCACCAACGCCAACTCCCCTTTATTATACACCTTAATCGCCGGATTATTATTCTTACTCCTACTATCCCTAACCGTCAGCTTACTCTTTATCATAATCTTTGTCTCCCCCCCACTCTTATTGTACACCGTCACAGCAGCCTCATCACGAGGGTGCCCACTCATATCTATATTTCGATTCGTACCACTCAGCTCACCCCATCCACCATCAACACCCCACCCCGTCCCCTTTTCCCCACCATCACACACAATTGGCTGATTCTCCCTACCACTATCCACCCCCTCACAATTCTGTGCAGCATAGACCTTATTCTGAGAAGTCATAAGAGCAAGACCAGCTAGAATAGCTGTCGATAACACACACAAACAAACATGATGATTGAACACACGACGCATAACCATAACCCACTATGCTCTTGAAACCTTTCAGATTAAAAGAGAAAAACTATTCTTTAAAAAAAAGAAAATCAAAACAAAACCATACCTGAACGTCTCAAACCCCTAAACAAAATCCCCCTGAAGGCATTCTATTCAAAACAAGAAAAAATAAACAAAACACTCACACACAATGCAAAAAAACATATGTTTTAGCGTCACATGTCCCTCATTTGCGACCCTTACCCCCTGTCGTGCTTCATTTCCTGTGAACATCACCTTTATTGCTACAAGATTTGCCCCTTTTCCTTCAACCTTGATGAAGTTTGGAGAAGCAGTATTAGCCCCCTTAGCGCCCCTGTTATTCCCCTTATACTCCATAATAACACCCTTTAAGACAACCTTCCCCGTTGAGAGACTAACGCCGTAGTCTCCCTTAAAGGCAATCTCCCCTCCCTTCATCCAGAATTCCCCATTAGCCACACTCACCCCATTTATGACATTAGAAAGGAGCGCACTTTGTAACATCACACGCCCCCCATTAGCCACATAAACCCCCTGTCCATACCCCTTTCCGTCGATTTTAATCCCCGTCACCCTAATATCTGCCGTGTTTAAAACCCTTTCATTCTTTGAATTGAAAACCTTCGTTGCCTCAACCTTTAGGAAAGTAGTATTTTTCTCATGACCTTTATAAGTCATAGTGACATTTGTTAACAAAGCATGTCCCCTCTTGAGATAGATGCCGTGCCCTCCTTTAAAC
>NZ_CADDZX010000033.1:0-2491 GCF_902813205.1 Bartonella capreoli
AGACGTTCCTTCACATTCATCAAATCTGCAGCATGTGTTTGATTGTCTTCTCTAAGAGCTAATTTAATCTGATTATCGATGTCCCCCTTTATTCTGTGCAAAATCCGCATACTCAGTTCTGGATTTTTACGATTTGCTCTAACTGTTTCATCTGCCACATTCAACAAGCCTGCAATTGCTTTTTTACGTGCATCATTAAACGCAGGACTGTCCTCTAAAAGCTGTAAATCCTTCACAACAGACTCTGCAATGGGTGCAGTAAATGCCTTTTCATAGAGCGGTTCAGCCTCTCTTTTTGCGTTGTTAATAATGTCTTGCTTTAAATCAAGTGTATTGACTTTCTCACCAAGTGCTTCATTCAGCCTTTCCCTTACACGTTGAGTACTTTCAGCTTGCCTAGCTCCTAAACGATTGCTCATTATTGAATGTGTAGGATAGTCTTTTTTTGCCTCTCTTAAAGCCCGTGCAGCAAGCTGATCACTCAAATCAATAATCATTGAATCAGGACCTTTCCACTTTAAGGCCTTCTCAAGATCCTGAATACCTGCATTGTCTAAAGCACCAATTATCTCTTTAAGCGCTTTGTTGCTTATTTGAACTTCACCTGGTTGACTTCCACGAACCCATTTGGGAAGCGTTTTTTTAACAAAAGAAGTCGTTGCACTAGCTGGTTTTGTGACAAGAGGCGCTGCTGCTGATAGAGCAAAGGGCGCAGCACCACCAAATAACCCACCAAATCCAGTAGTGACTATAGTATTCCCCCAACCTTCCCCTTCACCACTTCCTGCTATAGCTCCATAGATTCCACCGATTTTTGCAGCGCGTATTGTATTAAACTTTGCTACTGCTTTTTTTGCCGCTGCTTCCCCTGCAAGTTTCGCCTCTGCCCGTGTGGCACCTTGCGCTAATGCAGAGTGAAATGCTTTTGCCTCTGCTCTACTTGCATAATCTGCAGCTGCACCTGAAGTTCTTGTGGCTGCCTTATTTATAGGGCTCATTACAGCTTTACCTACAGCTTTTGCACCTGTAGGAGCAGCGCGTATAGCACTGGGAATAGCACGTCCAGTAGCAAGTGCACCACGTCCAACAGCAGCAGGAGCAGCACGTATAGCTGTAGGAGCAGCGCGTACAACTGAAGGAATAGCACGCATAGCAGCAGGAGCACCACGTATAGCAGCAGCTATACCACGTCCAATAGCAGGAGCAGCGCGTGCAGCAGCAAGTGCACCACGTCCAATAGCAGCACCACCTGCTACAACAGGGCCTCCAACTATTGCAGGAACTAAGGTTACCAATCCACCAACTACATTACCGGTGTAATAAGCATAAGGATGCTCTTTTTCTAGCAATTTTTGATAGTCACGCCGTCTCTTTACTACGTCGTCATATTTTTCTTTCCCAACAGCTGCTGATACTCCTGCCGCTATTTCATCATCATAGCCTAAAGTCAATCCGTGAACTGACCCCCATCCTAAAGCCTCCTTAATACTCGTTTTAGGGCTATCTTCTTGTGTCGTTGTTTTATTTTGTGTCGTTGGTTTATTATTACTTGCGATAGAAAGACTTTTATTTCCCTTATTTTTGGATAAAATCTGTAAACGCTGTTCTGGTGTATAGTCACTTATATGACCAACGATCGGATCGTTATAATAATTTGTATCAAGTAATCGCTTATCGACTAATCGTTTATCAACCAAAAAAGGATTGTCACTATTCCGACGAAGAGGAAGCTTTTCATTCATAATGGGTTGTCTTAACTCAGCCATTGGTTTGTTTCCTTCTTTTGATACCTATATGATCAAAATATTCTGCGCCTTCTGGTAGTGCTTCGCGTTGCGCATAATCCATCACATATGACGGCAGATTTTGCTGCTCATCTTGCATTTGCTGTGCCTTATCTTGATTTTGATAAGCCTCCGGTCCGTATGCTTCTTGAACAAGTTTTTGAACAAGTTCAGGTGATACTTCTCCTTCACTAAAAAGAAGTATCCGCGTTGCTTTATTGGCTTTCTTGTAAGTATCAATAATCGTTTGGAAAGATTCTTTCATCTGCTCAGGTGAAAGGTCTTGCTCTAAAGCAGCTATAGAGTTCTGCAGTGCCATAAATTCAACGCTAGACAAGCTCCCAAAGCCCGATGCTCCATTTGGAGAATAATGTTTCATTTTTTGCAATTTATCAATTGCAATGTTTGCCTTAATAACATTAAGCATAGACTTAAATCGAGATGCATCTGTTCCTGGAAGGAAAGATTCCCAATAACCAATCATGCCAACAATGCCAGGATTTTTATCCAATTTTTCCTTTAATTTTTCTACCATTCCAATTAACTGTTCTGCTTCAAAAGATTTGTCTGCAAATTCTATTTTTTTCTTGTTCTCTTCATCTATTCTTTTACGCTCTGCATCGCTTCCTGGAATAAGTACAGAACGTAGGTTGCCATTTTCATCTTTGACAAACATATGTCCAAGCTCAGGCCTTGAACGCATATTG
>NZ_CADDZX010000034.1:0-2486 GCF_902813205.1 Bartonella capreoli
AGTGTATTCCCTACATCATATTGCTTCACATACAGCGTTGAGATGGTGGAATGAGCAAAAAAACCACCCTTCCAAGCAAAAGCAAGGAAGGGGAATTGTTGGTCTTCAAATGCAGAAAGACTTAAGGCTGGCATTTACGACTATTTTTATACTGTTTACAAAACGGGCTATTTAAGCGCTTCTTGACACTGCGCCTCGGGATAACAGCGCCAGGTTGACAAATGGGAAGGTTTTCCTCTCTAAAAATATAACACCATCCCCCCATATTCGATACCTCTTCATCTTTATAACGGAAACCATCTTGGATCATGCATGCATCAATGGCTGCTAATGCATTGTTGCTTAGCTTTTTATTTTCTGGATCTTTATCAAAGGGAGTTGGCATGCCACATTCTAACAATGCTTTTCCTACCTCAGTAAAGTCCGCTCCAGGCTTCTCCCATGCAGCCAAATATCCTAAGGGAGGTTTATTAAATTGACATCCAGCGATACTTAACAAAGCTATTCCACTCAATAATTTTAAGATTTGTTTCATTTTTTCCTCCTTGAATCAATTTGTACTCGATGGGATACGCCATAGTGCTTTTGGCATATATAACTCGCATCTCCAAGACAAGTGTGGACACTGTTAGGATCTGTGAACATTTTGTATGCCTCTTTCCAATTGTTACTACCGGTAGGCACTGTTTGGTAGGTATAGCCATTACCGCCGATCACTCGGCTTACAAAGTCATATCTATGCCCATCAAAACCGACCGTGGTTTGTTTGCCATTATTTAGCCTGTTTAACTTATCTGCTACTGCTGCAGCATTAGAAGCGGGTGCATAAAGATTGACAGTTGTGTTGCCTGCTATATTGCTTATCCCTTGTTGTCCTAAAGAATTCAGGGCATTATAAACTGTCATACCGCCACGGCTATGAGCGTAAAGTTCCAGCCCTGTATTCCCATAGTTCTTTAGCAGATCCTGTACCTCCTGTGTTGAATTGGTTAAGCCAAAGAAGTCATTTTCCAGAAACTTCTGATAGCCTGCTACCATCAGTTCTGATACAGCCGTGTCTCCTTGTGGGAAGACAACAAAATAAAGCGGTTCATTTTGATTGTCTGCATGTTGCACTGCATAAACACCTCCCTCAGTTGGTGGTGTAAAAATGCCATTAAAAGAGACATGAACCTTACCATCAGAACTGGCTTGTAGGTGCTTCTTCTCTTCATCCGTTAAATAATGCGACTGAGGTATTTTCTGTCCACGACTGTTTTTTATATACCGCCCATTTTCATCTTTGAGATAGATAATATTTCCCTTTTCATCACGATCCACCACGGCGATGGAGTGCTTTTTGATAAACATGGTTTTATAGGAGTCATCGCTGTATTTAAATCCTTCTTCAAGCAATTGCGTTGCCATTTCACGGTTCTCATGGACGATTTGTTCCAGCCTGCCACCATCAAGCGCTTGTACAACTTGATGAGCTGTAGCGGTGTCACGGTTAAGGGAGGCGATTGTTTGTTCCCCATTTTGCCCTGTCAGGGTCTTTTGCCCTGCTTCATCTGTCAAGATGATGCTGTCATTGCTGATGGTGGAATGAGCAAAAAACCACCCTTCCAAGCAAAAGCAAGGAAGGGGGATTGTTGGTCTTCAAACGCAGAAACACTTAAGGATAGCACTCATATTGTTCTGGATGCTGTTTACAAAACGGGCTATTTAAGCGCTTCTTGACACTGCGCCTCGGGATAACAGCGCCAGGCTGACAAATGGGAAGGTTTTCAGATTTATAGTTCTCACACCAAGTCCCCCCTCCTACTTTATCACGGAAACCATCTTGGATCATGCAAGCATAAATTGTTGCTTTAGCATTGATACTTCGTTTTTGATTTTCTGGATCCATATCATAAGGAGTTGGCATGCCACATTCTAACAATGCTTTTCCTACCTCAGTAAAGTCCGCTCCAGGCTTCTCCCATGCAGCCAAAGATCCTGTAGGAGGCCCACCTAAAGAACATCCAGCGATACTTAACAAAGCTATTCCACTCAATAATTTTAAGATTTGTTTCATTTTTTTCTCCTTGAATCAATTTGTACTCGATGAGAAAGACCATAGCGCTTTTGGCACATATCACTCGCATTTCCAAGACAAGTGTGGACATTGTTAGGATCTGTGAACATTTCCCATGCCTCTTTCCAATTGTTACTGCCGGTAGGCACTGTCTGGTAGGTATAGCCATTACCGCCGATTACTCGGCTTACAAAGTCATATCTATGCCCATCAAAACCGACCGTGGTTTGTTTGCCATTATTTAGCCTGTTTAACTTATCTGCTACTGCTGCAGCATTAGAAGCGGGTGCATAAAGATTGACGGTTGTGTTGCCTGCTATATTGCTTATCCCTTGTTGTCCTAAAGAATTCAGGGCATTATAAACTGTCATACCGCCACGGCTATGAGCGTAAAGTTCCAGCCCTGTATTCCCATAGTTCTTTAGCAGAT
>NZ_CADDZX010000035.1:0-2404 GCF_902813205.1 Bartonella capreoli
TGTAGGTAAGCCCTTTGCTGTTTTATTGATAATGCTGCTAATGTTTGAAGCTGTGACTTTACCTAAACGAGCTTGAAACCATTCTGCTGTTCTTTGTTCCATATCACACCCCCATTGAAGCTTGTTGAGTTGGTGTGTTTGGTAAAGGTAAAGCTTGTTGTGCTTCATTCATTTGTAAGTGTTGTTTTGTTTTTAAACGCCTTAAAACAATTTGCCCTGTCTCATGAGACATTTCTGCGAGATTTGTGATCTTTGCATAAGAAAGTATTTTTGCTTCTTCTGTTTTTGTTTGTTCCATTAATTTTTTGATTTGCGCAAGTAAATCATCAGAAACCCTCTCGTTTTGGGGGGTGTAGTTAATTTCATTAATATGAGTTTCATTGAAGCGTTCAGCTTCGTCTTTATCGTAAATACCAGAAAAACCGAATGCATAGCATGCGCATTGTATAAGTGCCTTATGACGCAACATACGAGCAGGCCATTGATTCCAAGGTTCTGTATTTCGCTTACATTCTTTGAGATATTCTGTAAGTTCAAATGGCTCTGGATCGTTCTTAAAATATATGGCGCATGTAGCAGAAAACAATTTTCCTTCTTTATCAAAGTTTTCTGTAATTTTCTTTTTTCTATAGTTAGGATGTGAATGTATAATTTTGAGCCATCCCCTATAACCGACAACCGGTATAATACCGCCCCCTCTTTTAGGGATGGCATATATTTCTTTTCTTAAGGGATTTAATCCATAATCATTGGCAAGATAAATAAAGACTAAAAACTCAGCATTAGAGATATCACAGCTGATACAAGTTTTGAAAATTGCTTCACGAAACTCTTGTTCTGATAACTTATATTTTTGTGCCACTGTTGCTACGAGAGAAGATGTCATTGTTATTTTCCTTAACTTTGGGTACACCCCACCTGTGGCGTGAAGCACGCGTGTGTTGAAAAGGGTGTGTTTTGGGATGTTAGATGTGTTGAGAAGAAAGGGTTGTTGCTGTTCTTTTAAAGTCAGCAATTTCGGCATTAGCAAAGCCGTTAATCTCTTCTTGAGTACGGATCTGTTTTTGGAGCATCATACTCAGACGTTTTAATCCTTTGGATGTGATCTTTGCACTAGGAACGCTCTTTTTTCTTCCGCTGATGGTTTGAATGGTTTTTGGTATATACCCCATTAGTCCTTCATTGATTTTACTATAATAAGGCACCAAACTTTTATCAGTACGGCAATAAATCCAACGATGATTGATCAAATAATTCGCTAAATCTTCAAGGCGCATGCCTAACTTTTCTGCTGCATCATTTATATCAAGCAAATCATCAGAGCGTTCTAAACGTTCAAGTTTTTCTGTCTTTGGGGTTAACTGAGCAATGATATGATCTTTGCGTTCACTTTCATTTTTTAAGTATGTCAAAACACCTAACATGACTTGAGGATCAGAATAGTCAATTTGAGGAGGTGTCATTTGTTTTGTTTTTCGTTCGCACTCAATGAAATATTGACGAGCTTGTTTCCCCTTTTCATTACGCTCAATCATAGCAAGTTCTTTTGCCATTTCTAAAGTAAGGTAATATTCCATGCTTGGACGAGTGTTTTGTTTTGATTTTACTAAAATTTGAATAAAACTCACAAAGTCTTTGTTTTCTAAGAAACCATACTCTTTAATACGGTAAGCTATCCAATCGTTAAAATTGAAATTAACTTCCAAAAACGTATACAATTCGCGTGCATTGACTGTTTGTATGGTTTCTTGATTAATTGTGTGGTTCCAAATAGCGATAGGCATTTCCATTGCAGACCTCATAGTGTTTGGATTAGTTTTCAAATGTGTTGAGAAAAAAGGGTTATTGCCGATAAGTACTGTAGAATGGATTTGTACTTTCCCGTTCTTCTATCTTGTCTAAGACATCACTGTATGCCCAGCTGTGAGCTATAAAAGGATATGGGGCATCCTCTAAAAAATAATAATGGCTATAATCATCTAAGTACTTTTGAACATAAAGTTCAGCAACGTCTTCTGAAATATCATCATAGCGATTTGACTGAAGATCAATACGAAGAATGCTTACAACGCTTTCTATCTGGTTGACCATGTTCATGATTTCAGTTCCATCCAGTGGTCCAGGTCTAGCGTCGTACTCATCATAAGTAGACACAATCAACAAGATCTCATCAGCATTCACAAAAAGCTGTTCATTCATTTTCATCCCCTCTCATTCATGTTGGTAAATGGTTCTTTTTACTTTATGGGGTTTTTATATTTTCGTTTTACGGTAATATCAATATACAAAATAACGTAAAACGGAAAATATTTTATGAAAAATTTATTTGTTTAGGTTATATTATTGTAGATAGTAGGGGATCATATGAAAAATTATGAAACTATAAAAAGAAAATTTGAGTTAT
>NZ_CADDZX010000036.1:0-2395 GCF_902813205.1 Bartonella capreoli
AGTAATTGGTGGCGATGCACGTGTTTACGGTGATGCTCAGGTTTACGGCAGTTCATATGTTAACGGTAATGCTCGAATTTATGGCCGTGCATGTATTTATTTTGGTGCACATGTTCACGGCAATGCACTGGTTTATGGTAATGCACAGGTTTACGGCGAAACAGAAATTTCCGGTGATGCAGAAGTTGCTGGCAATGCTCATATTTACGGCGTTCAAAAGATCTGTTCGGGTAAGCATTTTGGCGATGACGCAGAGGGTGATGTGAGTGCTTCCACTCAAAGTGAGTGCAACAGATAGGGCGTGATGATCATCGCCATTAAAAATGAGTTTTTATTCACAAACCGTTCCTTGTCTTTAGTTTAGGCACGAAGACAGGCTGGGTAATTTTATACTTAAAGAAAGAAGGAGATATGTGATGGCCACTCAAACACCCTGGGTAAAGTTTTATCATAATCAATTTTTACAAGAGCTTGAAGGTTTGAAAGCAGCAGAAGCTGCTGTTTACACAACATTGGTGTTGCTCATGATTAGTAAGGGCGTACCTATTTTAAACAATATTTCTCAATTAACAAATTTGTGTGGCTGTTCAGTGCAGACGTTTCGAAAGATATTAAAAGCTTTGATTAGCTGTGGTCATATTACTCGTTTAGAAGATGGCAGCTTATGGCATACCTCATTAGCATTTGATCTTGATATCAGTAATACACCTTCAGAAAAATAGGGGGGAAGTTATGTCAACTAAATTACCTTGGGTGCGAAGTTTTCCATCTGATTGCCTTGCCGATACGAGTGGAATGAAAGCATTTCAGATAGCAACATACGTAATATTGCAATGGCACATGCGTAGAAGTGGTGAACCTATTTTTTGTGATCAAAGTAAATTGGCACACAGTGCGGGTTGCTCGGTTAAAGCTTTTAATAAGGCATTAGATTTTTTATTGCGTGATCAAAAAATCGTTCGTTTAGAAGATGGCCGTTTATGGAGTTTGCAAATTGAAGAAGAGTTAAAAGATTGCAGTGAGCACTTAAATAAGCTTTCAGAAAGAGCTTCCAAAGCAGCAAAGGCGAGATGGGACAAACAAAAAAAGTTAGATGATTCATTAACAATCAGTGATGATGAAAACGCTAGTGATATGCTTAATCAATGCACAAGCAATGCTAAGCATGATGCTAACGCTATGCTTGTTGATGCCAATCACAATCACAATCACATATATAAAAAAACTAACACTATCGTGTTATCAAAAAAAGAAAATGCTTCAGAAGATTTAGCAACTGAAGTTTCGGTTCAAAGTGAAACAACCGATGATGCTGTTGAGCAGCAGTTGGATCACGATACCCCCACATCAGAAAACCAATCATCCGTTTCACAGCAAAAAAGCACTGAAAAGAAAACCAAGCGGTCTAGGAGTGAACGGGGATGCCGATTGCCTGAGGATTTCGAACCTGACTTGCAATACGCAATCGACAAGGGCTTAACGGAGAATGAGGCGTTGTTAGAGTTTGAGAGATTTAAAAACTTCTGGATAGCCAAGACGGGAAAGGATGCAACCAAAACGGATTGGCAACTGACATGGTACAACTGGGTTACTTCTGACTATGGAATTTTAGCTAAGAAAAAAGCGAAACTGGAAAAGGAAAAACAAAATGGTAGGTATGGAAATTATTCTCAGCGACAAAAAAGTTTCACCGAACGTCTTACAGAAAGTTTCGAAAGTTCCAGACATAATTTTTCATCTGGAGATGATTATGAAGAGGATCAACCGAGGGTATCCATCGACCTTCAAGAGTGGGAGCGAATTGACGAAGCAGGAGGAAGAAAGAGTCTTGGATGCTTGCAACCATCTACAGAGATTGTTCAGTGTGAAAGCTTCGGATGAACAGGTTAAGAAAGCTGCTTTTTTTCTCTCAAGTTTGAGAGTTCCAGCTAACACAGATCCCAATGTAGTTTCTTCATCCTACAAGCTGACACTCAAACAAGTTTCAGCATACGCTCTTGCAAAAGCTGTTGAAAATATTCTCGCCGGTCAGGTCAAGGAGATATCAAAGGTATTCATGCCCACATGTGCAGAACTTGTTTCCTATTGTCAGAAGCTAGAAAGTGATGTGCTTGGCAGAGTTTGGTATGTGCACAGAGCGATTGAAAATACACAAGCAAAGGCACTGAAAGAACAGGAGAGACGAGAGAATGTCATTCCATTCACAAAAACGGCTTGATGAGTTTTAGAACAGCAAAATAGAGAGAAGTGCTGATCACTTTTGGATTGGATATGCATTTAAATCGACAGAAAGGCACCTTAGAGAGAGATTTGGAAGTTTTTTGATGAATTCCACATCTGAAACATAAAACGCTCTGTACGGGGCTAATTTAAGGAAATTAGAACAGATGCGAAA
>NZ_CADDZX010000037.1:0-2212 GCF_902813205.1 Bartonella capreoli
AATCGTCAATAAATAAAAACAACTAAACTTGATTATCCTAACAAAAAACCCTGCAAACGCAGGGCTTTCCGTAGCATAGCAAGAAATAAAAATTATATTATAAATCTAATTTTAGGCACAATACGACTAGTGCCGCGATGTCATTAAATACCATTTCTACCACCTTGTCAACTCAAAAATCACGATATGGTATTTTTTATCTCATTCTACCTAAATATGGTAACTCCAAAGCGTAAAATCACACATTTAAAATAAAGGATTTCATTTGACAAAATGTCATGTGTTCACTATAGTATACACATGATACGCATTCATAAAACTAAAGAATTCGATACTTGGCTTAAGAAGCTCAAAGACAAAAGTGTTAAAGCTATTATTCTTGAACGTATCACACGTTTAAACCGAGATTTATTAGGTGATGTAAAATTTTTTAATGGTATCGGTGAATTACGTATCCACTATGGAGCCGGTTACCGGGTTTATTTCTTCAAAAGCGGTTCTGAATTTATCCTTTTGTTATGTGGTGGAGATAAATCAACACAGCAAAAAGATATTGAAAAAGCGTTGAAACTAAAAAAGGAGTGTACTGATGAAGGTAACACCATTTAAACCTGAAGAATATCTAAAAACTTCTGAAGAACAGCAAATCTTCTTAAATGAAGCTTTTAAAACAGGTGACGTAGCTCATATTGCTGACGCTCTTGGTATTGTTGCTCGAGCTCAAAATATGAGTGCTTTAGCAAAAGAAGCGGATCTCGCACGAAGTGGTTTGTATCGCTCTTTAAGTGAAAATGGTGATCCTAAACTTTCAACCTTAGTCGCGGTATTAACAGCTCTTAATTTGCAGCTTAACGTACAATCTTGTCCCAAATGAAATATGCTATCAAATTCATTCAAAATGATAATGATACCCTTATTGTTATTATAAAAGACCTTCAAGAGTTCATCACTTATTGATATTCAAGACGCTTCTTAAAGCTTACAAAGCTTCTCTCTTTTGCGAAAAAAACTTCTGAAGAGCATTTAGAGCCATGTATAGAGAAGTAACAAGATGTTTCATTGGTTGATCTTCAATAACGATATACTGCAAAGCAGCATAAAGATTATACTGACGATATAAACCTTGTGCTTCTCTGATAACCTCTTGCATAGCTTCATAGCGATCAGTTGCTACCTCAATCCACTTCTCAAGACCATCTTGATCGTGATTAGAAGCTACATCGTCATGAACTGCCCCCGGAAACCCTTTCGCACACCGATAATCGTTTAACACCTGCATATACTGCTGTGACGCATCATACTGATCTTGATTAATCTTTTTTTCCAATAAATATAACCGCCCTACATAAGTGCCCATAATCGGGTTTTTCGCATCTTGAATGCTTATCCCATAACGCTTGGCACGCATTTCAAGTGTCTGTTGATCAACAGGCTTACGAGGCTTATTTGCACGTGAGATACGTCCATTGGGTTCTCTTATTTGACCTTCTATTCTAGGTCTTCCCCGTTTTTTACGTTTTTTCATTCACGCCCTCAGATGCCTTTTTAATATATTGCCAAATTCTCTCTATCTTGGATTGCGTCTTTCGCTTCAAATAAAGGAGCCACATAAGGAAAGCGCTTATTACAAAAAAAACTATTATTTTCTCTCCCAAATGGCTTTTATCCCATATTGTCCCCAAAACTAAAGTTATGAACGTCCCTAACAAAATACCTATGGACGTATCAAAATGCTGTACATACATTGCGCAATTTCTTAATGAATCCATTTCTTGCTCTGTAACAACATGATGCATAGTCATTCTATGGTTTCTCCATTTCTTCATAAGAAAACCTTCCTAATTAAAACGGGATATTGTCATCCAAAGTTGTTTCTAAATATTCTTGACCACCGCTCTCCCATGTCGTTGTTTGCTTTTGAACATCCATGTCAGGTTCAGCCTTTTGAACACTATCAAGGATCCTCAATTCCCCTTTATATTGCGGTAAGATAATTTCTGTTGTGTAGTGTGTTTGCCCGCTTTTATCTTGCCATTTACGCGTCTGTAATTGACCTTCAACATAAACCTTGGAACCTTTACTCAGATACTGAAGTGCAACCTTTGCAAGATGTGGATTAAAAACCACGATAGAGTGCCATTCTGTTTTCTCTACCTTTTCACCTGTTTTTTTATCTACGTATCTTTGAGAAGTGCCTATACGAAAATTCACC
>NZ_CADDZX010000038.1:0-1874 GCF_902813205.1 Bartonella capreoli
TATGCATTTAAATCGACAGAAAGGCACCTTAGAGAGAGATTTGGAAGTTTTTTGATGAATTCCACATCTGAAACATAAAACGCTCTGTACGGGGCTAATTTAAGGAAATTAGAACAGATGCGAAAATTAGGGCAATCGCTATGAAATTTATAAAACAACTTTTAGCAAAGAATCTTGACAAGATTAAGGAAATGCGTTTATGTACAAATCAGGTGCTTCAAAAACACTGAATCGATAGCGGATGGTTACCGAAATAATCAGTCTTCCGTGCATTATTAAGACTTTGACTCATTGTATGCGTGTAGCGTATAGTGACCTTGTCGGGTGTAGTTATGCTATACAATACCCTTTATGGGGAAAGCATAACGACGGACTATCGACCGTGTTTTTGAGCACCCGGCGCTCTTTTTTGAGTGTCAATCAAAAACGTTTAATCGATAGGAGTTCATCATGAACGATTTAGTAAAGAACACACAAACTACACTGACGATGTCTAGCCGTGAAATTGTAAAATTGTGTGGTAAAAGACATGACAACGTTATGCGTGATATCAAGAAAATGCTTGAAGAATTATACTCTGAAGGAGGTCTCCTCAAATTTGAGGGCACCTATTTAGACAAGCAAAAAAAGACGCAAAACTGCTACAATCTTCCTAAACGTGAATGCCTTATTTTAATCTCAGGTTATAGCACAGTGTTACGTGCTAAAATTATTGATCGTTGGATGGAACTCGAAAGTCAATTACGATTCGATCATGAATTATTTTCTCGTGATTTATTTAAATCGCCCTCAGGTATCGGTAAAGTTTTAGGAGTAATTGCAAGACGTCTGTCAGATGTAAATGATCTCGAAAACGAGCTTAAACATTACAAATCAGTTACAACAGAAGTGAGACGTGTTTTAGAAAGTTCTGTTGCAAAGGCTGCTTAATTTAAAAGATATAACCATACCTTTCCTCTGTAAAAAGGGGAAGGGGTTTTTAAGCTTTTTCTAAAGATGTATGTTCTTCATTTTGAGTGGGTGTTAGGCTAATTTGTAAATTTAAAGAACTCAAAACATTAAGGAATGTTGAGAGCTTAGGATCACCTTTGTCGCTTAAAGAGCGATAAAGAGATTCTCGATTTAAACCTGTTTTATTGGAAACAGTTGCCATTCCTTGTTTGCGCGCAATAATGCCTAATACATGCGAAACATAGCCACTGTTTTTAGTTTCTAAAGCATCTTGTAATAATTCTTTAAAATCTTCAGGCGTTTTGAAATACTCGCTAGCGTCAAAGGGTGTTATTTTCATCATTAACCTCTTTTACTATTTGTAGGGCTTTTTCGATATCCTTTTGTTGGGTAGATTTATCACCACCATTAAGGAGTAGAATAATTTCTTGCCCTTGTTTTATAAAATAAACTCGATAACCAGGACCATAATTTATTTTTAATTCTCCAATACCGTGAAAATATTTAGCATCACCAAAAAGACCATATTCAAGACGCAAAATACGTGTAGCAATTTTCTTTTGTGCTTGTCTGTCTTTTAAGGAATTTAACCACTTAGTAAAATGCAGAGTTTTCTTAATAATAAACATCTGTAGTTTTTAAGCGACGTAAAAGATAATGTCAAATACAATCTTTGGTTCCAACGACAGAGGAATTTTCTTATTTTTAGAAGAAATTTATTAGTATTATCAGTTAGTTATATGAATAGAATGAGAAAAGCATTTATGTGGTGATAAAATCATATAAATTATTTTTTTCAGTTAGTTATTTTATTTTTCTATATTAACTAGTGTAGCATATTGTTTTATGCTATTGTAAAATATAATAAAAGCAGCTTTTCAAATCCGTATTTCATTTCAATTATTTTCCTTAGAAAAGATAAA
>NZ_CADDZX010000039.1:0-1801 GCF_902813205.1 Bartonella capreoli
TTCTCATTTATCAAGTTTGTGCAGCTGTTCAGTGTGGACGTTTCGAAACATATTAGAATCTTTAATGAGCCGTGGTTATATCATTCGTTTAGAGAGTGGCCGTTTGTGGTACACATCATCAGCAGTTGATCTTGATATCAGTAATATATCTTCAGAAAGAGAGGGGGAAAGCTATGTCAACTAAATTACCTTGGGTTCGAAATTTCTATGAAGAATGGATCATGGATTTTTCTGGTACAAGTGCAGCAGAGAAAGCTACTTATATGACACTCACTGCTCTCATGTATCGAGCACAAGAACCAATTTGGGAAGAGATTACTACATTAGCGCGTCGTATTGGTTGTTCAGTAAATGCTCTTAACAAGACACTAGATCTTTTGTTGCGTAAGGGAAAAATTATCCGTTTAGAAGATGGCCGTTTATGGAGTCAGCAAGTTGAAGAAGAGCTAAAAGACTGCAATGATAATTTAAATAAGCGCTCAGAAAAGGCTATAAAAGCCGCGAATACTAGAAGAAATAAGCACAAAGATAACTCATCACAAGATCACGATGAAATCATGATGATGTCATCACAAAGTCATGATGATGACATGATGACTTCATCACGACAACACATTAACAATAACATATATAAAAAAACTAACACTATCGTGTTATCAAAAAAAGAAAATGCTTCAGAAGATTTAGCAACTGAAGTTTCGGTTCAAAGTGAAACAACCGATGATGCTGTTGAGCAGCATTTGGATCACGATACCCCCACATCAGAAAACCAATCACCCGCTTCACAGCAAAAAAGCACTGAAAAGAAAACCAAGCGGTCTGGAGATAAACGGGGATGTCGCATTCCTGAGGATTTCGAACCTGATTACGATTTTGCCATTCAAGAGGGATTGCCTCCAGAGCGGGTTAAAATCGAGATTGCAAAATTTCGGGATTATTGGAAAGCCAAGTCTGGTCAAGGTGCAACCAAAACGGATTGGCCAGCAACATGGCGTAACTGGGTAAGAAAGGCTGTCGAGGATCTTAAGAAAGGAAAAAACTATGGAAAACCAGGCGTTGAACAAACAAAACAACAACGTGGGTGGAATTATCGAGTTGCACAGCACATGTCCAATATCAAAAATTCAGATAATGTTTTCAAATTTTTATTCGAGGATGACGAAAGAACCGCCGTTCCTTTGGAAAACGGGGCAAAAACCATCGATTGCAGAAGCGAAGAAAGCTACCTCATTGGTCCATGATGCCTTGAAGAAACTTGAGAAAAAAGCCACTGAGGAAGAAATCCAGACGGCGTATCTTGTCCTTTCAAGTGGTTTAAAAAGCCAATTGGGATCAGATGAAAAATCAACATCACTTGCGTATTTCTACGCTCTTGATGGCATAAGCAGCTGGGTATTGCAAACAGCTACAAAGGATGCCTTGAAAGGAAAAGCAGAAGGGTTAAACACGACCTTTATGCCATCAACAGCAGATTTTTATCATTACTGTGAAAAACTTGAAAACCGTATTCGCACAAGGGCTAGTTGTATTCTTAAAAATCTTCAAAAGCCCGAGTTAGAGAGCAGGAGGCAGGAGAAATTGGTAACGTCAGAACGTCTGGAAGCTTTTCAAAAAGAACTTCGCAAAATATTTGAGACAGCAAAATAGAGAAAAGTGCTGATCATTTTTGGATTAGATATGCATTTAAATCGACAGAAAGGCACCTTAGAGAGAGATTTGGAAGTTTTTTGATGAATTCCACATCTGAAACATAAAACGCTCTGTACGGGGCTAATTTAAGGAAATTAGAACAGATGCGAAA
>NZ_CADDZX010000040.1:0-1736 GCF_902813205.1 Bartonella capreoli
ATTTTCTGGATCGACATCATAAGGAGTTGGCATGCCACATTCTAACAGTGCTTTTCCTATCTCAGTAAAGTCTGCTCCAGGCTTCTCCCACATTCCTATAGATGATGTGGCAGGCCTACCTAAAGAACATCCAGCGATACTTAATAGAGCTATAGCACTCAATAATCTTAAGATTTGTTTCATTTTTTCCTCCTTGAATCAATTTGTACTCGATGAGATGAACCATAAAGTCTTCCACATATATCACTGGCATCTCCAAGACAATTGTGGACACTGTTAGGATCTGTGAACATTTTGTATGCCTCTTTCCAATTGTTACTACCGGTAGGCACTGTTTGGTAGGTATAGCCATTACCGCCGATCACTCGGCTTACAAAGTCATATCTATGCCCATCAAAACCGACCGTGGTTTGTTTGCCATTATTTAGCCTGTTTAACTTATCTGCTACTGCTGCAGCATTAGAAGCGGGTGCATAAAGATTGACAGTTGTGTTGCCTGCTATATTGCTTATCCCTTGTTGTCCTAAAGAATTCAGGGCATTATAAACTGTCATACCGCCACGGCTATGAGCGTAAAGTTCCAGCCCTGTATTCCCATAGTTCTTTAGCAGATCCTGTACCTCCTGTGTTGAATTGGTTAAGCCAAAGAAGTCATTTTCCAGAAACTTCTGATAGCCTGCTACCATCAGTTCTGATACAGCTGTGTCTCCTTGTGGGAAGACAACAAAATAAAGCGGTTCATTTTGATTGTCTGCATGTTGCACTGCATAAACACCTCCCTCAGTTGGTGGCGTGAAAATGCCATTAAAAGAGACATGAACCTTACCATCAGAACCGGCTTGTAGGTGCTTCTTCTCCTCAGCCGTTAAATAATGCGACTGAGGTATTTTTTGTCCACGACTGTCTTTTATAGGTTTCCCATTTTCATCTGTTAAATAGATAATATTTCCCTTTTCATCACGATCCACCACGGCGATGGAGTGCTTTTTGATAAACATGGTTTTATAGGAATCATCGCTGTATTTAAACCCTTCTTCAAGCAATTGCGTCGCCATTTCACGGTTCTCATGGACGATTTGTTCCAGCCTGCCACCATCAAGCGCTTCTACAGCTTCATGAGCTGTAGCCGTGTCACGGTTAAGGGAGGCGATTGTTTGTTCCCCATTTTGCCCTGTCAGGGTATTTTGCCCTGCTTCATCTGTCAAAATGATGCTGCCATTACTGATGGTGGAATGAGCAAAAAAACCACCCTTCCAAGCAAAAGCAAGGAAGGGGAATGTTGCTCTTCAAACGCAGAAACACTTAAGGATAGCACTCATATTCTTTTGGATTCTGTTTACAAAACGGGCTATTTAAACGCTTCTTGACACTGCGCCTCGGGATAACAGCGCCAGGCTGACAAATGGGAAGGTTTTCAGATTTATAGTTCTCACACCAATTCCCATCTTTATTTTTATAACGGAAACCATCTTGGATCATGCAAGCATAAATTGTTGCATATGTATTGTTGCTTAGCTTTTTATTTTCTGGATCGACATCATAAGGAGTTGGCATGCCACATTCTAACAATGCTTTTCCTATCTCAGTAAAGTCCGCTCCAGGCTTCTCCCATGCAGCCAAATATCCTGAGGGAGGTTTATTAAATTGACATCCAGCGATACTTAACAAAGCTATTCCACTCAATAATTTTAAGATTTGTTTCATTTTTTTCTCCTTGAATCAATTTGTACTCGATG
>NZ_CADDZX010000041.1:0-1591 GCF_902813205.1 Bartonella capreoli
AAGTGCACTCAAAATTAAGGAAATTCAACATGGCTCATCGCCACCCTACTATAACACAGCCAGCCATTGCTCGGGCTTTACGAGAGGCTAAAAAGCAAGGTTGTGAGTTAATTGAAATCAAACCAACTGGTGAGCTCTTAATTTATCTTAAACCTGACATCACCGTACCAAATACAGCTACCCATCCAGACAGATTACTAGATCTCTCAAAGGATGATTTTGATTATGACATTGGTATGTAAGGTCCTGTCATGCCTAAACCGCGGCCTCCTCACCTTGTCAAAGAAATCACGCGCCATGGTAAAACTATATGGTATGTGCGTATTGGCCATGGTCAAAGGCGTAGAGTGCATGGAGTCTATGGTACACAAGAATTTGTCGACGATTATAAAGATGCTCTTTCTGAGTTACAAGGATACAAGCTCCCTAAATCTAAACCTGGTAAACTGGTTGAAGGTAGTTTCATATGGCTTCTAAAACAATATTTTAATAGCCTCACCTGGCATAACCTAGCTCATGCTACGAAAAGACAAAAAGAACTCATTTTAATGAAAGTATCAGATGCCATAGGAGATATTCCGTACAAAGCAATTAAAAAGTCGCATATTATAGCTGGTGTTGAAAGACGCAAGGAAACACCAGCAAATGCTCAGAATTTTCTAAAAGCAGTTAATGGGCTTTTTAAATGGGCAATTGAACAAGGGCTTTTGGAAGATAATCCTGCTGCAGGGGTTAAAAGACCATCTCTTAAAAACAAGGATGGTTTCCCTGCTTGGACAGAAGAAGATATCAATAAATATTATAAACAATGGCCTCTTGGTACACATGAACGTGTATGGCTTGATGTTCTTCTCTACACAGGCTTACGACGGGGAGATGTTGTACGCATCGGTTGGAAGGATGTTAAAGATAATATCATTCATTTAAAAACAGAAAAAAGCAAATTTCAGACAGATGTTTTTCTTCCCATTTTACCCGAATTAACGAAAACACTTGAAACGGGTCCTATTGGTGATGAAACATTCATTTGTGGGAAAGGGGGAAAAAAACTTACCAAAGAAGCTTTTGGTAACTTGTTTAGAGATGCTTGTAATGCAGCAGGAATAAAAAAATCAGCCCATGGTTTGAGAAAATTAGCCGCAACAAGAGCTGCCAATGCAGGGGCTACGGTTGCACAACTTAAGGCAATCTTTGGATGGACAGAAGACCGTATGGCATCTCTTTACACAAAGACTGCTGATCGCAAAAGATTGGCTCTGGAATCAATCGAAAAGCTTCAAAAAGGTACGGGATAGAATGCAAAAAAACTTAATAAAATCAATAAGCACAAATTCCCTTACCTTTGCAGTAACCTATTGATTTTATTGATTATAAGCGGGCCGCGTCTGGGCACCACTTACTTTTTTACCCATATAACCTATTGATTTTATTACTATTTTTTTAAGGTTAGGGATGAAAAAATCAGGTTAGGGAATAGGATTTTGCAATTTGTCTTTCCAAACTGCATTAAGATCATCCTGATTTCTTGTTAATAGGTTTCCATCCACAAGAACGTTTTCCGTTCTGGTTATGCTTTAAAATGTCTCGTGCT
>NZ_CADDZX010000042.1:0-1587 GCF_902813205.1 Bartonella capreoli
CAATATGCGTTCAAGGCCTGAGCTTGGACATATGTTTGTCAAAGATGAAAATGGCAACCTACGTTCTGTACTTATTCCAGGAAGCGATGCAGAGCGTAAAAGAATAGATGAAGAGAACAAGAAAAAAGCAGAATTTGCAAACAGTTCTTTTAAAGCAGAACAGTTAATTGGAACGGTAAAAAAATTAAAGGAAAAATTGGATAAAAATCCTAGCGTTGTTGGTTTTTCGGGTTATTGGGAATCGCTCATACCAGGAACACCTGCTTCTCAATTTAAGTCTATGCTTAATGTTATTAAGGCAAACATTGCAATTGATAAATTGCAACAAATGAAACATTATTCTCCAAATGGAGCATCGGGCTTTGGGAACTTATCTAACGTTGAATTTATGGCACTGCAGAACTCTATAGCTGCTTTAGAGCAAGACCTTTCACCTGAGCAGATGAAAGAATCTTTCCAAACGATTATTGATACTTACGAGAAAGCCAATAAAGCAACGCGGATACTTCTTTTTAGTGAAGGAGAAGTATCACCTGAACTTGTTCAAAAACTTGTTCAAGAAGCATACGGACTTGAGGCTTATAAAAATCAAGATAAGGCACAGCAAATGCAAGATGAGCAGCAAAATCTGCCGTCATATGTGATGGATGATGAACAGTTTGATACATTACCAGAAGGTGATGTATTCCGTGATAGTGACGGTCGTATTAAAAGGAAACAAAGCAATGGCTGAGTTAAGACAACCCATTATGACGGAAAGGCCTCCTCTTATTCATCGTAAAAATACTGAAGTTCTTGGTCATATAGATGATTTTACTCCGGAACAACTCCGAGAACTTTTCTCGAAAAATAAGGGAAATAAAAGTGTTCCTATCGCAAACAATAATGGGACAACGACACAAAATAAAACAACGACACAAGAAGATAGCCCTAAAACGAGTATTAAGGAGGCTTTAGGATGGGGGACAGTTCACGGAGCGACTTTGGGCTATGATGATGAAATAGGGGCACTTTTTGCGAAAGAAAAATATGACGACGGGGTGAAAAGAAGGCGTGATTATCAAAAATTGTTGGCAAAAGAGCATCCTTATGCTTATTTCGCCGGTAATTTAGCTGGTGGTGTGGCAGCTCTAGTTCCTGCAATAGTTGGAGGCCCTGTTGTAGCGGGTGGTGCTGCTATTGGACGTGGTGCACTTGCTGCTATACGTGGTGCTCCTGCTGCTATGCGCGCTATGCCTTCAGCTGTACGCGCTGTTCCCGCTGCTATGCGTGCTGCTCCTGCTGCTGTTGGACGTGGTGCAGTTGCTACTGGACGTGCTATTCCCAGTGCTATACGTGGTGCTCCTACAGCAGCAAAAGCTGTAGGTAAAGCTGTAATGAGCCCTATAAATAAGGCAGCCACAAGAACTTCAGGTGCAGCTGCAGATTATGCAAGTAGAGCAGAGGCAAAAGCATTTCAATCTGCATTAGCGCAAGGTGCCACACGGGCAGAGGCGAAACTTGCAGGGGAAGCAGCGGCAAAAAAAGCAGTAGCAAAGTTTAATACAATACGCGCTGCAAAAATCGGTGGAATCTATGGAGCTATAG
>NZ_CADDZX010000043.1:0-1519 GCF_902813205.1 Bartonella capreoli
CATACGTAATAACATTATCATCACACACTACCGTATCTTTTATCTTTTCATCACCACTCACCATAGCATTGCCGGAAACGTATGAACCGTCATAAACCCAACAATCACCCTCATGAGAAAGATTGTCTTCTTTCTCTATAAAACCACCAATGTCACCAGCTTTAACATCACCAAAGTCTCTTAATGCACGAATACGATGAAGAGTGCAGTTATATTTCTTTCCAAATCTTGAATTATCAACCTTCTCACTTTCTTCCGTAAGCTCGTATTTCTTTTCTATACTCATGTTCTTATCCACCTAATATTGTTGACCATCGTGTTGCTCATACCCTGCCCTACTTGCTGCACAACCATCTACAAACTCAGGTGATGGGGGGAGATCTTGATTTGTAACGCCGGGGCGTATATTATTTGGATAGTATTTCATAAATGTACGAATGCGCATTTCCGTTTCCGGCCATATGCGTCCACCGTGCCGTAACCGTGAAACTAAACGACCATTTTTTATTGATTTAAAACCAAAAGTGTACGGAGACATTTTGTTATTAGTTAAAAACAACTCTATATCCTTTATAAGGGCAGAATGGCGCATTATGTCTTTTCACACTCCTTCATCACATAACCTAATCTTGTAACGCTCTTATAACGCTATAGCGTAAAAGTGTAAAGGCTTTAAAATGACAAAGATTGAAAAAGATTGGTTTCAACGCTTAATTGAACTAATAAAAAATGACGGACGAACAATGGTCGAGATAAGTAAAGCCGCAGGTTGTGGGCAAAACTATGTACAACAGATGGTGAATGGAGGGAAAAGGCCTTCTGTGGATAAATTGATGGCTATTCTTAATACACTCGGAAATGCAAGCGCTATATATGTAATAACTGGATTCAACATTTCCGAGGAAGATATAAAGTTTATAACTTGGGCTTCATCTGGGGATAAGAAGAAGCTTGAAGCTTTAAACGTTTTATTGACGGAACAGCATAAGTAATATCTTCTACTACCATTAATATTTCTTGTTTTTGTGTCGTAGATAAAGCCTCCCATCTTACAACAATATTAGGTAAAATTACTTCTAAATTTTTAGAATTCTTCATTTTATGTTCCTACATTATTAATTAAAATAACGCTATAGCGATTTTTTTAATTGACATAAACGCTAAAGCGTGTTACGTCTATCCCCATAACTTAGAAAGAACCATTTGCCAACGTGAATGAGAGGGGATGAAAATGAATAAACAGCTTTTTGTAAATGCTGATGAGATCTTGTTGATTATATCGACTTATGATGATGATTATTACGCTAAACCTGGACCAGTTGATGAAACTGAAATCATGGACATCGTGGGGCAGATGGAAACCGTTGAAAGCATTCTTCGCATTGATCTTACGTCAAATCGCTATGATGATATTTCAGAAGACGTTGCTGAACTTTATGTTCAAAAGTACTTAGATGATTATAGCCATTATTATTTTGTAGAGGATGCCCCATATCCTTTTATAGCTCACAGCTGGGCA
>NZ_CADDZX010000044.1:0-1488 GCF_902813205.1 Bartonella capreoli
GAGAAGTGGATTGAGGTAGCAACTGATCGCTATGAAGCTATGCAAGAGGTTATCAGAGAAGCACAAGGTTTATATCGTCAGTATAATCTTTATGCTGCTTTGCAGTATATCGTTATTGAAGATCAACAACTAGAACATCTTGTCAGCTCTCTATACATTGCTCTGAATGCTCTTTGTAAATATTTTGACCGTTAAGTAAAAGCGTTAAAATATATAAGATACACAAACTTTCGAAAAAGATGTGAAACATTTTTCTATACAATGTGTTGTACTTGTATTACAATGAATACAAAAGGTTAGGAATATATTATGACGATATCTATTCGATTACCAAGTGATCTTGAAACACGTTTGAATAATTTAGCTCTTAAAACAGGGCGTACAAAGTCTTTTTATTTGCGTGAGATTATTGAACAGGGAATAGAGGAAGCGGAAGATTATTATTTAGCTTCACAAGTAAGAGAGCGTATTCGAAAGGGAAATGCTACTTTTTATAGCTCTGAAGAGGTGAGGAAAGAGCTTGGTTTGGACGATTAAATATGAAAAAAAGGCTCTCAATTTTTTAAAAAAATGTGATAAAAAAGAAGCACGCCGGATTGTTGATTTTTTAGATAAGCACGTTGCTGTCCTTGAAGATGTGCGTGTAGTGGGTAAGCCTTTAAGAGGTCCATTATCAGGCTTGTGGAGATATCGTGTGGGAGATTACAGGATATTATGTGATCTCTACGATAAAGAGCTTTTGGTCTTGGTTTTAGCTGTTGGACATAGAAAAAATATATATAAAAGCTAAAATGACCATTTACGCTTAACAAATACCATATTTAGATTAATTGAGATAAAAAATACCATATCGTGATTTTTGAGTTGACAAGGTGGTAGAAATGGTATTTAATGACATCGCGGCACTAGTCGTATTGTGCCTAAAATTAGATTTATAATATAATTTTTATTTCTTGCTATGCTACGGAAAGCCCTGCGTTTGCAGGGTTTTTTGTTAGGATAATCAAGTTTAGTTGTTTTTATTTATTGACGATTTATTGACCTCCTCTTGCCCCCTCGAGAGTGAGGTCTTTTTTGTATTTTGCACTTTAAAGGAATAATCCATGGCATCTGGATCAGATAAGTCTGTGAAGGGGACACCGCCCAATGCAGGAGCAGGGCGTGTGAAAGGTGTTCCCAATAAGACAACGCGCATTCTTAAAGAGGCTGTGATTAAAGCAGCCGAGCAGGCTGGCAACAAATATGGCAATGAAGGTTTGATTTCTTATCTTGAACGCCAGGCTGTCAAATGCCCAGCGGCTTATTTAGCTTTGTTGGGCAAGATCTTACCTTTGCAGGTTACCGGTGAAAATGATGAAGCCATCAAGATGATTACCCGTGTTGAGATTGTTGCGCCTGTTATAAAGGACAAGGCAGCTGTTTAAGGGTGATTGAGATGGCTACAGCTCAAGTTGTGATCATCGAGAAATTAATCCCGTTGTTTCAAGG
>NZ_CADDZX010000045.1:0-1408 GCF_902813205.1 Bartonella capreoli
TATATTTATTATTCGAGTAGTTAATAAAAAAGGCCACGCAGATGCGCAGCCTTTTTCATGTAAAAACTCTATGGAATTAATTACGGAACAATAATAAGATATTCTGACTACCTTGATTTGCAATAGAAAGAGCTTGAATACCAAGCTGTTGCTGAACTTGCAAAGCAGATAATTTGGCAGATTCTGCATTCATATCAGCATCAACCAGTGCACCAATTCCTGCATCAACATTGTCTAGTAATTTTTTAACAAACTCGAGCTGATTATTCACCAAATTAACTGCAGAACCAATCTTAGCACCTGCAGTAAGAGTTGCATCAACAGCATCACGCACTGTATTTTGAAGGCTACCTAGAAGAATATGCTGTGCCTCTGCAGACAATTTATCAACCCCAAACATTTCAGTGAATTCAGCTAGGGTAATCTTATCAGTTTCTTCTTTAAAAGCAGCTTTGGCTTCATCCCAATCTTCTTGCCCACCTTCTAGAGCTTCTTTAGCTTCTTTCAATGCGCTTTTCGCCTCTTCATTCAAAGGATCAGCAGCCAACGCAGCTTTTGCTTCCGCAACATCATCTTCTAATTTTTTGTATGCTGCTTCTGCTTCATAGAAAGTCTCAAGAGCCTTATCAAAGCCTCCTTCTTCCTCTCTCAATAAGTCATCCCCTGCTGATGCTTTCCCGAAAATGTTCTGTAAAACACCTGCAGTCATATCAATGGTGCCATCTTCACCAAGAACACCAAAATTCAATTCACGACCACCAACTTCAACCATATCAACATAGACAGCTGTACCTTCACGACGATAACTAGCAGCTATGCCAACAGTTTGATCACCATTGGAAAGTATGTTTTTACCACCAAACGAAGCAGACTGAACCGCATTCGAAATATTCTTCATATTCGCTTTCATCGACTCTTGAAGCTTAGCAATATCACCACCGGTCTTTTCATGAACAGAAATCATTGACTTTTGGATATCATCAAGCGCTTCCTTGGTCAGATTAACAGCTGTAGCAGCAATACTCACTTGTTCTTTACCCAAGTTAATGGCATCAATAACAGCACTCATTGTATTACTGTCATGTCTCATCATTGATGAAATAGACCAGTAAGCTGTATTATCAGCAGCATTGCTAATACGCAAACCTGTTGCAACACGGTCTTTTGATTTATCTAAATTAGAATCTATAGCACGAAGTGTCTGCAATGCAGTCATCGCAGATCTATTAGTAAGTATACTTGAACCCATAATCTCGTCCCTATAACGAAAAATAATTAAAAAGGGACATGCTATTTTTATAGCTAATGATAGAACGACATCATGTCTGTCAGATATGTAATATGACCTATCATTTCTTGGACGCTATCAGACTAAAAAATATTGTTCAAGCATTTTTTTGATCTGTGG
>NZ_CADDZX010000046.1:0-1405 GCF_902813205.1 Bartonella capreoli
GAGCGTAAAGTTCCAGCCCTGTATTCCCATAGTTCTTTAGCAGATCCTGTACCTCCTGTGTTGAATTGGTTAAGCCAAAGAAGTCATTTTCCAGAAACTTCTGATAGCCTGCTACCATCAGTTCTGACACAACCGTGTCTCCTTGTGGGAAGACAACAAAATAGAGCGGTTCATTTCGATTGTCTGCATGTTGCACTGCATAAACACCCCCCTCAGTTGGTGGCGTGAAAATGCCATTAAAAGAGACATGAACCTTACCATCAGAACCGGCTTGTAGGTGCTTCTTCTCCTCAGCCGTTAAATAATGCGACTGAGGTATTTTTTGTCCACGACTGTCTTTTATAGGTTTCCCATTTTCATCTGTTAAATAGATAATATTTCCCTTTTCATCACGATCCACCACGGCGATGGAGTGCTTTTTGATAAACATGGTTTTATAGGAATCATCGCTGTATTTAAACCCTTCTTCAAGCAATTGCGTCGCCATTTCACGGTTCTCATGGACGATTTGTTCCAGCCTGCCACCATCAAGCGCTTCTACAGCTTCATGAGCTGTAGCCGTGTCACGGTTAAGGGAGGCGATTGTTTGTTCCCCATTTTGCCCTGTCAGGGTATTTTGCCCTGCTTCATCTGTCAAAATGATGCTGCCATTACTGATGGTGGAATGAGCAAAAAAACCACCCTTCCAAGCAAAAGCAAGGAAGGGGAATGTTGCTCTTCAAACGCAGAAACACTTAAGGATAGCACTCATATTCTTTTGGATTCTGTTTACAAAACGGGCTATTTAAACGCTTCTTGACACTGCGCCTCGGGATAACAGCGCCAGGCTGACAAATGGGAAGGTTTTCCTCTCTAAAAATATAACACCATCCCCCCATATTCGATACCTCTTCATCTTTATAACGGAAACCATCTTGGATCATGCATGCATCAATGGCTGCTAATGCATTGTTGCTTAGCTTTTTATTTTCTGGATCTTTATCAAAGGGAGTTGGCATGCCACATTCTAACAATGCTTTTCCTACCTCAGTAAAGTCCGCTCCAGGCTTCTCCCATGCAGCCAAATATCCTAAGGGAGGTTTATTAAATTGACATCCAGCGATACTTAACAAAGCTATTCCACTCAATAATTTTAAGATTTGTTTCATTTTTTTCTCCTTGAATCAATTTGTACTCGATGGGATGAACCATAGCGCTTTTTGCACATATTGCTCGCATCTCCAAGACAAGTGTGGACACTGTTAGGATCTGTGAACATTTTGTATGCCTCTTTCCAATTGTTACTGCCGGTAGGCACTGTCTGGTAGGTATAGCCATTACCGCCGATCACTCGGCTTACAAAGTCATATCTATGCCCATCAAAGCCAACCGTGGTTTGTTTGCCATTATTTAGCTTGTTTAACTT
>NZ_CADDZX010000047.1:0-1275 GCF_902813205.1 Bartonella capreoli
TTTGAACTGATTGCATTGTAATCTTGCCTATCCAAATATATTGGCATCCATCCAACACAAGAAGTGTATTCATTTCTTACACACCCACTCAGAAAGATCAGAGCGCACATCAACATCACTTCTTTTTAACTTCATCTTCTACTTCAACTCGTGTTGTTGCTACTTTTAAAATTTTCTCTGTTCGTTTGCACCGTTCAGCTTTTTTTCCAAGACGAAAAACCTTAGCTAAAGTCACAAAAAAAGTGGCTCCCTGCTGAGAATATGAAAGGAAGGCGTGATGCTACAACAGAGTTTCGTGTGCCTTTATCATCTGAAGCATTAAAAGTAATTGAACAAGCCCGTTATCTCTCCAAAAGTGATTTTATCCTTTCTGTTACCGGTCATGATCCTCTTGGTGGAAGTAATATATTACAGCATATGAAACGTGCTAGACTTGAAGCACGTCCCCATGGATTTCGTTCTAGTTTACGCGATTGGCTCGCTGAAACAACCGATACCCCCTTATGAGGTCACTGAAACCATTCTAGGTCACACGGTGGGCGGTAAAGTAGAGCGTGCCTATCGTCGTACTGATTATCTAGAACAGCGCCGGATCTATATGGATAAATGGGCGGCTTATGTCACCGATCAATCCTTAAGATATGAGGTGTATAACCCCATTATTTGTGGATAACTTTAGCTCTCTTGTCTCACATATCATCTCAATAAGATTCATCACATATCACATCAGATTTTATATGATAAAATATTGTTTTATATAAATAAAATACCTTAAAAAATGAACCAAAATATGGTTAATAAACAGTTATGATTTGTTGCCATTTTTATAGTGAAAAAATTTTATAATGACAGAAAATGATGTTCTTTTGACAGACCGTGAAAGTGCAAAATTGCTTCATATGAGTGTTTCAACATTCTACCGTCATGTAACCAATGTCTCTCTTCCAAAACCCCTAAAATTTGGTTTTTTATCGCGTTGGTTATAATCGGATCTGATCAATGTAATAGAACAAGCGAAACAGCAACGTTATAACGACGCGGCATAAAAAGAACATCTTGTCACGTAAGGATAGACAAGGCTTTTCATTTTCACACGAAGCTTACGAAGTGCAAAATCCATCCTGTGATGCAAGTAACAGGATTACTTAAGTGTATTCCCTACATCATATTGCTTCACATACAGCGTTGAGATGGTGGAATGAGCAAAAAAACCACCCTTCCAAGCAAAAGCAAGGAAGGGGAATTGTTGGTCTTCAAATGCAGAAAGACTTAAGG
>NZ_CADDZX010000048.1:0-1269 GCF_902813205.1 Bartonella capreoli
ACCCTCTTCTGTAAGCTCGTATTTCTTTGCTATGCTCATGTTCTTATCCACCTAATGATTGTTGTGCATCGTTTTGCTCATACCCTGCCCTGCTTACTGCACAACCATCAACAAACTCAGGTGATGGGGGTATTTCCTTTTGCTGCATTAAGTTTTGCAAACGTTCAGGATAAAAAAAATCATCAGGACGTAAGTCTATGTCATTGCATTTAGCGTAACTAAGCAATTTAGCTTGATAAGTTGCAGGAAATAACCCATTTGCACCGCCCCTTTTTTTAGAGTAAGTTACGCGATAAACAGCACCTTTACATTTATGTAAAATGCGGGCGACGTTAGCGGCCCCTCCTAAATATTTTATAATGGTATATGCAGGCTCTTGTTTCATAAAAACATAATTTCATAAAATCTGAATTTTATCAAGAGGAAATTTCAGATTTTATGACATTGATTTTTCATTCAATCTGAAAGAGTTTTATTTTATGGAACGTGAACAATTAAGACTATGGCTCAATGAGCAATTAGCTAAAAAAGGACACGGCAGCAAAAAAATGCTGGCTGAACATCTAGGCATATTACCATCCACTCTAACCAGCATATTAAATAACTCGGGTACAAATCGCTCAATAAAAGCAGACGAATTAATAAAAATCATTAATTTTGTTGGTGAGATACCTCCCTTTTTAATTAAAGGATCTGGGCAATTCGTCAGTCTTTTTTATCAAGCAAATCCTGAAGTTCAACAAGCTGTTTTAACGATTCTTCAGAATTCTTGCTCTTTAGACAAAAAATAATAGCAGCTATCACTTTTTTATCTGTGCAATCCCAAAGTTTTTTTAGCATTTTTTTCTTCATTATCATTTTTCTCACATAAATATTTCATATTTTATGAAATTTATTATTGACATTTTTCATTAAAAGTGAAATATCTACCCCCATAAAGTAAAAAGAACCATTTGCCAACGCGGATTGGAGGGGATGAAAATGAATAAACAGCTTTTTGTAAATGCTGATGAGATCTTGTTGATTATATCGACTTATGATGATGATTATTACGCTAAACCTGGACCAGTTGATGGAACTGAAATCATGGACATCGTGGGGCAGATGGAAACCGTTGAAAGCATTCTTCGCATTGATCTTCAGTCAAATCGCTATGATGATATTTCAGAAGACGTTGCTGAACTTTATGTTCAAAAGTACTTAGATGATTATAGCCATTATTATTTTGTAGAGGATGCCCCATATCCTTTTATAGCTCACAGCTGGGCA
>NZ_CADDZX010000049.1:0-1263 GCF_902813205.1 Bartonella capreoli
CACAAACTTGATAAATGAGAAGCATCATTAAAAATAGGTGCGCGCTCATGAAGCATGAGCAAGACCAGTGTTGTATAAACAGCTGTTTCTTTTGGCTTCAAAAGCATAAGCTCAATTAAAAATTGACCAGGATAAAATTTTACCCAGGGTAATTTCGTGGCCATCACATATCTCCTTCTTTCTTTAAGTGTAAAATTGCCCAGCCTGTCTTCGTATCTAGATCAAGAAAAGGAATCATGTTAGGCATCTGACGTTTCATTAAAAATGTTTTATAAAACCGTTTCATCACTATGGTTTTGAAAAAGTGGGGGAGAAAATAGAATGACAGTATTTGAATGTTTCTCTATAATCTCCATTGTCATTAGTAGCATTCATGCAAGTATTTCAGTTTGGGCAAGATATGAAGAACAGAAAAAAAAGGCTTTAGGACGAACACTGCAGTTTAATTGCGTATCATATAAATCGACCGTGTCTCCGTATAAAAATGAAAATCCTGAAATTACAATAAAGTTAGCCCTTCACAATCCTACAAAACAAGTAATTAAAGTAAATAACATCTGGATAGATCACAAAAGCCCATTCCAATTTATTGAAGCACGCTATATCAATCCAAACCCAAAATTCCCTAAAAAACCAGATATAATTATCTCTACAAAGCCTAAGCACATCGACTTAATAAATCCTCAGACAAAACCGGAACCAGAGCACTTCTTTGATTTATTTAGTATAAACAGTAAACAAGAAATTATACTTTCACTTACCGTGCTAGTTAAACAACCAAATACAGTAAATCCTATAACTATTATTTTAGAACATACTTCGTCTAATGATCCAAATAAAACACTGAAGCTTCTTTGTAACCTCGGCTTTTTTAGATTGTCAGATAAACAGAATTTGAATTGTATTAATAAACTTTTCAAAGAAAGCGCATCTCAATAAATAACGTACGTACTCACTTTACAAGTAGTTAAAAACGAAACAAAAAACACAGAGTTAAAACAAGCCGCAAAGTATATACTATTGCCATAAAATCACCTTTAATCACTTTTCTTTCCTTATTTTTACCTTGTTTAAGTTATTGTATGAATACCCCTGATCATTAAATCCATATTCTGTACTGCCAATAATAAAAAAGCCGCTTCCAAAACCTATGTAACCGTGAAAGAGAGGCCATATACTCCTGTGGTGTCATGAATGTCATTTCATACGTAATAACATTATCATCACACACTACCGTATCTTTTATCTTTTCATCACCACTCA
>NZ_CADDZX010000050.1:0-1175 GCF_902813205.1 Bartonella capreoli
AATATCATCACGATTGGTAAGGATGTCGATGGTGATAAGATTTCCATTTTGAATAATGAAGGAAAAGTTCGTGTCCTTTCTGGTGTAGCAGAGGCAACTGTTTCAGCACAGTCAACAGATGCGGTTTCAGGTAAGCAGCTTTATGAGACCCTTCAGAATGTTGAGAAGTTGAATAGCAGCGCTAAGAGTGTCCAGGGGGATATTAGCAAGTTTGATAAGAATCTGAATGCTTATTTAGGTGGTGGTGCAGATGTACTGAAGGGAACAGCGCCCACTTATATCATTCAGAAGTATGGGTATATTGATATTGGAACAGCTTTTGAGGGTGTAAGTAGTTCGCTTAAAGATCTTTCAGTGAAGGCTGTCAGTGCACAAGAGAGTGTACAAGCGAGACTTGAGGATGAGAAGCTTGTCGAACAAGATGAGTTTCATGTTATCACGATTGGTAAGGATGTCGATGGTGAGGAGATTTCCATTGTCAACCAGGATGGAAAAGTTCGTGTCCTTTCTGGCGTTGCAGAGGCAACTGTTTCAGCACAGTCAACAGATGCGGTTTCAGGTAAGCAGCTTTATAAGCTAGATCAAAGCATTGAGAAGTTGAGTAGTAGTACTAAGGATGTGCAGGGGGATATTAGCAAGTTTGATAAGAATCTGAATGCTTATTTAGGTGGTGGCGCAGATGTACTGAAGGGAACAGCTCCCACTTATAGCATTCAGGGTAAAGGGCATGATAATATTGCCTCTGCCTTTGAGGGTGTTGGTGAGAAATTGACAGACCTTTCTGCAAAGGTTGGTGAAGCGACAAGTAGCTTTGAAACTAGAATGGAGAGTGAGAAGCTTGTCACGCAGGATCCTGTATCGAATCTGATCATGATTGGTGCCGAAACTGATGGTACTGAGATTAACATTACTAACAGTGAAGGAACAGTTCGTGTCCTTTCCGGTGTTGCGGAGGGAGATGTTTCAAAAGGCTCGAAAGATGCGGTTTCAGGTAAGCAGCTTTATGAGTTAGCTCAAAGCATTGAGAAGTTGAATAGCGGTGCTGAGAATGCGCAGACAAATATAGCAACCTTTAATAAGAATCTTAATATTTATTTAAGTGGTGCAGATGTTCTGAACGGTACGGCTCCGAAGTATACTATTCAAGATAAGGAGCATGATAATATTGCCTCTGC
>NZ_CADDZX010000051.1:0-1162 GCF_902813205.1 Bartonella capreoli
AAAGTTCCAGCCCTGTATTCCCATAGTTCTTTAGCAGATCCTGTACCTCCTGTGTTGAATTGGTTAAGCCAAAGAAGTCATTTTCCAGAAACTTCTGATAGCCTGCTACCATCAGTTCTGATACAGCTGTGTCTCCTTGTGGGAAGACAACAAAATAAAGCGGTTCATTTTGATTGTCTGCATGTTGCACTGCATAAACACCTCCCTCAGTTGGTGGCGTGAAAATGCCATTAAAAGAGACATGAACCTTACCATCAGAACCGGCTTGTAGGTGCTTCTTCTCCTCAGCCGTTAAATAATGCGACTGAGGTATTTTTTGTCCACGACTGTCTTTTATAGGTTTCCCATTTTCATCTGTTAAATAGATAATATTTCCCTTTTCATCACGATCCACCACGGCGATGGAGTGCTTTTTGATAAACATGGTTTTATAGGAATCATCGCTGTATTTAAACCCTTCTTCAAGCAATTGCGTCGCCATTTCACGGTTCTCATGGACGATTTGTTCCAGCCTGCCACCATCAAGCGCTTCTACAGCTTCATGAGCTGTAGCCGTGTCACGGTTAAGGGAGGCGATTGTTTGTTCCCCATTTTGCCCTGTCAGGGTATTTTGCCCTGCTTCATCTGTCAAAATGATGCTGCCATTACTGATGGTGGAATGAGCAAAAAAACCACCCTTCCAAGCAAAAGCAAGGAAGGGGAATGTTGCTCTTCAAACGCAGAAACACTTAAGGATAGCACTCATATTCTTTTGGATTCTGTTTACAAAACGGGCTATTTAAACGCTTCTTGACACTGCGCCTCGGGATAACAGCGCCAGGCTGACAAATGGGAAGGTTTTCAGATTTATAGTTCTCACACCAATTCCCATCTTTATTTTTATAACGGAAACCATCTTGGATCATGCAAGCATAAATTGTTGCATATGTATTGTTGCTTAGCTTTTTATTTTCTGGATCGACATCATAAGGAGTTGGCATGCCACATTCTAACAATGCTTTTCCTATCTCAGTAAAGTCCGCTCCAGGCTTCTCCCATGCAGCCAAATATCCTGAGGGAGGTTTATTAAATTGACATCCAGCGATACTTAACAAAGCTATTCCACTCAATAATTTTAAGATTTGTTTCATTTTTTTCTCCTTGAATCAATTTGTACTCGATG
>NZ_CADDZX010000052.1:0-1155 GCF_902813205.1 Bartonella capreoli
TTGGGAAGCGTGCCACCTATACCACCCGATTGAGGCTTTGGTAAAGGGAGACCCTCAGAAAGTTCCCCTGCATTATTGAGATCCACTTTTGGTGTAAAGAGAGCTCCTGCTCCTGTCAAACCGCTTAATGCCTCTAGTGGATTGCCTCCAATGGCTGTGCCTTCAAAATGCGAAGCCCGCGTCTGGGCACTAGCTCCTTTTTTACTCCATATAACCCATTGATTTTATTTCTATTCTTTTAAGGTTAGGGATAAAATAATCAGGTTAAGGAATAGGATTTTCTTGACATAGGCTAGATTTATACTACATTGTAGTACAAGATGGATGGAAGATTTAATAATGGGAAAAATTCAAGCGCGTATTCCTGATGAGATTCAAGAAATTGCAAGTGCTGTTATAAAGTCCACGGGTCTTACTGTATCGGAGGCAGTGCGCATGTTTATGACCGGCGTTGCTAGAAATCAAGCGTTACCGCTTGATTTATTTCAGCCCAACCTAGAAACATTACAAGCTATTGAAGATGCTGAAGCAGGTTGTGTTGAGCGTACATCATTAAATGGCTTACGAGATATGATCCGCAATGATAAAGCTGAAGTATGTAAACCTGTAAAGCAATCTTAATTAGCTATGCGGGAAATCGTTTATACGCGGTCGTTCCGAAGAGACCTTAAACGCGAAAGTAAAGGTAGATACGCTAATACACTAGAGGTAGACCTGTTGCTTGTAGTTAAAGCATTAGCAGAAAATAAACCACTAAAAGTACACTGGAGAGATCATGCATTAACAGGTCAATGGCGCAATTGTCGTGATTGTCATATCAAGCCAGATTTAGTCTTAATCTACAGAAAACCAAATGCTGAAACATTAGAACTTCTGCGACTTGGTTCTCATTCTGAGCTACGTTTATGACTAAATCCTGCTTATAAAAAGAAGTCTAATACCAAAATCATGCTGATTTATTGTTAATAGGTCTCCACCCACAAGAACGTTTTCCGTTCTGATTATGCTTTAAAATGTCTCGTGCTAAATTTGAACTGATTGCATTGTAATCTTGCCTATCCAAATATATTGGCATCCATCCAACACAAGAAGTGTATTCATTTCTTACACACCCACTCAGAAAGATCAGAGCGCACATCAACATCACTTCTTTTT
>NZ_CADDZX010000053.1:0-1093 GCF_902813205.1 Bartonella capreoli
TTCTTTAGGTAGGCCTGCCACATCATCTATAGGAATGTGGGAGAAGCCTGGAGCAGACTTTACTGAGATAGGAAAAGCACTGTTAGAATGTGGCATGCCAACTCCTTATGATGTCGATCCAGAAAATCAAAAGGCAAGTATTAATACAAAAGCAACAATTTATGCTTGCATGCTTCAAGATGGTTTCCGTTATAAAGATAAAGAGGTATTGAATATGGGGGGATGGTGTTATACTTTTAGAGAGGAAAACCTTCCCATTTGTCAGCCTGGCGCTGTTATCCCGAGGCGCAGTGTCAAGAAGCGTTTAAATAGCCCGTTTTGTAAACAGAATCCAAAAGAATATGAGTGCTATCCTTAAGTGTTTCTGCGTTTGAAGAGCAACAATCCCCCTTCCTTGCTTTTGCTTGGAAAGGTGGTTTTTTTGCTCATTTCACCATCAGCAATGGCAGCATCATTTTGACAGATGAAGCAGGGCAAAAGACCTTGACAGGGCAAAATGGGGAACAAACAATCGCCTCCCTTAACCGTGACACCGCTATAGCTCATGAAGCTGTAGAATCGCTTGATGGTGGCAGGCTGGAACAAATCGTCCATGAGAACCGTGAAATGGCAACGCAATTGCTTGAAGAAGGGTTTAAATACAGTGATGATTCCTATAAAACCATGTTTATCAAAGAGCACTCCATCGCCGTGGTGGATCGTGATGAAAAGGGAAATATTATCTATCTCAAAGATGAAAATGGGCAGTATATAAAAAACAGTCGTGGACAAAATATACCTCAGTCGCATTATTTAACGGCTGAGGAGAAGAAGCAGCTACAAGCCGGTTCTGATGGTAAGGTTCATGTTTCTTTTAATGGCATTTTCACGCCACCAACTGAGGGGGGTGTTTATGCAGTGCAACATGCAGACAATCGAAATGAACCGCTTTATTTTATTGTCTTCCCACAAGGAGACACGGTTGTGTCAGAACTGATGGTAGCAGGCTATCAGAAGTTTCTGGAAAATGACTTCTTTGGCTTAACCAATTCAACACAGGAGGTACAGGATCTGCTAAAGAACTATGGGAATACAGGGCTGGAACTTTACGCTC
>NZ_CADDZX010000054.1:0-1092 GCF_902813205.1 Bartonella capreoli
GAGCGTAAAGTTCCAGCCCTGTATTCCCATAGTTCTTTAGCAGATCCTGTACCTCCTGTGTTGAATTGGTTAAGCCAAAGAAGTCATTTTCCAGAAACTTCTGATAGCCTGCTACCATCAGTTCTGACACAACCGTGTCTCCTTGTGGGAAGACAACAAAATAGAGCGGTTCATTTCGATTGTCTGCATGTTGCACTGCATAAACACCCCCCTCAGTTGGTGGCGTGAAAATGCCATTAAAAGAAACATGAACCTTACCATCAGAACCGGCTTGTAGCTGCTTCTTCTCTTCATCCGTTAAATAATGCGACTGAGGTATTTTTTGTCCACGACTGTTTTCTATAGGTTCCCCATTTTCATCTTTGAGATAGATAATATTTCCCTTTTCATCACGATCCACCACGGCGATGGAGTGCTTTTTGATAAACATGGTTTTATAGGAATCATCGCTGTATTTAAACCCTTCTTCAAGCAATTGCGTTGCCATTTCACGGTTCTCATGGACGATTTGTTCCAGCCTGCCACCATCAAGCGCTTCTACAACTTGATGAGCTGTAGCGGTGTCACGGTTAAGGGAGGCGATTGTTTGTTCCCCATTCTGCCCTGTCAGGGTCTTTTGCCCTGCTTCATCTGTCAAAATGATGCTGCCATTGCTGATGGTGGAATGAGCAAAAAACCACCCTTCCAAGCAAAAGCAAGGAAGGGGGATTGTTGGTCTTCAAATGCAGCAAGACTTAAGGATAGCACTCATATTCTTTTGGATTCTGTTTACAAAACGGGCTATTTAAGCGCTTCTTGACACTGCGCTTCGGGATAACAGCACCAGGCTGACAAATGGGAAGGTTTTCCTCTCTAAAAGTATAACACCATCCCCCCATATTCAATACCTCTTTATCTTTATAACGGAAACCATCTTGGATCATGCAAGCATAAATTGTTGCTTTAGCATTGATGCTTTGCTTTTTATTTTCTGGATCGACATCATAAGGAGTTGGCATGCCACATTCTAACAGTGCTTTTCCTATCTCAGTAAAGTCTGCTCCAGGCTTCTCCCACATTCCTATAGATGATGTGGCAGGCCTACCTAAAGAA
>NZ_CADDZX010000055.1:0-1090 GCF_902813205.1 Bartonella capreoli
TTGTCAATCAACTACGTATGATTCAAGAAACAACACCTTCTCCTTTTATTCGCGAAATGGTTGGAATTTTTACAGAAATGGCAGAGCAAACCTTTTCAGGAGTCTATACAACCGCATCAAAAGACACTCAATGGCTTTATTTGTCCAATTACGCAGATCTTGTCTGCGGAGATGATTTTTTTTCCTCAGATATTACAAATGGCAATACAGATGTTTTTCTCAATCTCCCCGCAAGCATTTTAAACAGTTATCCAGCTATTGGACGCGTGATTATTGGCGCCTTTCTCAATGCCATGGTTACAGCAGACGGTAACTATAAAAAGCGTGTTTTATTTGTCTTAGATGAAGTTGATCTTCTAGGCTATATGAATATTTTAGAAGAAGCGCGCGATCGTGGCCGTAAATACGGTACATCCTTAATGCTCTTTTACCAATCTACTGGTCAGTTGGTCAATCACTTTGGAGAAGCAGGAGCACGATCATGGTTTGAAAGCTGTTCATTTGTAAGTTATGCTGCCATTAAAGACCTTCAAACAGCCAAAGACATTTCAGAGCGCTGTGGTCAAATGACAGTGGAAGTAACCGGAACAAGCAAATCGAGAGGTTTATCTTTTGGAAAAGGCTCTTATAACATTAATTATCAACAAAGAGCACTGATTTTACCTCACGAAATTATTCAAGAAATGCGTCAAGATGAACAAATTATTCTGATGCAGGGTCATCCCCCTTTACGATGTGGTCGAGCGATCTATTTTAGAAGAAAAGAAATGTTAGCGGCTGCTGAAAAGAACCGTTTTGCCCCACAAGCAAAGAACAATTGAAAAGATCCCTAAGTTCTGTTTCATAAAAGCCTATTTAAAAGGAATTTTCACATGACTCAACAAAAAAATATGGGAAAGAAACGTTTTTAATTCTTTCTTTTAGGCGTGTGCTTACCAGCACTATTATTCTTTATGAAAGACTCCAAAACAACCAGATTATCAATGGCGAGCATGACTACAAAATTCATACTCTACCTCTCCATAAAAGAATTTTTGCAGAAAAATACTTAGAAAGACTGTCATTTTTGCCCCTAATAAACAAGGGAGAA
>NZ_CADDZX010000056.1:0-1048 GCF_902813205.1 Bartonella capreoli
TCTTCATGAAACCAAACACAAGGCAAAATACGACGCACGGCTTCAATGCGCATCTTAACAGCCCCTGCCCCTTGATTGGGCACAACCTGTGTGTCAAAACCAGCCTCATTTAAAGCACTCTCAAAGCTCACATTGTAAACACGGTCTCTTGTCGCCCCATCATGAGGAAGCACCATCAGTGCCTTGTCATAACCATTGCAACGCAACCACCCAATATGCTCAGATAAAGGTTGACCTTGCGCTTCATAATAATCAAGCACCCTGATCTCCCTGCCTACAAACTGTGCAACCCATATGGCCGTGGCATCGGCTTTAGCTCCCGTGCCCCCAATATCCCAAAAAGCACGAATGGGCATTAAAGGATCACGTGCTACACGTCCAACCCGCCCCTCTTGCTCGGCTGCTAACATTTCCTTCTGAAAATAAGCCCCTTGCACAGCTTTAAGATAATCACCCTCCCAAATATGGTTATAACTCTCAGGACGGTTTTGAAGATCATCAAGGCGGGCTCTTTGCAGCTTTTGGGGAAACAAAGGATTATCAGACCAGTTAATCTCTACCCCTTTAATATTTTGATCCTTTGTAAAACGAAAGCGTCTTTCAACAGGTGCATTCTCACGTAACGGATTCCACGTCACCCAAAGCTCTGCACGCCAGCCCTCTCCTTCTTCTCGCAATGTCGGTATCAGTGTCTGCCAAGCCGTTTCAGTCACAGGTTCAGCTTCATCAACCCAACAAAGCAAAATACGCCCCATCGACTTAATGCTCGCAATATTGCGATCTAACCCTGAAAACTGAAAAGATATACGTCCATCTTTCGACTTAATGGATGACTCTCCAACACAGTAATAGTCCTTTAAAAAATCATAAGTCTCAATCGCTCGTTTAATCTCTTGTAATGAACTCTCAGCAAGCGAATTTTGAAACTGGCGGGCACAAAGGATAATCCCTGATATCCCACCCATACCATATTCATAGCCCTTTAAAGCTGCCATTAAGGCAAAGGACCTCGTCTTTCCTGATCCTCGCCCTCCCCACGCAGCACGTA
>NZ_CADDZX010000057.1:0-1038 GCF_902813205.1 Bartonella capreoli
ATAGATAATATTTCCCTTTTCATCACGATCCACCACGGCGATGGAGTGCTTTTTGATAAACATGGTTTTATAGGAATCATCGCTGTATTTAAACCCTTCTTCAAGCAATTGCGTTGCCATTTCACGGTTCTCATGGACGATTTGTTCCAGCCTGCCACCATCAAGCGCTTCTACAACTTGATGAGCTGTAGCGGTGTCACGGTTAAGGGAGGCGATTGTTTGTTCCCCATTTTGCCCTGTCAAGGTCTTTTGCCCTGCTTCATCTGTCAAGATGATGCTGCCATTGTTGATGGTGGAATGAGCAAAAAACCACCCTTCCAAGCAAAAGCAAGGAAGGGGGATTGTTGCTCTTCAAATGCAGCAAGACTTAAGGCTGGCATTTACGACTATTTTTATACTGTTTACAAAACGGGCTATTTAAGCGCTTCTTGACACTGCGCCTCGGGATAACAGCGCCAGGCTGACAAATGGGAAGGTTTTCCTCTCTAAAAGTATAACACGGTCCCCCTATACTCGATACCTCTTTATCTTTATAACGGAAACCATCTTGGATCATGCAAGCATAAATTGTTGCTAATGCATTGTTGCTTATCTTTATACTTTCTGGATCTTTATCAAAGGGAGTTGGCATGCCACATTCTAACAATGCTTTTCCTACCTCAGTAAAGTCCGCTCCTGGCTTCTCCCATGCAGCCAAATATCCTAAGGGAGGTTTATTAAATTGACATCCAGCGATACTTAACAAAGCTATTCCACTCAATAATTTTAAGATTTGTTTCATTTCTTTCTCCTTGAATCAATTTGTACTCGATGGGATATGCCATAGCGCACTCTACACATATGGCCCCCATCTCCAAGACAAGTGTGGGCATTGTAAGGATCTGTGAACATTTTGTATGCCTCTTTCCAACTGTTACTGCCGGTAGGCACTGTCTGGTAGGTATAGCCATTACCGCCGATCACTCGGCTTACAAAGTCATATCTATGCCCATCAAAGCCAACCGTGGTTTGTTTGCCATTATTTAGCTTGTTTAACTT
>NZ_CADDZX010000058.1:0-1025 GCF_902813205.1 Bartonella capreoli
AAATCATATTTTTTGATTTTATTATTGCAAAGAGAAAAGCGCCTCACCTAGGCCCTTAAATGGGGCTAGAAAGGAAAGCGTTTTTCCCTCTTTAAGCTGATAAGAAATGCGCACATTGCTACTCTTACCTATTTGTTTCATTAAAACAGGCCCTACAGGATAATGCGCTAAACAGATTTCTTGATTGCACTGCTTATAACTAATAAGAAGCGGTTTTTCGACACCTTCCATAAATACTTGAATAGGAGCATTTGTGTTAGCGTTTGGCAATGTCCGTAATAGCATAACCGGTTGACCATTTTTTGTAGAAACAAGAGACCAGCTAAAAACTTTGTTACCTTCTTTATCATCATGGATTGTCTGAGTTACATTACAGATGCCCTGTTTTATTGTTTTGTTTTCATCGCAAATTAATGTCCAGTAATAAAACTGCATAATAATCCGGCGTGTTTCACCAGGCTTTCCACCGGGCACTGATAATCGCGGTGGACGCACTGTATAAACACTCTCTTGCTCTTTAGCAAAGCTTACAGCCTTTCCTAAAAAAACAAGAACAAACAAAAGACCTGTAATAATTTTCCGATTTCTCATCATTATTTTAATGCCAAGCTTAATCCTGCTCCTATACCCCAGTGACCTCCAGAAGTGGTAACGGAAAGGTTGGAGCACACCATTCCATCTTCAGACATATAACCAGTTCCAAAAGCAAGTGCTGATTGACCACGCCATACACCACTACCAAATGCAATACTGAGAGTCCCTGGTGTATTAATGTAATGCAAGCTAGCTACCGCCAAACCAATTGCTGCTGCTTGTCTTGCTTCTTTTTGGACGCCTTCAACTCTATAATTTAAGGCCTCAAACTTCATATCAGCATAAACGTTAGCTTGTGTAAAAGCAGCACCAACTATATTTTCTATTTTCTTATCTGTATATTTGTTTGCGTCTGCAAGAACAACGCTCATCTGTTCTTTCAGTTGACTACCATTGACTGCTTGTTTTGAACCTTTTTCAATTTTACCATC
>NZ_CADDZX010000059.1:0-961 GCF_902813205.1 Bartonella capreoli
TTATTCGCGATGCACGTGGAACGATGGTTTTGAGTGAACAAGATGCCAAAAAAGTTATTCAGCATTATTTGCCAAATGGTTTTTAAACCTTACGCTTTTGATTTTTAGGAGAGTATTACATGGCACGTGTAAAAAGAGGTGTAACAGCGCACGCTAAACACAAAAAAGTTCTGAAACAGGCTGAAGGTTTTTACGGGCGTCGTAAAAATACCATTCGTGCAGCTAAGGCTGCGGTTGATCGTTCAAAGCAGTACGCTTATCGTGATCGCACAAATAGGAAACGCACTTTTCGTGCTTTGTGGATTCTGAGAATTAATGCGGCTGTTCGTGCAGAAGGCTTAACTTATGGGCGTTTTATTGATGGTTTATCGAAAGCAGGTATTGAGGTTGATCGTAAAGTTCTTTCAGATATAGCAATTCATGAAGAAGCAGCATTTCGTGCTTTAGTTGCTTCTGCAAAGAAGGCTTTGGAATATTTAAAAAACACAACGCCTAATGCTTTTGAAGGCGCTGTCAAATAAGCCAGTCGTGTTCTCTTAAAGCATTCATTTGTTCAAGTTCCCGTACTGGTTGTTGCTAGTGCGGGCTTTTTTCTATCCCAAAATAGGCAGAGATATGAGCGACATTAAGCATCTAGAACAAGAAATTCGTTTAGCTTTAGAGGCAGCTAGTGATGAACAAGCACTTGAAACAGTGCGTATTGCGGCGTTAGGCAAAAAAGGTAGCATCTCTGAAAAATTAAAAGCATTAGGGAAGATGGATGCTAGCGAGCGCCATAAAGTTGGACCAGTTCTTAATGGGTTAAAAAATCGTATTTTAGAATTATGGGCGCAAAAGCGGGATCTTCTGAGAAGACAGGCAATGGATGGCCGTCTTTCTCGTGCAACGGAAGGTGTTAACTTGCGTGTTCGATCTTCAACTATAGAAAGCGGACGCATTCATCCTATTTCCCAGGTGATTT
>NZ_CADDZX010000060.1:0-945 GCF_902813205.1 Bartonella capreoli
CACAAACTTGATAAATGAGAAGCATCATTAAAAATAGGTGCGCGCTCATGAAGCATGAGCAAGACCAGTGTTGTATAAACAGCTGTTTCTTTTGGCTTCAAAAGCATAAGCTCAATTAAAAATTGACTAGGATAAAATTTTACCCAGGGTGATTTCGTTGCCATCACTATTTTCCCTCTCTTATTAAATATAAAATTGCCAAAGCATCTGCTTCATTATCATCTTCAGGCTCATGTCCTTTTGCACGCACAGCCTTAATCATTTCTGTTTTTGGGGCATTACCTCTGCCTGTCATTGCTTTCTTAATCGTAGCAATGGGGATACCTTGATAAGGAGTCTGATGGTGTTCACACCAAGAGGTTAAGATTGCTAACAAGCCCCCATAAACATGAGCAGCATCTGTACCAATGTGACAGCGCACTTCTTCAAAATACACTGCGTCAATATGCTCTAGTATCGCTTTGGTTTCTGTAAGCCACTGCTTGAATCTTAAATACCTCATCCCACCGCCTTCAAATCGACGTGTAGAAAAATTTACTGTTCCACTGGCTATCGTGCCGTCTTCAGAAGAAATTGCCCAACCTGTTTTCGTACCTAGATCAAGACAAAGAATGGTTTGTGAATGAAAGCTCATGACATTACTGTCTTATCTGTTGGGCATCACGTTGAGTGGAAGCACTCACATCAACCTCTGCGTCATCGACAAAATGCTTACCCGAACAGATCTTTTGAACGCCGTAAATATGAACATTGCCAGCAACTTCTGCATCACCGGAAATTTCTGTTCCGCCGTAAACGCGTGCATTACCAGAAACTTTTGCATTGCCGTGAACATGTGCACCAAAATAAATACATGCACGGCCATAAATTCGAGCATTACCGTTAACATATGAACTGCCGTAAACCTGAGCATCACCGTAAACACGTGCATCGCCACCAATTACT
>NZ_CADDZX010000061.1:0-942 GCF_902813205.1 Bartonella capreoli
AATATAGATCAGAAACGATAACGTAGTCCTCCTGAGAAAGTACTTCCCGAAAAACCAGCTTTGGTTAATTTTTGCTGATAAACCACATCACCATGCAGAGCTATTTGAGACGACAACTGAGCCTGCACACCCACACCTGCTTCCATAGAAGAACCAAATGCACCTAATTGGAATGTATCTTTGAATTGCACAAACTGCTTTCCTCCAAAGCTACCCATAAGATGCAGCTTACCATAGAAGGACACTGAACGCCCCTCTCCAATTCCAGTAAGGAATTTGGTAAGACGCCCACCCAAACGCGTTGTTAATTGGCTAGGAGATCCTATTTTAATATCAAACTTACCAATATCCCGAGCAGAATTAAACATCAAATATTGATAAATAAGCTGCATCTGTGGCTCAAAAACAAAGCCTTCATATCCAGTCAAGAAAGCCTTACCACCTGTCAAAGCTGCACGCAGCGGTTTGCCCGTTATTCTTGCTGTTTTACCTCGTGCAAGTGTTTCTACATCTCCTCGAGATAAGCCATACGATAAAAGACCATTAACATAAAACCCCATATTATGCTGCAAACTAGCATAAGCCGTCACAGACCAGTGATCAAAATTGCTTTTCTTACTTTTTTCAACATCTTGAGGTTGGAGTGATAATTTACCATAAGTACCTATAACTCCAACAAATGCGCTATTTTGTTCGCTTTCTAATGTACTTAGTAGAACAGCTGCGTCTGCTGCGTGATAACCAAACTTACCACCATAACCATATTCTGAAGCAGACAAATCAGAAGTGTAGTTGTGACTACCACCATAACCACGTATGAAAAACGCCGGCTTTCCATTGAAAAATGGATCAAATGACGTCACCATTGTCCCCAACAGCTCAGTTTGATTGTTGATATCCATCAACCCAGCATAGAATAAAGCATTGGGTAAAAGCAGATAA
>NZ_CADDZX010000062.1:0-924 GCF_902813205.1 Bartonella capreoli
AAGAAAAAATATCATTCTAACATTATGGATGACATTTCATGACAAAAAGAAAGATCACTCTTCTTTTTTCTTACGACGGCGTTTGTTTTCAGATTTATTTTTTTCATCTATGCACTTTTCTTGTTCTTCTTTTATCGATCTATCACCTGTAATTTCTTCACCAGTTTGTTGATCGACGATTTTCATGGATAACCGAATTTTACCCCGCTCATCAAAGCCCATTAATTTAACCCAAACTTTATCGCCTTCTTTAACAATATCTGTTGTTTTTATGACGCGTTCTGACGCGAGTTGAGAGATATGAACGAGTCCATCACGTGAGCCAAAGAAATTTACAAATGCACCGAATTCTGCAGTTTTCACCACTGTTCCTTGGTAGATAGCACCAATTTCAGGTTCATCAACAATAGAATGAATCCAGTGCTTTGCTGCTTCAATGGTTTTAGCATCGGCAGAAGCAATTTTAATTGTTCCATCATCTTCAATATTGATTTTTGCTCCAGTTTGTTCAACGATTTCTCGAATGACTTTACCACCAGAGCCGATAACATCGCGAATTTTATCAACGGCAATATTCATAACTTCAATGCGGGGAGAAAATTCGCTGAGTTCAGCACGTGCACTGGTTAAGGCTTTGCTCATTTCATTAAGAATATGAATTCGACCGCTTTTAGCTTGTTCAAGTGCGATTTTCATAATTTCTTCGGTAATACCATCAATTTTGATATCCATTTGTAAGGCAGTAATACCATTTTCTGTTCCCGCTACTTTAAAATCCATGTCTCCAAGATGATCTTCATCTCCTAAAATATCTGACAAAATAGCAAAGCGTTCACCTTCTTTAATCAAGCCCATAGCAATACCTGCAACTGGGCGTGCCAGAGGAACACCAGCATCCATAAGAGCAAGTGAAGTTCCACAAAC
>NZ_CADDZX010000063.1:0-901 GCF_902813205.1 Bartonella capreoli
ATGGTTTGAATGGTTTTTGGTATATACCCCATTAGTCCTTCATTGATTTTACTATAATAAGGCACCAAACTTTTATCAGTACGGCAATAAATCCAACGATGATTGATCAAATAATTCGCTAAATCTTCAAGGCGCATGCCTAACTTTTCTGCTGCATCATTTATATCAAGCAAATCATCAGAGCGTTCTAAACGTTCAAGTTTTTCTGTCTTTGGGGTTAACTGAGCAATGATATGATCTTTGCGTTCACTTTCATTTTTTAAGTATGTCAAAACACCTAACATGACTTGAGGATCAGAATAGTCAATTTGAGGAGGTGTCATTTGTTTTGTTTTTCGTTCGCACTCAATGAAATATTGACGAGCTTGTTTCCCCTTTTCATTACGCTCAATCATAGCAAGTTCTTTTGCCATTTCTAAAGTAAGGTAATATTCCATGCTTGGACGAGTGTTTTGTTTTGATTTTACTAAAATTTGAATAAAACTCACAAAGTCTTTGTTTTCTAAGAAACCATACTCTTTAATACGGTAAGCTATCCAATCATTAAAAGGAGAAATTATTTTTAAAAAAGCATGTAATTCACGTGCATTGACTGTCTGAACAGGTTCTTGATTAATTGTGTGTTCCCAAATGGTGATAGGAGCTTTCATTGCAAACCTCATAGTGTTTGGATTAGTTTTCAAATGTGTTGAGAAAAAAGAGTTATTGCCGATAAGTACTGTAGAATGGATTTTGACTTTCCCGTTCTTCTATCTTGTCTAAGACATCACTGTATGCCCAGCTGTGAGCTATAAAAGGATATGGGGCATCCTCTACAAAATAATAATGGCTATAATCATCTAAGTACTTTTGAACATAAAGTTCAGCAACGTCTTCTGAAATATCATCATAGCGATTTGAC
>NZ_CADDZX010000064.1:0-881 GCF_902813205.1 Bartonella capreoli
CGTTGGCGCCCCAATCTGAATTTGTTTCTCCTATTGATATGCCTTCACAAAATGAAGCACAACAGCAACAAAAAGATGCAATGAATTATATTGCTGAGCTCAACAAAGGAGGATTAACTTCAGAGCAATTGCAGACGAATGCACCTTTGAATGAAAATGCGCCTTTGAGTGAGGAGAGGGCTTTACAGACAAATGATAAGTCAGAGCAAGAACAAGAATCTTTAAATGCACCTGAGAACTTTATTAATTCACAAGGTCAGCCAAAGCAACTTGCCAATGGTGCAGAAGACTTTTTCCAAAGATTAGCGGGGGGTAATGGCGATACACAGGCGCATGATAAGTACAGTGCGAGCAGTTTATGGGATCGTTTTAAGAACTCGGAGTTTTCAGAGCGTTTAATGGACTCTTTTGCTGGTCTTGCTTCAGGGCAAACACCTCAAGAGAGCTTTTCGAATGCAGCACTTCAGTTGCGCCAGGGCAATAGTGAGCGGGCTCAACGTCAGCAAGTTTTAAAAGTTTTACAATCCAAAGGATATAGTGCTGAAGAGGCGCAAGCAATTGCACAAAACCCTGAGCTTTCTATGAAAATCATGAGCGATACGTTAAGCCCTGCTGGCCTTAAGGAGGGCTATAGAATACTCACGAAAGAAGAAAAGGAAGCATACGGCTTGCCCGGTGATATGGCTTACCAAATCTCAACACAGACGGGCAAGATTGAAGCTCTCAAAGGCACTGAAAGGACAGATGATCCTAACAATATGCGTTCAAGGCCTGAGCTTGGACATATGTTTGTCAAAGATGAAAATGGCAACCTACGTTCTGTACTTATTCCAGGAAGCGATGCAGAGCGTAAAAGAATAGATGAAGAGAACAAGAAAAAA
>NZ_CADDZX010000065.1:0-874 GCF_902813205.1 Bartonella capreoli
GTTGGTTTGATTTCAATTAACTCACAACCTTGCTTTTTAGCCTCTCGTAAAGCCCGAGCAATGGCTGGCTGTGTTATAGTAGGGTGGCGATGAGCCATGTTGAATTTCCTTAATTTTGAGTGCACTTCACCTGTTGTGTGAAGCACGCATGTGTTGAAAAGTGATTGAAAATGGGTGGGGGCGCTTTTGGGAGGGAGATGAGAATACAAGAGCGCCCCCTATGGGGTTAAGCAGCTTTAATCAAGAGTTTTGCATTTCTTGTTCTATTTCTGCTAAAAATGCTTCAACAGCTTTATTAATGTGCTCAATCTGTTCATCATCGCGTGGGATGCGTATAACCTTGATACACAAATGAGGTGATTCATCTATAAACCAAGGATGATAGCTGACAAAATCACACCATTTTCGCCCTGTGCAAGCCATTTGGAATTGCATTTGCAAGATATATTCAGGTTTGATTTCACCACTTAACAAAAAACGTGTATGTGTTATTGGTTGAGGGCATTTGACTTCTACAAGGCCATCATCTCCAACGAGACCATCAGGACTAGCGCCTGCCATTTCAATTGTTGGATGGGGTATAAAACCACATCGTGTGACAGGGGTGTCGTAAAGAAAGCTATATTCTTCAATTGCACTGTCTTCATGTTCATTTCCCCATCGCATAGCTGGCGTTTCATAAGATGATACTGTTTTGCCCATTAAGCGTTCTGTGATGAGTTGGAATTTGTACTCTTCATATTTACTTGTAGGTAAGCCCTTTGCTGTTTTATTGATAATGCTGCTAATGTTTGAAGCTGTGACTTTACCTAAACGAGCTTGAAACCATTCTGCTGTTCTTTGTTCCATATCACACCCCCATTGAAGCTTGTTG
>NZ_CADDZX010000066.1:0-873 GCF_902813205.1 Bartonella capreoli
TTCTTAAGCATAGCGGCCGGCTCTACTGACTAATCCAAAATCGCTTTGGTTGTCGGATTTTCTAACTACCGTATCATTTAAATAACCCTTGCAAAAATACTAAAAACTTGTCACTTGTGCTAAAGAAAAGTGTTCTCACCCACATGAGCAGTATTAATGAACTTCGTTAACTTAATATATTAGCTACCAATAAGAATAAGCACTATGGCGTGAGCATTAAGCTTTCTTATCTTTACTGCGATAGAAAGCATTCCCGGTTTGAGATAAATAAAAAATATATCAAAAATATTTGGGTTTATTATCTAACATTTTCATGTTGGTTCTAACTTAAAAAATTCCTCTACAATTTTTTAAATTCTTATCGGATTGCATCAAAGCATGGATTGATAGCGTTGATTTATTCGATTTTTTCCATTTTCTAGAGTTAGCTTAACGGCAAAACAGCTATCCAACCCATTATGCAATTTGCAGATGCTGATCATGTAAATCCATTGGGTAGAGAGCAAAGAGAGAAAGACCGCCCCACCACCACGCACAATCAAAATATCACGGTGCATGTCAATGGCGCGCGTGATCCCGTTGCCACGGGGCGTACAGTAAGTCATGCCATTCAACGCGCACGCGCCAATGCTCTGCATGGGGGAACAGAATAAGGGAAAGAACAAAAGGAGGGGAGGGAGGCAATGAGAGATCCTTTGATGATGTTAGGTCCGCATCAATTTTATGTGGACTGGCTGAATTTCCAATCCTTTGAGGAAGAGTTTTCTGCCTCATGGGTTTGTATGGAGCGTTTTGGTAAGGCACCCAGTTTGCAATTTACCGGCTATGGCAATGATGCAAAAACTATTCATGGCGTGTTGTTTCCAGAAGAAT
>NZ_CADDZX010000067.1:0-872 GCF_902813205.1 Bartonella capreoli
ATATCTTTGAGTGCAGTAAGCATTTCAGAACGCATATCTTGGCAGGAATCGATCGGGGGAACGGGAAGGTAACCGCCTTTCATTCGTGGACGATGGCCAAGATTGCCTATTTCATATTCCATATCATTATTGGATGGAAGTTCACTTGAATCAAGTTTAAATCCTGTGTTGTAAGGATCAGTTTTATAGCGTACATCATCAAAGATAAAGAATTCTGCTTCTGGTCCTATATTGATCGTGTCTCCGATTCCTAAAGATTTCATATAAACTTCAGCTCTCTTGGCGATAGAACGAGGATCTCTACGATAAAATTCTCTAGAAACAGGATCGAGCACGTCACAGAATATGACTAAACTCGATTGAGCAAAAAAAGGATCAATATGTGCTGTTTCTGGATCGGGCAACAAAACCATGTCAGATTCGTTGATTGTTTTCCATCCGGAGATCGAAGAACCATCAAACATAACGCCATCACTAAATGTATCTTCTCTGATTTCTGAACTATCCATTGTGATGTGATGCAACTTTCCACACGGATCGGTAAAACGAAAATCAACAAAACGGATTTCGTTGTTCGCAATCTGTTTGATAATATCTGATGCGGTTGTCATATTCAATTTCCTTATGTGGGATTGATGTAGATAAAAAAGGCGAAAAATTTTGTTGTTATTTATTAAAGGGCATCGATTCCAGATTCGTCAGTGCCAATACGAATGGCATCATCAATAGAAAAAACAAATATTTTTCCATCTCCAATATGTTTTGTTTGAGCTGCTTTACGTATTGTGTTAACGGCTTGTTCCAACTTTTCATCGGCAACAACAATTTCAATCTTTACTTTAGGTAGAAAATCAACAACATATTGAGCACCA
>NZ_CADDZX010000068.1:0-848 GCF_902813205.1 Bartonella capreoli
GGTGAATTTTCGTATAGGCACTTCTCAAAGATACGTAGATAAAAAAACAGGTGAAAAGGTAGAGAAAACAGAATGGCACTCTATCGTGGTTTTTAATCCACATCTTGCAAAGGTTGCACTTCAGTATTTGAGTAAAGGTTCCAAAGTTTATGTTGAAGGTCAATTACAGACGCGTAAATGGCAAGATAAAAGCGGGCAAACACACTACACAACAGAAATTATCTTACCGCAATATAAAGGGGAATTGAGGATCCTTGATAGTGTTCAAAAAGCTGAACCTGACATGGTTGTTCAAAAGCAAACAATGGCATGGGAGAGTGGTGGTCGAGAATACTTAGAAACGACTTTGGATGACAATATCCCGTTTTAATCAGGAGGTTTTCTTATGAAGAAACGTAAGAAACGGGGAAGACCTAGAATAAAAGGTCAAATAAGAGAACCCAATGGACGTATCTCGCGTGCAAAAACACCTGATAAGTCTTCATATCAACAGACACTTGAAATGCGTGCCAAGCGTTATGGGGTGAGTATTCAAGATGCGAAAAACCCGATTATTGGCACTTATGTAGGGCGGTTATATTTATTGGAAAAAAAGATTAATCAAGATCAATACGATGCATCACAGCAGTATATGCAGGTGTTAAACGATTATCGGTGTGCGAAAGGGTTTCCGGGGGCAGTTCATGACGATGTAGCTTCTAATCACGATCAAGATGGTCTTGAGAAGTGGATTGAGGTAGCAACTGATCGCTATGAAGCTATGCAAGAGGTTATCAGAGAAGCACAAGGTTTATATCGTCAGTATAATCTTTATGCTGCTTTGCAGTATATCGTTATTGAAGATCAAC
>NZ_CADDZX010000069.1:0-809 GCF_902813205.1 Bartonella capreoli
AGTAATATTAGCAGGTAGATGCTTGCCATTCTTATCTGTTGCTTTTGACCAATATCTGCGCGCTTGCGCTAATAAAAATGCTAAAAGTGTTGATTTTCCCGCACCAGTGGGACCGAACACAAGTGTATGACCAACATCATCAACATGTAAATTAATACGAAAAGCCGTTGCCCCTGTTGTCACCACTTGAGATAAAGCAGGAGAGTTATCTGGATAGAGTGGACAGGGATTATATTGTAAGCCTGGCTATACACTTGTAAGAGGCAACATATCAGCAAGATTTTGAGTATTAATTAATGGACGTCGAATATTTGGGTAGGTTTGACCAGCAATTGTCCCTAACCACGCTTCCATTGTATTGACTGTTTCAATACGAGCAGCAAAACCTTTATGTTCAATTTCACGTTTAATCAACCGAGCATTTTCTGCCAAAACTTCACGGTTTTCATGCATCAAAACAACCGTTGGGGAATAATAGCCGTAAGCAACAAGACCTGATCGAGCTTCGTTCATTGCTGCTTCAGCTTGTTGTGCCATTAATAAAGCATCGGTATTTATAGTTCCTTTATTGGTTTTAAAAACCTGTGAAAAGAAACCTCTAACTTTTTGCTGCCATTTCAATCTATATTTATTTAGTGCTGCAACAGCTTCATGCTGGTCCATAAATATAAAACGACTTGACCATCTATAGTGTAAAGGCAAACCATCAAGAATATCTAATATTCCAGGATAACTAGCCGTTGGAAAACCATCAATCGAAATACATGCAATAAATTTACCCCCAAGCCGTGGAGTATCTCCAGGCCACA
>NZ_CADDZX010000070.1:0-792 GCF_902813205.1 Bartonella capreoli
AGTGTATTCCCTACATCATATTGCTTCACATACAGCGTTGAGATGGTGGAATGAGCAAAAAAACCACCCTTCCAAGCAAAAGCAAGGAAGGGGAATTGTTGGTCTTCAAATGCAGAAAGACTTAAGGATAGCACTCATATTGTTCTGGATGCTGTTTACAAAACGGGCTATTTAAGCGCTTCTTGACACTGCGCCTCGGAATAACAGCGCCAGGCTGGCAAATGGGAAGGTTTTCCTCTCTAAAAGTATAACACGGTCCCCCCATATTCAATACCTCTTTATCTTTATAAAGGAAACCATCTTGAAGCATGCAAGCATAAATTGTTGCTAATGCATTGTTGCTTATCTTTATACTTTCTGGATCTTTATCATAAGGAGTTGGCATGCCACATTCTAACAATGCTTTTCCTATTTCAGTAAAGTCTGCTCCAGGCTTCTCCCACATTCCTATAGATGATGTGGGAGTTTTATTAAACTGACATCCAGCGATACTTAACAAAACTATACCACTCAATAATTTTAAGATTTGTTTCATTTCTTTCTCCTTGAATCAATTTGTACTCGATGGGATATGCCATAGCGCACTCTACATATATAACTCGCATCTCCAAGACAAGTGTGGACATTGTTAGGATCTGTGAACATTTTGTATGCCTCTTTCCAACTGTTACTACCGGTAGGCACTGTTTGGTAGGTATAGCCATTACCGCCGATCACTCGGCTTACAAAGTCATATCTATGCCCATCAAAACCGACCGTGGTTTGTTTGCCATTATTTAGCCTGTTTAACTT
>NZ_CADDZX010000071.1:0-765 GCF_902813205.1 Bartonella capreoli
TGCAAAAATCATCTGGTAATTTTTGCGCTAGTGATTTATCGAGTGAAACTTTGTACTTTCCATTAATTTGAGAAGCTAAAAGAGGGAGTTTTGTACCATTTAATGTTGCCCCGCTACCAGCAACAGCTGCATAAACATCTCCCTGAGCTGGACATTGTACAACACCTACAATAGGACGCCCATTCTCAATAATAGCAATCGAAATACACCAATAAGTGCTATCTGAAAGAAAACCACGAGTTCCATCAATAGGGTCAACTACAAAGAAGCGTTCATAAATTCTTTGATACCGATCATCTTTTGTTTCTTCTGAAATCCATCCATACTTTGGGCGTGCTCTAAGATGCTTTTACTTCAAAAAGTGATCAACTGCAAAATCTGCTTCACTGACTGGTGAATTACCTTCTTTCATCCAAACGTTCAACGCACATCCAAAATACCTCATTGCTAAATTTCCTGCCTCTCGACAAACATCAAGCAAGAGAGTTAAGTCAGAAGAATAATGCGTATGATTTTCCTGCAAGTGTCATTCCTTCAATTAATAATGTTGGAGCGGTTGTTCCATAACGTCGATCAATATCGTTCGCAGGTGTTAAGTGTGCTAACATATGAAGTAAATTAGAACCTAGTGTTATTTCACTTACTGGATAAGCAATTTCGCCGTTTTCAATCCAAAAACCAGCAGCACCACGACTATATTGGCCCGTAACAAAATCAATACCATGCCCAAATAATTCTGTAACATAAAAACCATTTTGCAAATCT
>NZ_CADDZX010000072.1:0-757 GCF_902813205.1 Bartonella capreoli
AACGAAGGCGTCCATCAGTGCCAAAAACCACTACTCCTTCTGAAAGTTTGTCAAGTGTTTCGCCTTGTATTTTAATGAGTGTATTGTAACGTCGTTCAAGATCAATTTTTTCTGTAAGATTTTCATAAAGCCAAGTGGTGCCTCCTTGAGGATGAGGATTGGAGATAACACGCACCGTGCGCCCATCTGGAAGATTCCAAATTTGTTGATTCGATTCTGTTTGCCGATAGGCTTTAAAAAGTTCTTCTTTCCACGCGCGCCAATCGGGATTTTCCGCAAGGAGTCCTTTTTCACGCAAGTGTTCAAGAAGCAATGTATGGCTTGGTTTACTTTCTAGAAAAGAACTCTCCAACGACCATAAAATTTTAAAAGCATGATTGCAGAATTTTAATTTTTGGTTTGTATAAAAAATGGCTACAGCTGTTGAGATTTGATCAAGTGTTTCACAATGGCTTTGAAGAACGTGCCTCAGTTCATTGGCAAGGTTTTCATATGCGCTGTCATCACGGGCAAAAGCTGCCATTCCTTCTTCTGTTGTAATCCGTGTGAGGTAAAAACAGTGCCGTTCTCCATCAATGACTGTATGAACGTGCTCTTGAAAAATCGTTTCTATTTCATCTGTTTTGGGTTGTGTTTTTTCATTAAAAAGATCATTGACTTCATTGTTATTTTCTCTAAAGCCTGTCATTTCTTTAAAGGCGCGATTGATAAAACAAACTGTCCCCTCACAATCTCTTATCCATACAGGTTCTTGAAT
>NZ_CADDZX010000073.1:0-746 GCF_902813205.1 Bartonella capreoli
AAGCTCATAGTAACAGTGGGAGGATCAATTGGTTGAGCGGTAAGAGGTTCATTGACCGTGGGATCACAGAAAGTATCAGCAACAGTACCTTTTTGTAGCCCAGCGATTGCTACAATATCACCGGCAATGCTTTCTTCAATAGGTTGCCGCTCTAACCCACGAAATGCTAAAATTTTCGAAATACGCCCAGTTTCTAAAAGCTTTCCATCTTGTCCAAGAACTTTAATACTTTGATTGGGTTTTATAGAGCCCGAATGAATACGGCCTGTAATAATTCGCCCAAGAAATGGATCTGCTTCAAGAATAGTTCCGATCATACGAAATGGTCCTTCTGCTACATTAGGAGAAGGAACATGGCGGATTACAAGATCAAACAGAGGGCTAAGTCCTTGATCTTTTGGTCCCTCAAGGGCTTCAGCCATCCATCCATCGCGTCCTGATCCATAGAGGATGGGAAAATCAAGCTGTTCATCGGTTGCATCAAGAGCAGCAAAAAGGTCAAAGACTTCATTAATAACTTCGTCAGCACGCGCATCAGGGCGATCAATTTTATTAATGGCAACAATAGGACGTAAACCTACTTTCAATGCTTTGCCGACAACAAATTTGGTTTGCGGCATAGGCCCTTCAGCGGCATCAACAAGCACAATTGCTCCATCTACCATATTGAGCATACGCTCAACTTCTCCACCAAAATCAGCATGACCAGGGGTATCAACAATATTAATTCGGGTATCTTTCCAAAC
>NZ_CADDZX010000074.1:0-727 GCF_902813205.1 Bartonella capreoli
TCGTGATCCAACTGCTGCTCAACAGCATCATCGGTTGTTTCACTTTGAACCGAAACTTCAGTTGCTAAATCTTCTGAAGCATTTTCTTTTTTTGATAACACGATAGTGTTAGTTTTTTTATATATGTTATTGTTAATGTGTTGTCGTGATGAAGTCATCATGTCATCATCATGACTTTGTGATGACATCATCATGATTTCATCGTGATCTTGTGATGAGTTATCTTTGTGCTTATTTCTTCTAGTATTCGCGGCTTTTATAGCCTTTTCTGAGCGCTTATTTAAATTATCATTGCAGTCTTTTAGCTCTTCTTCAACTTGCTGACTCCATAAACGGCCATCTTCTAAACGGATAATTTTTCCCTTACGCAACAAAAGATCTAGTGTCTTGTTAAGAGCATTTACTGAACAACCAATACGACGCGCTAATGTAGTAATCTCTTCCCAAATTGGTTCTTGTGCTCGATACATGAGAGCAGTGAGTGTCATATAAGTAGCTTTCTCTGCTGCACTTGTACCAGAAAAATCCATGATCCATTCTTCATAGAAATTTCGAACCCAAGGTAATTTAGTTGACATAGCTTTCCCCCTTTCTTTCTGAAACTGCTGATGATGTGTACCACAAACGGCCACTCTCTAAACGAATGATATAACCACGGCTCATTAAAGATTCTAATATGTTTCGAAACGTCCACACTGAACAGCTGCACAAACTTGATAAATGAGAA
>NZ_CADDZX010000075.1:0-712 GCF_902813205.1 Bartonella capreoli
GTACAAAGTGGCTTTGGTGTAACGCATCATATAGATGGTATCCTTGAAGTAGGGCGTAAAAAAAAAGGAGAATAACCACAGTGAGTTCATCAACATGATGGTGAGAAAAGAGGTGTTCATTTTATTGCTCGAACAAGAGAAACTGCTCAAGCGTTGTCTGCTGCTTTTCAAGCACAAGAAACAAAACGCGGTGTAACTTACAAAATGTTTGGAAAAAAAGAAATCTTACCCCATGCTTTTATCAAAGGTGGGAGTTTTCCAAAGCGTGTTGAATTAAAAAAGCTGAATGGGAATGTCTTTCAAAGAGCGGATGGAGATCAATTCCCTATTGCAAAACAAGAGGGACCGTCAATTGCTAGAGTGATGTCCAAGCCAGAGATTGCAAGTGCTATTGTAAAAAAAGCCAATGAAAGATTAATTGCCAACATACAGTACCAACTTGCTCGTCAAGAATATGCCGCCAATAAGAAAGCTAAATAATGTTCTTAAGCTTTATCTTTGTATCACATATTCTTATGAGTTTATGCATTATATACCTTGATTGCAATTTTAAAAACAAAGGATAGATGAGGTGTGGGGTTTTGGTAAAAAAGTAAATAAAAGAAATATAAAAGATGGTTGGTAGGGAGGGAGAATCGGGACGGGGCAGGATGGGTAGGGGAGCGCCGGTTAAAGGAGGGGAAAGGTGGGGGCTGAGTGTTAATCGGACTAT
>NZ_CADDZX010000076.1:0-708 GCF_902813205.1 Bartonella capreoli
GCGGTCTTGTGAATAGGGAATTCCAGCCTGTTGAAGATAGCGTCCATAATGACGCAAAATAACAATTTCACGCCAATTAAGCTCAGCTGTTTGAGTTAAGGCATTGAAGGCATCATTATCAGCATTTTGAGACCAAATAGCTTCGAATGTTTCGGCATGTTTTTGACCATTTTTGTTGAAATCGATACAGAGTTGGAAAGCACTTTCTAATTGCATATCATGCAGATACACAGAATGTCCGTTACTATCTGGTAATTCAAGCGTTTGTTCGGCAATGACCCGAAATCCCATATTTTCAAGGACTGGTACGCGTTTGGAAAGAGCAAGTGCTTCATGGCGGTGAAAGAGCCGAAGAGAAATGTTTCGTTTTTCTTTGTTGTGTGCTTGATAAAAAGTAACAAAAAGCGGTTTTTTATCATGAAGACTTAAAATATTTCCGGCGTCTTCAATTGCATCTTCAGCTGAGAATAAATCACGATAGCTGTTGGGAAATTGGCTAGCTAAACGCATTTGTTGGTCTGTTGCTTTGCGGGTAATAGCTATGGTTTGAACGCTGTCTTCCCAGCTGCGTGCTATGGAACGAACATTTTGTTCAAGCACTGTGCGCTCAACGACAGGGGCGCTTTCGCTCCCTTTGCGGTGGATGATATAATGAACGCGGATGAGAGTGCTTTCTAAGAAGAGAGGATAGGATTCGAAAAAATCACC
>NZ_CADDZX010000077.1:0-706 GCF_902813205.1 Bartonella capreoli
TGCATTGCCGTGAACATGTGCACCAAAATAAATACATGCACGGCCATAAATTCGAGCATTACCGTTAACATATGAACTGCCGTAAACCTGAGCATCACCGTAAACACGTGCATCGCCACCAATTACTGCATTGAGGTAAACTTGAGCGTTACCATGAATCAGTGCATTGTCTTCAATCCAAGCACTGCCATAAACGCGTGCATTGCCACAAATATCTGCATTGTCAGATACTTCAGCAGAATCATAAACATAAGCATTGCCATGAATATGCGCATCATCACTAACTACTGCATCGTCATAAACGCGTGCATTACCAGAAACTTTTGCATTGCCGTAAATACGAGCTTTATAATAAACGAGTGCATTATCGTAAACTAAAGCATCACCACGAACTACTGCATCGTTATATACTTGAGCATTATCATAAACCCAACAATCGCCCTCGTGAGAAAGATTTTCTTCTTTCTCTATAAAGCCACCCAAATCACCAGCTTTGACATTACCAAAATCTCTTAACGCTCTAATCTGATACAACGTGCAAGCATATAACCCATTAGAGTCGTAGCGTATAAACAACGTACCCTCTTCTGTAAGCTCGTATTTCTTTGCTATGCTCATGTTCTTATCCACCTAATGATTGTTGTGCATCGTTTTGCTCATACCCTGCCCTGCTTACTGCACAACCATCAACAAACTCAGGTGATGG
>NZ_CADDZX010000078.1:0-696 GCF_902813205.1 Bartonella capreoli
CAGCAATGTCAAGTCAAGCATCAGACAGGTTTTATTGGTCCTGTGCGGCGTCTTCGTACTTGTTACACCAGCAAGGAAGAGGCTTTGACTGCAGTGGCATCAGAATCAGACCATCTATGCTGTGTTGTGGGGAGTGGTTCTTTGACCCTTGCGGGGCGACCAGAAATCATGGCGGATCAACCTCTAGTGTTGCAAGGGTTTCGTGGGCAAATCAATGGTCCATGGAAAGCTTCCACTGTCACCCACTGCTATGAGAAACAAAGCGGATACACCACAGAAATTATACTCGAAGCTCCAAACAAGGGAAAAGAAAGCAGTGAAGAATAGAGGCTGTTAGGAACAGATCATAAAAGAGGATTTAAATACCCTTTGAAAGATCTTTGAAGACCCCTTGAGAACCCCTTAAAAATCCTTTGAAAAAAAATAAATTGTTACAAAACCTAGTGTCAAAATATACAAAACCTGCTGGCAAGCTACACACAGATTTTGTTGAATTTGGCTGGGGAACCTGGATTCGAACCAAGATTGACGGAGTCAGAGTCCGCTGTTCTACCATTAAACTATTCCCCAGTACGCAGCTGCCGCCATATTTAGCAGATTTTACAGTGTGCGCAAGTGTAAAAAATGGTCCTTATGATTATGATTAAATGGAAGAAATTTATCGATAATAAAGGGCGATAGGCACACCATTGATTG
>NZ_CADDZX010000079.1:0-695 GCF_902813205.1 Bartonella capreoli
TTTGATGTGTTGATTGCCCATGTTAAAATATGGCGGGCAAGGGGATTTTTTTGCCTTGTGTTTTGAAGAGCGATCGGTTTTTCAATATTTTTTTTTTAAAAGGGATCTAAAACTCATTTTAGTTGATTTACTTTAATGATATCGGTTGTCGGAAGATTTTTGTTTATTTTATTGTTAGTTGATTTTAGTTGGGTTTTTGGGTTTTTTTTTTTTTGGTTTTGTTTTTTTATTCTCCATCCGGGTTTTTTTATGTTAATTTTTTTTAATTTATTTTTTTTTTTTTCTTAGTATGCTTTTAAAAAAAAATTTGTAAATTTTATTTATTAAGAAATTTTTTCTTATAATTTTGGCAATTTAAAAGATAAAAAAACTTTTTTCTTTTAAAACTTTTTAATATTAATTTTAATATTTTTATAAAATTTTTATTTTATTTAAATTATTCAAATTAAAAAAAGAAAAAAATAAATATATAAAAAATAATGAGCAAACCAACCCCCACCCCCAATTACACACGCTAAACAAAACGTAATACAAGAAAGCAAAAAACGACCACCCCCTAAAAAACCACACTTTGCAAAAAAACAAAAAATAGTTTATGCAATTGTAGGATAATACATCAGTGATGGTGTTTAAATTGTACCAAAAACGAATCAAAGAATTCTAAATAATTTTGGAATATACAGTTTCTGTTCGCT
>NZ_CADDZX010000080.1:0-677 GCF_902813205.1 Bartonella capreoli
TTTGTAGCGCCTGTTAGAAAGGACAAAGAAGCTGTTAAAGGGTGATTGAGATGTCTTCAGCGAAATTTGTGATCATCGAGAAATTAATCCCTTTGTTTCAAGGAACTGCTGTTGTCCGTGCCTCTTGGGGAGGGCGGGGATCAGGAAAAACACGTTCTTTTGCCTTGATGTCTGCTGTAATCGGATATCGGCATGGAAAGGCTGGTGAACGGGGTATTATTCTCTGTGCACGACAATTTCAAAATTCACTCAATGAAAGTTCGTTGGAAGAAATTAAACGGGCTATTGAGGCTTATCCTTTTCTACAGGACTATTATGAAGTCGGTGATAAATATATCAAGTCAAAAGATGGACGTATCGTTTATGTTTTTGCTGGGCTTGATCGTAATATTGCAAGTATTAAATCAATGGGGCGCGTTTTTCTCTGCTGGGTTGATGAGGCCGAACCTGTTACTGAGACTGCTTGGCAAACGCTTATTCCAACTTTGCGTGAAGAAGGAAAAGATTGGAATGCCGAATTGTGGGTGACATGGAACCCTTGTCATGAAAATGCTCCCGTGGAAAAACGTTTCCGCAATGTGAATGATCCCAATATCAAAGGTGTGGAAATTAATTGGCGCGATAATCCTCTCTTTCCCCAAAAACTAAATCGTGATCGAAAGGCGGATTTAGAACAA
>NZ_CADDZX010000081.1:0-674 GCF_902813205.1 Bartonella capreoli
TTTTCGCCCAAAGCGAAAAGAAACATAATCTTTGTGCCCATACATCACACAACGGTGGAGAAACAAAAAACGTGCGGCTCGTTCAACTGTGGAGAGGCTCTCGGGTTCAATAGCCGAAAGTTCAAAAAACAACTGTCTTGAACAAACAAACCATTCTAGTCGTTTGGCTAAATCATCAAAGTCATTTTGAACACATTGAAACAGATTCGTGATCTCTCCATTCAAATCATTAATCACGGAATATTTTGCTGGTCTTTTATTTAGGAAACTAACACCAGAGCCTACAAATGGATCAACATAGGTTTCATGGTCAATGCTATTTAAAATCGGTATAATTGTCTTACGCAGATAGAGTTTACCACTCATCCACGCATACAATGTGTGTGTTAATTCTAGCGTCATCATATTTTTAAATGAGAGCTTTGATATTTAACTACTTGTTATCCACTTTTTGAGGTGTGAGAAACTATTTTCTACGGCGTCCACAAAACTGGAAAAATCTATTACAAGCATAAAGACAATAAAGGCTATCAATTTCATGAGGCGTGACATCATCTTTAAGCCTTGATAGGTCTCTATCATCTCGTGAAGGAGTTGTTGTTCTTTTTCTGTAAGATCTTTATCTTTGCTGCTTCGTTTCTTGACCATCTTTCCAACCACATAAATGGGCTCCC
>NZ_CADDZX010000082.1:0-669 GCF_902813205.1 Bartonella capreoli
ATATGCGATTGTGCCATAGAATCCCCTTCACTTTTCCTTACTTAATTGTTCTATAAATTATAACGGAATGCTGTATTAAAAAAACATTTTTCAACAGCCTAAGATGTGGAGTATATGTAATACTTTGCATTTTTGATGAGAAAGTTCATTTTTTAATATACCAATGCATATTTAATATAGAGGTTAATCTTTATCGTATAAAATAAGAAATGTAAATTCTAATGAGAACAAAACCGTAAAAAAAAATAAATTTAAAGATAGGAAACGGTCATTTTTCAATTTATTATCAATGTCTGTGCACGTTTTGCGTTAATCATGGGAGGAGCAATGCTTCTGCCCATTTTTGTTGGTTTGCATGACAATAACCACAATTGGGTAACATTTCTCTATTCTTTCACTATAACCACCATGTTAGCAACGCTGATTCTTTTAGCTACCAGGGGAGCTACTTGTCGTTTTTCAGCACGGCTTGGTTTTATGCTCACTGTTTGTCTTTGGCTAACAGGAAGCATTGTTGGCGCTTTACCTCTTTATCTTTCCCCTCTTCCAATTTCCCTAGCAGAAGCAATTTTTGAATCCGTCTCCGGTATTACAACCACAGGATCTACAGTACTTACTGGTCTTGACAATTTATCGCGAAGTATCTTGTTATGGCGTTCTATTATATGC
>NZ_CADDZX010000083.1:0-668 GCF_902813205.1 Bartonella capreoli
TGCATTCCTTCCACGACTTCTAATTCGGTTTCAGCCGTTTTTGCTTCTTCGACAGTAATGACACCTTCATTGCCAACTTTTTCCATAGCGTTAGCAATCATTTTGCCGATTTCAGCAGCACCATTAGCGGAAATTGTTCCTACTTGTGCAATTTCTGCTGAAGTTTGAATTTTCTTTGCTTTTTTGAAGAGATTTGCCACCACTTCATCAACAGCAGCATCAATTCCGCGTTTAAGATCCATTGGGTTCATGCCTGCAGCAACAGCTTTTATACCTTCTTGTACAATAGCCTGTCCCAAAACGGTTGCAGTGGTTGTTCCATCACCAGCAATATCATTGGTTTTGGAAGCAACTTCGCGCAACATTTGCGCACCCATATTTTCGAACTTATCTTCCAGTTCGATTTCCTTTGCAACGGACACACCATCTTTTGTGATGCGAGGCGCACCAAATGATTTATCAATTACCACATTACGACCTTTAGGGCCGAGTGTTACCTTTACAGCGTTAGCAAGGATATCAACACCGCGCAACAAACGCTCACGCGCTTCACGGCCAAATTTGACTTCTTTAGCAGCCATTTAAATTCTCCTTGGAGTTGTCTTAAATCAAAGAACAAAGTGCCAAATAATACAAAACGGAAATATTAAAAGGCTAAATCAGCCTAG
>NZ_CADDZX010000084.1:0-662 GCF_902813205.1 Bartonella capreoli
TTTTTTTTGTGCCAAAGGCTGATCTGCCATTTCAGCGACTGCAAGCCCATTTGCTAGCTGTAAACAGGTTTCTATACTGTCCGCTAAGCGAGAGGAAATATCATTGCTTACAACAATGCGGTCTACCACTACATCTATGTCATGTTTATACTTTTTATCAAGAGGAGGAATGTCGGGGATTTCATAGAATTTTCCATCAACTTTAGCGCGCTGGAATCCTTTTTTTAAAAGCTCTGTCAGCTCTTTTTTATATTCTCCCTTTCGTCCTCGGACGAGAGGTGCCATAATGAAAACCCGCGTACCTTCTTGTAAGGCCATAATTTGATCAACCATTTGGCTTACTGTCTGGCTCTCAATAGGAATTCCTGTGGTAGGCGAATGAGGAACACCGATACGTGCAAAGAGAAGCCGCATATAGTCGTGGATTTCAGTGATGGTTCCTACCGTTGAACGAGGGTTGCGGCTGGTTGTTTTTTGTTCAATGGAGATCGCTGGAGAAAGACCGTCTATTCTGTCCACATCTGGTTTTTGCATCACTTCTAGAAATTGGCGTGCGTAGGCAGAAAGACTTTCAACGTAGCGGCGTTGGCCTTCTGCGTAAATTGTATCAAAAGCTAAGGATGATTTACCTGACCCAGAAAGCCCCGTGATCACGATCAGTT
>NZ_CADDZX010000085.1:0-658 GCF_902813205.1 Bartonella capreoli
GCTTAAAACAGTTAAGGATGATGGTAAGGAAAAAGATGAAACTTATCAGAATGTTGCAGAAGCGTTTGAAGGAGTTGGTAGTTCTTTCACGAATATCAAAAATGAGATCACCAACCAGATTAATCATCTTCAGTCAGAAGATTCTGCGGTTGTTCATTACGATAAGAACAATGATGAAAAAGGCACTATTAATTATACAAGTGTGACTTTCGGCAAAGGAAAGAATTCTGCGGCTGTTGGTTTGCATAATGTTGCGGATGGTCTGATTGCAAAGGGTTCACATGATGTGGTTAATGGCAACCAAATTAATACCCTGTCTCAGGATGTAGCGAAGTTTTTGGGTGGCGGAGCGTCATTTAAAGAGGGTAGCTTTACACATCCAACCTATGAATTATCCAGTGTTTCTGAAGATGGTCAGGTAAGCAAGTCTGTCTTTAATGATGTAGGTTCAGCTTTTTCTGGTCTTGGTGCAAGTGTTAAGAATGTGAACAATCATCTGACAAATGTAGTGCAGAATTTTGATGAGAAGATTACGAATATTACTCAATCAGTTCAAGGCGAGGCGCTATTGTGGAATGATACAGTCAAAGCGTTTGTAGCGAAGCATGGCAAAGGCGATGCGAGTAGCGATAGCAAGTTTGAGTTCCTTGCGAGGGGT
>NZ_CADDZX010000086.1:0-657 GCF_902813205.1 Bartonella capreoli
GGTATAGAGATGGCCACAAACTCTATGATTATAACTACAAAGGGTGCTCTAAGCGCTATAGAGGGGTGATGGCGCAAGATGTTCTTGCAACAAACCCTGAGGCTGTTTTCTTAAATACTGCCACCGGTCTTTTGCACGTTGATTATAGCAAGCTTGGTTTTAATATGGAAAGGGTTGCCTAATGTCTAGGTTTGATGCGTTAGATCCATCTTTGGATCAAGAAAATGGCCGCAATAATAAAGGGTTTCTGTCTTTAGCCCGTCGTATGCCATTCCGAGATCTTGTCCGCTACAGCTTATCTGCTCCTATCCATCTACTCGATAGGAATGTATGGCCTAAAAAAATTGATTTTCCAGATCTTATTCGAGGCTATTATAAGGAGCCTGAAGAAACGGGCAAAAAAGGGCTTAAAGATTTAATTGTATCTGTTGCGGATTTAAAAGGTCAGATGGCCCCTTTGTCAGATTATTCAATCAAAACAAACAATACACCGCAATACGATAAGAGTAACTCTCTAGGGTATGGTGAGACGTTGGCGCCCCAATCTGAATTTGTTTCTCCTATTGATATGCCTTCACAAAATGAAGCACAACAGCAACAAAAAGATGCAATGAATTATATTGCTGAGCTCAACAAAGGAGGATTAACTTCAGAGCA
>NZ_CADDZX010000087.1:0-656 GCF_902813205.1 Bartonella capreoli
AACACTACCATCTGTGCGACGAATATCTTTAGCAGTACGAACAACTACAGCTTTCATCACATCACCTTTTTTAACACGACCGCGAGGAATAGCATCTTTGACCGAAACAACAATAATGTCACCGACTGAAGCATATTTCCGCTTTGAACCGCCCAATACTTTGATGCACATGACACGACGGGCACCAGAATTATCGGCAACATCGAGGTTTGTTTGCATCTGAATCATAACTGGCCACCTTCTCTTAACGCTTACATCCGGTCGTGTCTTTGACACATCCGGATTTGTCTGCCAAATAACGATAAAGCTATTGTTCTCAAATCTACCAATAGAAACAAAATCATTATTAAACTTTAAAACAATAAACTTACTTAACTATGTTACACTGCCTTTAACAACAATCCAACGTTTATCTTTCGAAATTGGTCTAGATTCCTGAATAGAAATTTGATCCCCAATCTTAAACTGATTATTCTCGTCATGCGCTTTATACTTTTTAGACTGCCGAACGGTTTTCTTGAGAAGTGGATGAGAATAACGACGCTCCAATTTAACAACCACAGTCTTATCACTTTTGTCGCTAACGCCAACACCCTGCAAAATGCGTTTAGGCATCTCTGATTTCCTTAAACTTACTTTCATTTATCTTCTGACGA
>NZ_CADDZX010000088.1:0-651 GCF_902813205.1 Bartonella capreoli
CATTCACGGGTGATTATGCTGGACACTTACATTATTCCACTCTAAAAAAATTTGGTTTTGCCCAAGGTACCTTCGAAGAAAGAGCAGACGACACTCTTGAATTGATTGATGTAGCAATTGTCAACTCAGTTCGTTGTGTTCCACCAGAAAACAAACCCACTGGTGCAGAAATCAATACTTGCCGATATTTCTTTTCCCCTCTTTTAACAAATCTTCCTAAACTTAAAGCTGTTATCACCCTTGGCACTATTGCGCATCATTCCACTCTACGCGCTCTCAATGCAAAAATTTTAGCCCATCCTTTCGGACATGGAAAAATAAATGATATCGGAGGATTACGTATCTTTTCAAGCTATCACTGTTCACGCTATAATACCAATACTGGCCGCTTAACGGATGCTATGTTCCATCAAATTTTTGAAGCAGAAAAAACATATCGAGAACAATGCTGAAATTTCCTAAAGCTATATGAAAACGTGGATTCGTAATGGTGTTTTATTATTTTGCATGTTAAGTGAGTGACACGAATACTGTTCAGATTCTCTCATTTCAAGCCTGTTGTATGTAGAATCAATCAAAAGCATTTCCTTGCCGATCACAAACGGGACTGACATGTGGGCAAAATATTTAAAAGAAAGAAAAGAGTAAAAA
>NZ_CADDZX010000089.1:0-645 GCF_902813205.1 Bartonella capreoli
GATGAAACTGTACCGCATAAAGGCGCCTTATTTCATCAGCAATAGCAGCATAGGGAGCACCTTTTGATGTTCCTATGACACGAAAACCCTCTGGTAAAACCGTAACACGGTCACCGTGACTCATCCATACTTGATAGCAAGAACCCTTTACCCATACACCATCAAAAAGGGCACTCTCTTCTTGTACTTCCAACAAAGCACGCCCAAATTCACGCTCATGTCCTGCTTCAACTTTTCCCCCAAGTTGAATACACATCACTTGTTCACCATAACAAATACCAAGAACTGGAACAGCAATTTCAAAAATTTCCATCGGAACACGCGGCGAATTATCATCAACAACTGAATAAGGGCTACCCGATAAAATAACAGCTTTAGGTTTTATTCGCTTGATACCTTCTAAAGCACACTGAAAAGGAACAATTTCACAATAGACCCCCATTGCTCTCACCCGCCGTGCAATAAGCTGTGTCACTTGTGAACCAAAATCAATAATAAGAACAGTGTCTGGATGTGATATGTTCATAGAAAACCAATCAATAATTGTAAAAGAGAACCTATAAGATTTATTATTCAATCTTTCTTTTTTCACAAGTCTGTTTACTTGAGAAAAAGGTTCTTTTGATAAAATTTAAGATAAAAAAT
>NZ_CADDZX010000090.1:0-643 GCF_902813205.1 Bartonella capreoli
CTCTGGGTTATTCGTGGAACAGGAAATGGTTGCCTTTTAGCAGCACAAAGCCCTTTGGATTTCGGTAATTCTGGAACGGGCGCACGTCTCGTTATGGGAATGGTTGGTCCTTATCATATGAAAACAACTTTTGTCGGTGATACCTCTCTCTCCAAACGCCCTATGGGGCGTATTCTCGATCCACTGCGTTTAATGGGCGTTGAAATTGAAGCAACACATGACGACCGTCTTCCTTTAACGCTTTATGGCCCGAAAATGGCTAATCCGATTCGCTATCGTATTCCAATGGCTTCTGCCCAAGTAAAATCAGCTATCCTGCTTGCTGCTCTTAATACAGCCGGTACTACAACTGTTATTGAACCTGTCCTCACCCGAGATCATACGGAAAAGATGTTAAAAGCATTTGGTGCAGAACTTGAAATAGAAATAGATGCAAAAGGTACGCGTTTTATTCATCTCAATGGCCAACCACACCTTACCGGACAAACTATTAATATCCCAGGCGATCCCTCTTCAGCAGCTTTTCCGCTAATCGCTGCCCTTCTTGTAAAAGACTCTGATGTCACCATTGAAAATGTTCTTATAAACCATTCTCGGATGGGACTTATCGAAACATTATGGGCAATGGGCGCTCAAATTGAGC
>NZ_CADDZX010000091.1:0-642 GCF_902813205.1 Bartonella capreoli
AACTACATCACATTAGCCATCTCCACCTACTTATAACCCCCAACCCACCCTCCCGCTCATCCTCTCTTAAACCTCTCCATTCTTCTCTCACTACTGCTTCCCCATCCTCCACTCATCTTATTACCCTCTTTCCATTTCCCTCTTCTCTTACATCCACTCCTTCACCATTCCAACCTCACTTAACTTTTTCCCACTCTCTTTTCTCTCCTCTCTTCCCCTTCCTCCTTCTTCTTTTAAATAAAATTTTTATTTTATAAATTATTCTATCTTTCTTCTCTTTTCTTTTTTCTCTCTTTTTCTTCCTAATTTTCTCTTTTCCTTCCTTCCTCCTTTTTCTCCCTTCTTTTCTTCTTCCTTTCCCCCTTCCCTCCTTCTTTCTCCCCTCCCCCCTTTTCTCTCCTTTCCCCTTCCCTCTTCCCACTCCCCAAATCTAGAGCTTACTCTCTTTTTCCCAAATCCCCCCTTTTCCTAGTTCTCGTCGCTCCACCCCTCTTCCCCTCTTCCTCTTCCTCTTTCGCTACCCCTCCCCCCTCCCTCCCCTTCCCTTTACATATGTCCCCCCCACTCTTTTCAAGAATATAATATTTCTTTCATAAATAATAAGCTCCATGCAATCACTATCGCATCTCAATGAAAAACAAT
>NZ_CADDZX010000092.1:0-634 GCF_902813205.1 Bartonella capreoli
CATCAGCCATGAGGAGTTGAGTAAAAATTGGACCTTGGACGTAGCGGAAAGAACGTTTACCATATTTGTCAGAGTCCATAATTTCAGAACCGATAATATCGGATGGCATTAAATCGGGGGTAAATTGAATGCGTTTTTCAGCAAGCCCCAATACTGTTCCCAAAGTTTCAACAAGACGCGTTTTAGCAAGTCCTGGGGCACCAACAAGAAGAGCGTGTCCACCAGCAAAGATAGCTATTAAAGCATATTCAATAATATGATTTTGCCCAAAGATAACTTTGTCAATTTCTTGTTGTAGTATATTCAATTCTTTGTGTGTTGTATCAATATCATCAATAATTCTTTGCGCTTTATGATCGATATTGGCCTTTTTAATAGAATTAGATGACGTATCATATTGATTCATATTTTTTCCTTAAGGCATTTGTCGTAAAATTAGTAACTTTCTCTGTATGATAATGGACATTTTATGATTTGTAACAGAAAATGAGAAGAAGAGAAGTGTAATATGTTGTTTTTTTATATTCATACGTACAGAGTAATTTCTTTGGTACCAAGAGGTGTGTTGTGTTTGGAAGAGAGTATATTAGAAATATTGTTCTCATGCAGATATTTGTTTGAGACAAAAAGGATA
>NZ_CADDZX010000093.1:0-631 GCF_902813205.1 Bartonella capreoli
AATTTTTGAGTAGGATATCTTTGTTTAGGTTCCCTTGATGTTCTTTTAGTGGGGCTTCTTCCGGATTCTTTGCCGCATTGGGAAAGTCTGGAACGGACTTTTCTGGGGGAAGGAAAGCGATGTTGGGAAGTGGGAAGCCCACTCCCTTAGGAAAGGGTTCACGAAATCAAAAACGAAGTATCAATGCTAAAGCAACAATTTATGCTTGCATGATCCAGGATGGTTTCCGTGATAAAGTAGGTGGGTGGACTTCGTGTGAGAACTTGAAATCTGAAAACCTTCCCAATTCTCACCCTTACGCTGTTATCCCAAGGCGCAGTGTCAAAACGCGCTTGAATAGGCCGTTTTGTAACCAACATCCAGAACAATATGAGTGCTACCCTTAAGTGTCTCTGCGTTTGAAGACCAACAATCCCCCCTCCTTGCTTTTGCTTGGCAGGGTGGCTTTTTGCTCATCCCACCATCAGCCATCACAGCATCATCTTGACAGATGAAGCACGCCAAAAGACCCTGACAGGGCCACATGGGGAACAAACAACCGCCTCCCCTAACCGCGACACGGCCACAGCTCATCACCTTGCACAACCGCTTGCTCCCGGCCGCCCGGCACAAATCGCCCCCGCGAACCCTC
>NZ_CADDZX010000094.1:0-629 GCF_902813205.1 Bartonella capreoli
CACAGATTAGGAACAGCTGAAATTGAATCAGCACTTGTTTCTCATCCTGATGTTTCAGAAGCAGCTGTTGTTGGTTACCCTCACCCCATTAAAGGGCAAGGAATTTACAGTTTTATCACCCTAATGAAAGGAACAGCTCCAAGTGAAAAGTTGCACAAAGACCTTATTAAGCATGTCAGAAAGGAAATAGGCTCCATTGCCACATTGGATAAAGTTCAATTTGCCTCTCAGCTTCCCAAAACGCGATCAGGAAAAATTATGAGACGTATTTTGCGAAAAATTGCCGAAAATAATTTTGATAATCTAGGAGATATTTCAACCCTTGCCGAACCACAAGTCATTAACGATCTTATTGCCAACCACCAAAATAGGGAAGCCATCGCTTAACACGAAGCATGAACAGTAATTTTAGCATTTCTGCTAATGCCACTGATAAAGGTCTAACCTAATACCTCTATTCTCTTTGCCAACCTAAAATGTTGCAACTATTCTTATATTGAGAAAGTTCGTAAAAAGTCTAATTAGATTTTTTACGAACGGCTTTTATCTACACACTAATCCCTCTCATAAAGTATAAGCGAATAGTTTATATTCATTATAAAAAGGTCTGAAATGAGTGAACTTTACTG
>NZ_CADDZX010000095.1:0-628 GCF_902813205.1 Bartonella capreoli
TCGCAAACGCACGAACCGATAGACCCTCACGATGTTTCTTGGTCATTGATAGTTTCCCCATTTTGCATGATTTACGTGAATTATCGTACACTTTTTTGTTTACGTCATCCTATTTTTCGTGTACATACAATATACGAAGATAGTGTGGGATGAACCAAAAAGAGCTTTAAACATTGATAAACATAAGCTTGTTTTTGCAGATGTTATTTACTTTGACTGGGAACATGCTCTTATTGATGCAACACATTCAAACCGAATGAAAGCTATCGGGCATTTTGCTGATGGCACAACAGTTATTGTTTTTGCAAGGCTTGGCAATGAAGCGATATCCATTATCAGTTTTCGTCAAGCCAATAAGAAAGAAAGAGAGGTTTTCAATGACTATCAAAAACACCTTTAAAAAAGGATGTGGTTACACAAAAGAAGATTGGGACGCTGTGGATTCCCCACCACTAACAGATGAAGAGCTTGCACGTCTAAAGCCAGCTAAAGATGTTTTACCACCCTCCTTTTTTAAATATGTAACAGAAGAACGCCGTAAACGTGGGCGTCCACCCGTTGAATCTCCTAAACAAGCGGTTACTCTCCGTCTCGACCCAAATGTTATTGCCTCTTTTAAAAAACAAGG
>NZ_CADDZX010000096.1:0-628 GCF_902813205.1 Bartonella capreoli
ATGCAAAAACGGTGTTCGGTAAATTCGACGAAAATCTTACTTATATCGAACAAAAATTCGGACTTAGCATTCATCCACGCGGTAATGAAGTTTTAATTCAGGGAAATCTTGCTGCTATAAAACGCGCGCAATATGTATTACAGCAACTTTATGAACGCGCCAAAACACATCAAGAGCTCACTTTATCAGATACAGAAGGAGCTATTGCCATGGCAAATTTTCTACAGGAACAGCCAAAAGCCCCAACAACAACCAAACCTGTAAAAAAACGTATTCCTGCACGATTAAGTACTTATAAGAAAACAATCCATGCCCGAACTCCAACACAAGATGCCTATATACGAGCAATGGGCCATAATGAACTTGTTTTCGGTGTAGAACCAGCAGGAACAGGCAAAACGTATCTTGCTGTTGCTCATGCTGCAATGCTTCTAGAACGTGGTATCATTGAGCGAATTATTCTCTCACGTCCGGCTGTTGAAGCTGGAGAACATCTTGGTTTTCTTCCCGGTGATCTCAAAGAAAAAGTCGACCCATATTTACGACCACTTTATGATGCTCTTTATGATATGATGCCCGCTGAAAAAATAGAACGCATTTTAGCTTCTGGTGTCATAGAAATTGCTCC
>NZ_CADDZX010000097.1:0-624 GCF_902813205.1 Bartonella capreoli
CGCCTTTTTTCTGCACAATACTTCCTTTGCAGAAGCTATAAAGCTCATTTTAAAAGGGGGGCCAGATATGCCACGCGCAGTTTCTCGGTTAGCTCTTGGACGGGGGGGGCCCCGTGATATGGCCGCAATCCAACGCGGCTTTGAAATCATTCGTGAACTTCATCAGCTTCTTAACGATGCGTTACTTCCTCAAGAAATAAGTGACGTACAGCAGATTTTCTCACACTTACCTACTACTTTGCACTTTCATTTAGAACAAGCACTAGCCGATGATCTCCCATTGCTTAAACGTGATGGTGGTTTTATTCGTCCTCAGTATCATAAAGAACTGGATGAAATGCGTGCTCTACGTGATGAATCTCGTCGTGTCATTGCTGAACTTCAAGCACAATATGCCCAAGAAACAGAGATTAAAACACTATCGCTTACGCATAATAACATTTTAGGCTATTTCATTGAAGCAACAAGCTTACACGCTTCAGCTCGCACAGCTAACCCGCAATCAAACGAACGTTTTATCCACCGGCCAACAATGGCAAGCGCTATGCGCTTTACTACAACAGAGCTTGTTGAACTTGAACGTCGTATTGATCATGCAGCAAATCACGCAATAACGCTTGAATT
>NZ_CADDZX010000098.1:0-623 GCF_902813205.1 Bartonella capreoli
GGTTTAAATACTGCACTTCAAAAAGCTTTAAATGCTTTTTTTGATGTATTATCAGTGATATCCCTTGCTGATCTTCAACGACCAGCCTTTCAAAATAAATTTAAAATTGATGATCATAAAACAATAAACTAAGATAATAAAAAGGAGATTAAGTATTTCTATTGCAGCAATAATATTAGCCGCTGGACGCGGTGAAAGGGCAAAATCTCCACACAAAATTCCAAAACAGTACCAACTTCTAGGGCAAGAGCCGGTTATTTGTCATACTGTGCGTTGCTTTTTGCAGCATCCAGCCATCACAACGATTATCCTCGTTATTCATCCAGAAGACCGCCAAATCTGTGAGCAAGCTATCGTTGTTTTTAAAGAGCACCTTCTCATTGTTGAAGGAGGTAATACACGTCAAATATCTACTTTATGTGGGCTTCATGCACTTAAAAAGTTCAAGCCGCAGTATGTGCATATTCATGATGGTGCACGCCCCTTTATCGAAAATCAACTCCTCGATCAAATCCACACAACTGTCAATCATCAAGAAGGCGTTCTTCCCGTTCTCGCAATTTCTGATACTCTCAAACGCATAAATAGCGCATACCATGTTTTAGAAACAATTCCACGTACTA
>NZ_CADDZX010000099.1:0-621 GCF_902813205.1 Bartonella capreoli
TATCTCTTTACTTTCTATACTTGCGTCCATGAAACTCGGTGCATTGCCAGAACGTTCTTGGGCAAAAGCATAAGCAACATCATAAGGACGATCATTCGTAGGAACTTGAAGCGATCCATCACGTGAACGCTTTTCATAAAAGGCATTTCCCCCTGCAACACGAACATAATGCATGTTTTTATAAGGAAAAGATAAACCTGCGGTATGAAAAAACTTAGCGTTTTTAAGTTTCTGATCCCGTTCGCCGCGCAAAACAGCATCAGCTGCCACTCTAACACGAGCAACGGATGCAGGCTCCGTCATAGGACGCGTTAAAACACCGGGAGCAAACTGTTTGTACTGACCAACAACACCACAAATTGTCTTTGGATAGGCGGTTGAATTAACACGATTCATAACAACCGTCCCAACGGCAATCATTCCTTCACGGCTTGTGCGATTTCATTCAAAATACACCGCCCGCATAAGACATTGTCGTTCTGTCAATGGATAACTAAATGTTTTTGTTTTATTGTTATTTACTTTTTCAGTATCTAAACCATTTGATGCACACCCCTTTACAACCTACCGCGCCTCACAACAGGCAACAAAAACATACCAACGGATTTTTTTTATTTTATG
>NZ_CADDZX010000100.1:0-619 GCF_902813205.1 Bartonella capreoli
ATTTATGAGGCTCCTGACGCTGAAGAACTTGCTGATATAGCAGAACAGACAGCTTCTTTTGTTAGGGAGTTTGGATATAAACCACGGGTAGCATTTGTAGCATTTTCTACTTTTGGTTACATGAAAGGACAAGTTACGCAGCAAATTCAGGATGCTGTTAACATGTTGCATGAACGCAAAGTTGATTTTGAATTTGATGGAGAAATGAGTGCTGATGTGGCACTCAATTTGAAATTGATGCAGCAATATCCCTTTATGGGATTAACGGAACCAGCTAATATTTTGGTAATGCCTGGATATCATGCCTCTTCCATTGCGAGCAAGATGTTGCAAGAGCTTGGTGAAGCAACCATTATTGGACCTATTTTGATTGGGTTGGAAAAATCTGTCCAAATTGTACCGTTTAGTGGAAACGATACAGATGTGGTCAATATTGCAATGCTCGCGGCTTATCATGCCGCAAAAGCCGTCTAAAGGAAAAAAGCCCCTAATATACCAATAATATATCAAGGGGCTTTATGATAGCAAAAGAATAAATTTTTTAAGAGGGCTGTATTTGATTGTCTTTTTGTTCTTCGGCGAGACGCTTTTGGAAGAGGGCTGCAAAATCAATAGGATC
>NZ_CADDZX010000101.1:0-614 GCF_902813205.1 Bartonella capreoli
AAACGAGTTAGTCTAGAACTTGGAGGCAAAGGAGCTAACATCATCTTTGCTGATGCCGATACGGGTGCTATTCAACGTGGTGTACGACACTGCTTTTATAATAGTGGACAAAGCTGTAATGCACCAACACGTATGATTGTGGAACAAAACATCTATAACGAAGCTATTAAAACAGCCAAAGATATTGCTGAAAAAACAAAAGTGGGGCCAAGCCACCAAGCAGGAAATCATATTGGTCCGGTAGTTTCAAAACAACAATACAACAAAATTCAGAATCTCATCCAATCTGGAATTGATGAAGGTGCAACTCTTGTTGCAGGTGGAACTGGTTTACCAATAGGGATGGAGTGCGGTTACTATGTTCGCCCAACAGTCTTTGCCGATGTGAAACCTAGTATGCGTATTTTTCGAGAAGAAATCTTTGGTCCAGCTCTTTCAATTCTTTCCTTTAATACAGAAGATGAAGCAGTAGCTCTTGCCAATGATACCGAATATGGTCTTACAAACTATATACAATCACAAGATCGCAACAAATGTCGTCGTATCGCAGCCCAACTACGGTCCGGTATGGTACAAATTAACGGACATGGGTTGCCTAGTGGGAGTTATTTTGG
>NZ_CADDZX010000102.1:0-610 GCF_902813205.1 Bartonella capreoli
ACACTAAATACAAAAAAGCTAGTTCAAAAAATCCAGCTAAAACTACGCCAAACAAGTTCAGTCAAAAGAGCAAGAAAAACGAAAAAGAATGCCCAACGATAGGTGAGTTTTTGCCATCCTAAATCGTCAAGTTTTAGAGTAGAATCTAAAGCATAACGCAAAAGTGGTTTTTTTAAAAAAATACCACTAAAAAGAATAAGAGCAAATAAGCTATTAATTATTGTTGGTTTCATTTTGATAAAAGTATCATTGTGAAGCCAAAGAGTTAAAAACCCAAAGACCAGAACAAAAACTCCTGAGATAAGGGGCATTATAGGAATTTTTCGCACAAAAATCCATGATAAGCTTAGAGAAACAATGATTGCCACCATGAACAAAGCTGTCGCAGGAAAAATAGGTTTATTAAAATTTTTAAAAATTCCAATATTGTTTATCAACCATTCCCCTTTATAATTAGCAAAAAAGAATACAACCAATGGTCCCATTTCTAAGAGAAATTTAAATGTTGGTGAAAGGTGCTTTTTTTGGTTATTCTTGATATTTTTTGAAATAGGGGTTTTGTGTGAATTAAGCTTAAAAGAGTTTTTTTTCATGCGTACCTTCCTACGAT
>NZ_CADDZX010000103.1:0-608 GCF_902813205.1 Bartonella capreoli
GATATAAATTAACCATTGAAATTTTACTGTAATTAATATTTAATTATAAATAATAATGTTTATACTTTGTAAGACTATTGTACATTATTAAAGTCGCACTCATATTGAAAAGTGAGAAAAAATATTTAAAGATATAAAAATGGGCAACTATATTTTTAGGAAATTGATATAATACCTAATTTCCAATAAATGTATTTTTTTATTGACTGAACTCAACAACGGAGCATCTACTGGTTTGTTTGTTATTTTCTGCGATTATATATTAATCCCATGTTACCGTTTTTATGTATTTCCTGCTCTTTTTATAATTTTGAAATATGTGTTCTTTCATGTTTTCGAAGTTATGATGCATTTTATGTTGAAATTCTTTCTTTCATTCAAACTCAAAATACAGAAAAGCCTGTATCTACAGTGATGAGAAAAGAGAGAAAAGTATTGATAACTAAACCGAATAATAATATTTTTTTCGAAAGGTGTTGACCAAATGAAAAGTCAACCGTATGTTCCACTCACTTTCTACAAGAGAAATGGCTTGTGTGGGAGCGCGTAGCTCAGCTGGTAGAGCAACTGACTTTTAATCAGTAGGTCCAGGGTTCGAATCCCTGCGC
>NZ_CADDZX010000104.1:0-592 GCF_902813205.1 Bartonella capreoli
TGGTGCATCGCCTTTTGCTCTATCAGCAGCAGCGCCTCTTGTCACAAAACCAGCTAGTGCAAGGCCTTTTATTGTTAAATAAACGCTTCGAAAATGGGTTGGTGGAAGTCAACCAGGTGAAGTTCAAATAAGCAATAAAGCGCTTAAAGAGATAAGGAGTGCTTTAGACAGTGCTGGTATTCATGATCTTGATAAGGCTTTAAAGTGGTACGGTCCTGATTCAATGATCATTGTTTTAAGTGATCAGCTTGCTGCACGGGTCTTAAGAGAGGCTAAAAATGACTAACCTATACATTCTACAGTGAGTAATCGTTTAGGAGCTAGGCATTCTTAATGTATTTAACGGGTAAGGGTTAGTCTGAATGAAGTACTTGGTGAGTATGAAGATACACTTAAAATAAAGAAAAATGTTATTAACAACGCAAAAAGAAAGGCTGAAGCGCTCTCTGAAAAGGTATTTACTATGCCGATAGAAGAGTGTGGGGAGGAGGATTTACAGATTTAAGAGGACAGTCCTGCGGTAAAAGATGAACGTAAAAAAGCGGTTGCAGCCTTGATGAATATTACAGATAAGACAGTTAGAGTAAAACCT
>NZ_CADDZX010000105.1:0-590 GCF_902813205.1 Bartonella capreoli
CATGATGTGAATACCAGATGAGCCAAGCGTTTGCCCAAATTCTTGCTCTAAGACATCATTGACAGAGTGCAGAATAAAATCCACAACCTCAATGGGGGTATAAACAATGCCTAGTTTTTCTACAGTGCGTGGAAAAGCATAACGAAAGAATTTATCGTAAAGCTCTATAATCAACCTCTGTTTTGCTTTTGGATCCGTAATTCCACTAGCGCGTAACTTTACACTTGCATAAAATTTCTCGAGGTCTTTGGATTCCTTATCAAGATTCGCCTCATCAAGCACATCAAGCATACGCTGCATAGCACGCGAGACAGGATTCTCACGTGTAAACTGATACCCCTCAAACAACACCTGAAAGACAGGACGCGTGATAATATGCTGTGCCAACATCTCAATCGCATCAGCTTCTGTAACAGCATCATTTAAATCATCACGCAGTTCTGCCACAAACCTGTCAAAGGCTCGACGCGCCTCAGTATCTGGCTCTGCCAGAATACCTGTTAACCGCGTGATATGATTCTTAGCAATCTCAGCAATATTGCTCGCCCAATCTTCCCAATAATCACGTGTCCCACATTTCTTGACAATCT
>NZ_CADDZX010000106.1:0-589 GCF_902813205.1 Bartonella capreoli
CAAATGTATGGCTTTCTGTAGCTTTGCGTGAAGGAAAAAATCGTGAAATAAAGAAGGTTCTTGGTGCATTAGGATTATCGGTGAATCGTTTAATTCGTGTATCTTATGGTCCATTTCAACTTTCTGATTTAGAAGAAGGAGCCGTTCGTGAGATAAAAGGTCGGACGTTACGTGAGCAATTGGGTGAGCGTTTAATTATGCAAGCGAATGCAGATTTTGATGCTCCTATTCTTAAGTCATTTCCAAATTCTGCGGTTGTTGTAGTAAAACCAAGAGATAAAGATCTTGCTACTACCAATGATGGTTGGGTTTTTTCGAGTGGGAAAAATGTACAGCGCAGGAGCAGCAACTCTGTTAAGCACTCTCAATCACGATTGGGCACAAAATCTGATGAGAAATTTATGCGTAAGGATGAGAGCAATGAAGGAAAAGCAGAGCAGCGTTTTTTGCCTCGTTCGCGTCGCTCTAATGTTTGGATGGCTCCTGGTGCACGTCCACAGAGTGCACGTAAGAAGTCTTTCTATAGTGAGGAATCCTCTCATAATCATAAAAGCAATTTAGTCGGCAAGGGATTTTTTCATAAAGGTAA
>NZ_CADDZX010000107.1:0-589 GCF_902813205.1 Bartonella capreoli
TTGTTTTGTTAAGACATCAGTGTAAAAAAAGGTAAGTGGAACGCTCAGGATATCGGCAATATCTTTCAGGCGCCCCGCACTTACACGATTTAAGACTGTTTCATATTTTTGAACTTGTTGGTAGCTTACACTTAAAGCATGCGCTAATTCTTTTTGAGACATTTTTAGCATTTTTCGCCTAAAACGAATTTTCTTGCCTACAAAAGTGTCGTTGAGAGTTTTGGTTTGCACTTTAGAGCCCCCCGCCGGTTGCGAGCGCCCTCGCATTGGTATTCCGGGAGTAACAAGTACTGAGCTCTAGTCAGCATTCTGCTTTTAGTGCTGAGAGCACCTGGACATAGCAAAAACTCCCGGAATTCCGGGATACCTACAGAGTAGGTTAATTTTATGTACTGAACTTTAGGGCTTTCAGACCCTAATGATCGTCGCGTATACGACCAAAACTACAAGGTTTATTCATAAGGCAATTTCAGGAAATTGGCAATAAGAATTAAACATTTGAGACATTCTCAATATTTCCCTTCTCGCCTAAAACAAATTTTTTTTTACCTCACAGCAAGCGATACATCGGTGCTAACGTTCTCTTTAA
>NZ_CADDZX010000108.1:0-585 GCF_902813205.1 Bartonella capreoli
GAATCAATAACCTAGCATTTTGCATAATGAATCAGACTCAAACGAATGACGCAAGAGTTTCTTTGGTAATTTATTGATTCTTAATGGATTTTTTTATTATCTCTTTGAAATGACTCAATTTTTTATGATATTTTTTTTATTACACTGAAATCAATTAATGAAACGGATCAAAAGAAGGAACAGTACGACCTTGTTCAAATTGACCGATACGTTGTATTTCCCACTGTAAAAGGTGAGCCGAATGAGCAAAAACACGAGCACGCACTGTTTCTCCCAAAGATTCGAGATCATAACCTGTTGCTTGCCCCACATTAATCATAAAATTACAGTGCATTTCACTCATTTGAGCTCCACCAATCCGTAAACCACGACACCCTGCTTCATCAATAACACGCCATGCAGATATATTTTCAGGATTTTTGAAAGTTGATCCACCTGTTTTTTCTCGAATAGGTTGTACCATTTCCCGATGAAGAGCAACCTCATCCATGGCTACACGAATATTCTCTTTATTCCCTAATTCACCTTCCAATAAAGCAGCAGTAAAAATAAGACCCTTTGGAATATCACAATGGCGATAGGAAT
>NZ_CADDZX010000109.1:0-584 GCF_902813205.1 Bartonella capreoli
TACCCAATTTGTTTTCGCAAGAACAGGTTACAAACTCACAATTCTTAACCAACACCCGTGCGACACTTGGACTTGACCTTCAAGGAGGTTCTTCTCTCCTACTTGACGTGCATGGCAAAACATTGAAGCGCGATCAACTGCATATCCTTTTAGGAAATGTGCGTAATACACTCCGTGAAAAACAAATCCGTACCTCGAGTATCCGTATTATCGAAGGGGGCGTTGTTGCACTTATTTCTGATCCATTACAAACTGAAAAAACACTCTCTGCTTTGAAAACATTAATAACCCCCATATACAATAGCTTTGGCACTCCAGCCAATAACATCACTATCAGTGCCCAAAATCAAACTATTCGTGTTACATTGACTGAAGCCTATATTAAGGATTGTATTAGCAATGCTATTGAACAAAGCTTAGAAATCATCCGTCGCCGTATAGATCAAGTTGGAGTTACTGAACCAGCCATCCAAAAAGTAGGAACCGAGCGTATTATGGTTCAATTGCCAGGCTTGCAAGGCCCAAAACAGCTGCGTGATCTTTTAGGAACAACCGCTAAGATGACTTTTCATTTAGTGCCCTCT
>NZ_CADDZX010000110.1:0-577 GCF_902813205.1 Bartonella capreoli
CTTTACTTGTTCATTGTCATATATCGGCTGTCTATAAATGGACTTATCCTGTTGAGAAGCGTGAAGGAAAAGGTGGGATTATTCCCGCTAAATATCAAGTTATGCTTTTGAATTACGCTAAACGCAATGACATAGACTTACGTCCTGATGATTTTTTTTATCCTGAACGTTTGCAAAACTTAATGCAGAAAAAAGAAACATCCCCATCACCTGAGTTTGTTGATGGTTGTGCAATGAGTAGGGCAGGGTATGAGCAAAACGATGCACAACAATCATTAGGTGGATAAGAACATGAGTATATCAAAGAAATACGAGCTTACGGAAGAAAGTGAGAAGGTTGATAATTCAAGATTTGGAAAGAAGTATAACTGCATTCTTCATCGTATTCGTGCATTAAGAGACTTTAGTGATATTAAAGCTGGTGATTTGGGTGGTTTTATAGAGACAGAGGACAATCTTTCTCATGAGGGTGATTGTTGGGTTTATGACGGTTCATACGTTTCCGGCAATGCTATGGTGAGTGGTGATGAAAAGATAAAAGATACGGTAGTGTGTGATGATAATGTTATTACGTATG
>NZ_CADDZX010000111.1:0-570 GCF_902813205.1 Bartonella capreoli
AGCTTGCCGGGCATCCAGAATATCGGTATGCCGCAGGAATTGAAACAACTACTGGCCCTCTTGGTCAGGGATTGGCTAATGCCGTGGGAATGGCACTTGGTGAGCGCTTGCAAAATGCGCGGTTTGGAGATCTTATCAATCATTACACTTATGTGTTGGTCGGGGATGGGTGTCTTATGGAAGGGATTTCTCAAGAAGCTATTTCCCTTGCTGGTCATCTGAAACTCAGTAAGCTTATTGTGTTGTGGGACGATAATAATATTTCCATCGATGGAGAAATTTCTCTTACTGATAGTACAGATCAAATGGCGCGTTTTAAAGCGTCTGGGTGGAATACACACAAAGTCGATGGACATGATCAAGCTGAACTTGCACGTGCTATTGAGGCAGCTCGAGATTCCGATAAACCAACTTTGATTGACTGTAAAACCACCATTGGCTGTGGAGCACCAAATAAAGCAGGCACCAATAAAGTTCATGGAGCACCTTTAGGCGCCCGGGAAATTGCTGAAACTCGTATCGCTTTGGGATGGGAGGTTGAGCCTTTCGTTGTTCCAGCTGATATTCTTA
>NZ_CADDZX010000112.1:0-569 GCF_902813205.1 Bartonella capreoli
AACTTACCTCCTTTTGCCCAATAGTTTATTCCACGCTGGTCTGATGGATATCAGTAATCAAAATAAGTGGTTGGAAACACTACGGAATGTTTCTCGTCGATCTTTGAAAGACGATGAAAATTTTGCTTTATTTCTGCGTGGTTATGGCAGTAATCATCGTTATGTTTCAAACTTATCTGTACTTGAATATGGTTATGGAGGTGATCTTGATTATAATGCCATAGAGGCGAGAATTATATTGAAAACAATTGAGGGTGCATACAGTACAAGGTTTTTTGGAGTCATGGGGAGTTATGGAAAAATATCTTTGCATCCTCGAGATGTTAAACAAAGTCAAAAAAGCACATTTCATAAATGGTTAGTTTCAGCCTACGGGAGCTTGAAATATAATACTGGTTTTTATGTAGATGGTCTTTTATCCTATGGGCTGTTTGAAGGGGATGTTCTCACTTTAGCTAGAGGTAAAGCGGCAACATTAAAAGGAAATCCCTTGAACATGGCATTGTCTGCTGGTAAAGCATTTGTGAGTAGGCATGAAGGGCTTGTTTTTGATCCACAAATTCAGTTTA
>NZ_CADDZX010000113.1:0-564 GCF_902813205.1 Bartonella capreoli
ATCATAAAAAAGATAAAGCAAAATTGTTAAGAGCCCATACTAAACAAAAGAAAAAAACAATCTCAATAACGCTACTAAGTCACATTATATCAAAATATCATCAACAACATGGATGGATATTAAGCCCACCTAAGTACAATTTTTTGCAAAAAAAGCAGTGTAATATACGTTGTAAATATTAATTAAATAGTGAATGAAACATATAGCTATTTTTTTATTTAATTCTTACTCTCCAATCAATAATCTATGTTATTAACTTTTTATTTTATTATTTTTTTCAAAATTATCTTATAAATAAAAATTAATAGAAATATATAAAAAAAAATTAAATATAAAATTATATAATAAAATGACTTTTTTTTTTTTAATTATTTTTGTAGGTTTTGGGTTTTCTTTAGCTATCTTCCATAAGTGAAAATGATGATGATTAATTTCTTGTTGACGCCGATATGTCCAATTTTTTCTAGCATTTTCTTGTTTTTTTTTCTGATTCCAGTATTATAGGTATTGTATTCGTAGTTTTTATTTTTTTACCCCATAACAAAAATAGGGTTTGTTGTTTTT
>NZ_CADDZX010000114.1:0-564 GCF_902813205.1 Bartonella capreoli
AGTGAGGTCTTTTTATATCTCGCACTTTAAAGGAATAATCTATGGCATCTGGATCAGATAAGTCTGTGAAGGGGACACCGCCCAATGCAGGAGCAGGGCGTGTGAAAGGTGTTCCCAATAAGACAACACGCATTCTTAAAGAGGCTGTGATTAAAGCAGCAGAACAGGCTGGCAACAAATATGGTAATGAAGGTTTGATTTCTTATCTTGAACGCCAGGCTGTCAAATGCCCAGCGGCTTATTTAGCCTTTTTGGGGAAGATCTTACCTTTGCAGGTTACCGGGGAAAATGATGAAGCGATCAAGATGATTACCCGTGTTGAGATTGTAGCGCCTGTTATAAAGGACAAAGAAGCTGTTTAAGGGTGATTGAGATGGCTACAGCTCAAGTTGTGATCATCGAGAAATTAATCCCGTTGTTTCAAGGAGCTGCTGATATACGTGCTGCGTGGGGAGGGCGAGGATCAGGAAAGACGAGGTCCTTTGCCTTAATGGCAGCTTTAAAGGGCTATGAATATGGTATGGGTGGGATATCAGGGATTATCCTTTGTGCCCGCCAGTTTCA
>NZ_CADDZX010000115.1:0-557 GCF_902813205.1 Bartonella capreoli
TTGAGCATTAATTAACTGAGTTCGAGAATTTAAAACATCCAATGTCGTAGCCTGCCCTACCCGATTTTCTTGAACACGACCTTTAAGAGCAATTTCAGCAGCACGAACACTCTCACGATACGCGACAACAGACGTACGCGCACCCTCTAACTGAAACCAAGCAGAAGTAAGTGCCTGTCTTATCTTACTATGAGCTAAATTAAGCTGAAGATGAGCCTGCTCAAGTTGTTCCTTGGATTGTCGAATCTGAGCAGATGCACGCCCACCTTCAAAAATTGGAACACTCACTGACACCCCTATTGATTTAGAAACTCCCTCTTCCCCAGCACCACTGTAAATCTGATTATAAGATGCTGCTGCAGAAAGATCAACTTTAGGAAGCAATGCTCCTTCTTTTGCCTTTACATTGTAACGGCTAGCATCAACCAAATATTTTGCATAAAGAATTGCCGGATGTAGTGCAACACTCATCTGATAAGCAGCATCAAGATTGATCGGTAAATCTTTTGCCACAGGTGGATGTATTAATTTTTCAGGATCAGAACCAATAACTTGCC
>NZ_CADDZX010000116.1:0-556 GCF_902813205.1 Bartonella capreoli
TTAACAGTATAAGGATTTTAATAGGCGCTTTTGTTGTATTTATATGCTTGAAAAAGGCTTAACCCTTATTGACATAGGTATCATTAAATCATTTCAAGCTTTTATTATGATGGTTACAGATATTCCTCTTGGATATTTTGCCGATAGAAAAAGTTATAAAATATCTATAATTTTGGCAGCGGCTTTTGCTACCGCATGGCTCTTTCTCATGGGAGTTTCTACAAACTTTTACGGTTTTCTTTTGGCAGAAACTTTTAATGCATTATCGCTTACATTTATTGCTGGTGCCTATAATGCCCTACTTGTTCAATATGCAAAAACAAAACTTGCATCCACTAAAAAAGTGCTCGGTTCCAGCTCTCAATATAATTACATTGGCATGTTTATATTTAGTTTGATAGGCGCATATTTTGCCGATTATTCTAGCCAATATATATGGTATATATCTGCGTTTTTAATGATGATCACAACAGTCTTTGGTTTGTTTTTTTTGGATGATCTAAAAGGAGAGAAAAAAACAATAAAAGCGAATTCTTTCATTTCTGACGCAAAAGAA
>NZ_CADDZX010000117.1:0-556 GCF_902813205.1 Bartonella capreoli
CATCATGTTGTTTTGGAGCAATCCGTACGCCATTGCCAATGACAGCAGCCAAACCACAGAGAGCAGAGACAGCAATAAAATCCATTGGAGCTTGTTGACGCTCTGAAACGTCATAAATATAGTTCATGAATGACATTGGCAGCTGTAATGGATTAAAAGGCTCGACGGGTAAAAGAGCATTCTCAATTGGTTGTAATTCTCCCCACCCATTTTGTTGCAAGGCTTGTTCATAAGGAATGACTTTTAAACAAGCATTATCGTTTAAAGAGGCATTATCGTTATCATTGACGGGGGTATTTTCATTGTTGTTTTGTAAATGACTATCTTTCATAGTTCCCTCTTTTGAGAAAGTAATACGTTATTAAAATCGGCTCCTTTTGGAGCTTGCATGATAAAGACCTCAAAGCCTTGGCTATAAGCACGCTTTGCTAGGCTAAAACCTGCTTTACGCCCCGCATCATCCCCATCCATTGCAATGGTGAGACGAGATTTAGTATCGGGTAAATTCACACGCATCATGCCACTGGTTGAAAGGGACGCCCATAAATTAACGGGC
>NZ_CADDZX010000118.1:0-549 GCF_902813205.1 Bartonella capreoli
TACGACAAGCGTCCATTAACAGAGTAAGCGGATATTTTTTTTTGATTGGTACCAATATATCTCGTCATGCATCATGCACAGCATTAAGAGAGATTGCTAACATAACTCCAATTTCTTTTCTGGCTCGTTTAATTTCAGGAACTACTCCACTTGTTAAAATTGTGATTTCCCGTTTCGATAAAGAAATTCCATCACCATCAGATGCATTTAATAAAGCTTTTTTGACTGCATCAAAATTATAAAGTGGCTCTCCCATTCCCATCATAACGATATTGGTGATTTTGCGCCCTTCAACGGGAACAATTGCTCCATCCGGAGTATTCCTATCAGGAAAATCACCGAGACAATCACGCGCAATCAATAATTGTGCTAAAATCTCCTCTGCTGTTAGATTACGAACAAGTACTTGCGTTCCCGTATGACAAAAAGAACAAGTTAATGTACACCCAACCTGCGATGAAAGACATAACGTACCACGCCCTTCTTCAGGTATATAAACCGTTTCAATTTCCACAGGTCTTCCAGCCCCACGTGCTGGAAAACGTAAAA
>NZ_CADDZX010000119.1:0-546 GCF_902813205.1 Bartonella capreoli
ATAACATCATAAAGATCAGCCTTTTCAATTTGACGTTTATGACTTTGTGGATCAAAAAGAGGTAATCTTATCCCAGCAAAATCAGCCAAACGCTCTACACTTTCTGAAAAGTGCAAGCCATCAAGCTCACAAAGAAAAGTAAAAATATCACCACTTACACCACAGCCAAAACAATAATAGCGGCCTTTACGATCATCACAATGAAAACTTGGAGTTTTTTCGCCATGAAATGGACAACAACACCAAAAGTCTCCTCGCGAAGGCTTACTTTTCCGGGGGTCAAAGACCACCCTTTGACCAATAACTGTTGAAATTGGTAATTTGGTGCGAAGATCATCAAGGAAATCAGGCGAAAAGCGCATTATCTCTCACAGAGTTTTAAAATTCTTTTTTGCATATTTAACGACTTTAGAGCATAATTCCAATACTTCCTTTTAAGCGATTGAAAAATTTTAAAGGGTCAACCGTATATAATTTTAGAAATGGAGATGAAAAGTGATAGAGTTTGTTGTTCAACAGCCGTGGTAAAAGACTCTTGCTTGGCTC
>NZ_CADDZX010000120.1:0-544 GCF_902813205.1 Bartonella capreoli
GGCCAGAAAAGGCTTTTTTTTATTGGTATAAGGGAGATAAAATATCTTAATAATCGCGGCTCTTTTTTTTCCAACGAGATGTATTTTTTTCTACATAGAGGCCATTTTTGTTATCATCAAATTATTTCACCTTAATAATATAGCATAGCAGATCAATTCATGTAGCTATAGCTATTAGGACAACCAAAGATGAACTTACAACATATTGGCCCTGATATTTTTATCAGCGCCCAAATCAGCGTTGAAAATATCAAAGCATTAGCACAAGCTGGCTTTAAAACAATTATCTGTAACCGCCCCGATCAAGAAGATCCTCATCAACCTGATTTTTCCACCATTAAAGCAGCAGCACACGAATATGGCATAAAAGCACATCATATTCCTATTGTACCACCTACCATACAAAAATCAGATGTTGAAACCATGAAAACAATTTTAAAATCAGCATCTGTACCTCTTCTTGCTTATTGCCACCACGGAACACGTTCAATGCACCTTTATCGTTTAGCCTGTCTTTAATCACGAGTCTTAACGGATCAGAAAG
>NZ_CADDZX010000121.1:0-543 GCF_902813205.1 Bartonella capreoli
ACATTGTCCACACTGTGTGATCGTGGATATATTATAATTGATAAACGAAAACTTATTCCTGATGCTAAAGGGCGTATCGTTACAGCTTTTCTGGAAAATTTCTTTAATCGCTATGTAGAATACGGATTCACAGCAGATCTTGAGGAAAAACTGGATCTTATATCAGATGGAAAACTTTCTTGGAAAGATGTAATGCGCGATTTTTGGGATGGATTTAATGCGTCTATTACCAATATCAAAGAATTACGTATAACCAATGTTCTTGACGTTTTAAACGTGACATTAGCACCTCTCGCTTTTCCTATACGTGAAGACGGAAGTGATGTCCGTTCTTGTCCTCTCTGTACAAACGGTAAATTATCATTAAAGCTAGGGCGTTATGGTGCATTTGTTGGCTGCTCTAATTATCCCGAGTGCAAATATACACGCCAACTTGGAACAGACGTTGGAGAAGAAAATGAAGTCATACGTAATGACGAACCTATTATGCTTGGTGTCGATCCTAAAACAGGAAAAGATATCTCTCTTCGCAATGGACGTTTT
>NZ_CADDZX010000122.1:0-542 GCF_902813205.1 Bartonella capreoli
GAATAACGTAGGATCCTCTCATTTTAAATCTGTGTATCTTGAATCAATTAATATCACTTATTTGCACGTCAAAAGCGGGGTTGGTGTGTCGGTAAAAATGAGGAAAGAAAAGAATAAAAATGGCTCTTATGAACCGTCTTAATGCAAGGTCTGTCGCAACATTAGGGGCTGGAAAATATAATGATGGTGCCGGCTTGTTACTTCATAAGCGTAAAGATGGAGGTGCTCAATGGAGTTAGCGTTTTACCAATCATGAGCGGCGCCGGGAAATGGGCTTGGGTGCCTTGAGAGAGGTCTCGTTAAAACAAGCCCGTGAAGTGCCAACTAGCGTGCGCTCTGTTCTTCGTGAAGGTCGTTTCCCCTTTAAAGAACGCAAGAAACAAAAGCGTGAGGCAATGCGTAATCTCTATTATTTAAAAGACATTACTCTAGACGCTTTTGAAAGTCATAAAACTGAACTAAAAAATGATAGCAAAAATGGAAACTGGTTTGCACCTTTACAGCTTCACATTTCCCCCCCAAATTAGCAGGCTGTATACCGG
>NZ_CADDZX010000123.1:0-541 GCF_902813205.1 Bartonella capreoli
TCTCCCTCTTGTATCTAAAACACGATAATAAGAAACTGCATGGCTAGAATCTGGTTCTCCGTGTTCACAAACGCGCATTTTATCACCTTGTGCAGTGTTTTCCTTAACCATCCATGTTGAAATTTTATCCTGATTTTTTTTAGGAACTCCCCGAACCAATGCCCAATAAGTCTTTTTCGTTTCCCGCTCTCTAAAAGCAGCCGTTAAAGCCTGCGCAGCACTCCTAGACCGTGCAACAATAAGCACACCAGATGTTTCACGATCAAGGCGGTGCACTAAACGTGGTTTTTCGCCTTTCTTATTGCGCCATACCTCAAGCATGCTATCCACGTGGCGCGCCAAACCAGAACCACCTTGTACAGCTAACCTCGCAGGCTTACTAAAAACAAAATTCTTTGGATCTTCCTAGACAAGCATTTTTTTTAAAACGGTTCCATCATCCTGTCCACGAAGTGTTTTATCCGTTATTGGTAAGCTTTCTTTATCATCAATAGGGAAAGGTGGCACGCGCACAACTTGCCCCCTGAGAACACGCGTATCG
>NZ_CADDZX010000124.1:0-541 GCF_902813205.1 Bartonella capreoli
AGACGTTCCTTCACATTCATCAAATCTGCAGCATGTGTTTGATTGTCTTCTCTAAGAGCTAATTTAATCTGATTATCGATGTCCCCCTTTATTCTGTGCAAAATCCGCATACTCAGTTCTGGATTTTCACGATTTGCTATAACTGTTTCATCTGCCACATTCAACAAGCCTGCAATTGCTTTTTTACGCGCATCATTAAACGCAGGACTTTCCTCTAAAAGCTGTAAATCCTTTCTAATAGACTCTGCAATAGGTGCAGCAAATGCCTTTTCATAGAGTGGTTCAGCTTCTCTTTTTGCAGTGTTAATAATGTCTTGCTTTAAATCAAGTGTGTTAACTTTCTCACCGAGTGTTTCATTTAGTCTTTCTCTTACACGTTGAGTACTTTCAGCTTGCCTAGCTCCTAAACGATTACTCATTATTGAATGTGTAGGATAGTCTTTTTTTGCCTCTCTTAAAGCCCGTGCAGCAAGCTGATCACTCAAATCAATAATCATTGAATCAGGACCTTTCCACTTTAAGGCCTTCTCAAGATCCTGAA
>NZ_CADDZX010000125.1:0-540 GCF_902813205.1 Bartonella capreoli
GAAAGAATTCTCATCAACTCTACTTGATATTTTAAATTATGTTAACACTTTTCCACTCTCCTTTATCGTCCGCCTCCCGCTTTATACGCCTCATTCTTGGAGAATATGGTGTAAATATTCAACTGATTGAAGAACATGAATGGGCCAGAAGACATGAATTTCTTGCACTAAATCCAGCTGGCCATGTCCCCGTTCTTCTTGATGAACACGAAGTTCCATTATCAGGTGCCATTGTTATCTACGAATATTTAGATGAAACGCACGGAAATTTACGACAAGAAAATAAATTCTTTCCAGAAAACCCTTTGGGCCGTGCTGAAGTACGGCGTCTCAATGACTGGTTTTTAAATAAATTTGAAACTGAAGCTACGCGCCATATTGTACGAGAACGAATCTATAAACGTGAAATGCCATTAGCTATTGGTGGTGGATCTCCTAAATCGCAAAGTCTTCGCAATGCACGTACTAATATTCCACCACATATGAAATACTTTAATTGGCTTTGCACATCTCGTGATTGGTTAGCTGGGCCTATGCTGT
>NZ_CADDZX010000126.1:0-536 GCF_902813205.1 Bartonella capreoli
GGAATGCGATTAAGAATATCAGAATCAAAGTTCAATATATTTCCAACCACAACCAATACAATGGACATTGTAAAAAAACAAATTGCCAAGATAGTCGTTAAACTTGTCAAAATGTTTTTGGTCCCACGAGCACTCATAAACCCAGAGCCACTACTTGATCCATGACCGCCTCCTTCTGAAAGATGAATCAACACAACGCCAATCAATGTAATAACAATCAAAAAATGAATGACAATTAGTACTGTTAACATAAACTCTGCTCTAAATGAACATTTATAGATAGTTATATACAAATGGTTCATAAGCCAAGACATAATTATTAAATCTCTACAGAGAATTGACGATAATCATCACAAATATTAAAAAAATTCTTACATTTTAAGCTAGCCATCACAAATAATTAATTAATAAAATGACCTGTACTTACCTGCCCAACTGCAAATAACAATTTAACAAACACTACTTAAAACAACCGCATGATTTATTGATTGTTACGATAAACCTACAAAAACGCAACACTTATAACATTCTTTACC
>NZ_CADDZX010000127.1:0-535 GCF_902813205.1 Bartonella capreoli
CAAGAGTTTTTGGAAAAAACTATGGAAGAGGTGAAATTGATAGAGGAAATATGGAGCGTTTATAACGCAAGTTTTGAGGATTTTGAGGGTTCCTTTTCCCCCCTTATATATTTTTTTCAATCAAAAATAAAATAATACATATAAGCGGCATCCCCAAAGTCCCCCAAAACTAATGATGGGGAGTGCTTTGCAGCTTCACTGTTATATTGTTTAATGTTTTATAAGATTTCCAAATTGCCTCAGTGCGATGTCTTATGACTTTTCACTAAAGGATGCTGTTCATAACGTATGATAGGTCGACTGCCTTGGGAGCTATTGTCTCCAGAGATTTCACGCATATAATTGCAACGGCATACAAGCTCTAAAGCTTGCTTCACAGCTTCATTCTCTTTCAAACATTTCCAATCACGTTTATAAACATCCTGTGCAGTAAAAGCATTAGGTAAACAATCACAGCGCTTGACAAGCAAGTTGGCACTGTCTGTTTCAAATTTATCATCCGCCGCATACAGACGTTTGCTATGAGTTATCAGAT
>NZ_CADDZX010000128.1:0-535 GCF_902813205.1 Bartonella capreoli
ATCATTTGATGTACGATAAAGCGTTTGTTTGATTTCCAAAACATCAGGATCACGAGCAGCTTGACGTAAAAATTGCACAACAACATCAAATGATTCATAAGGATGATGAATCACGATATCATTTTTACGAATAGCCGCAAAGCAATCACCCTTATGCTCACGAATACATTCAGGAAAACGAGGATTATAAGGAATAAATTTTAGGTCATTACGTGGAATAGAAATAATCTCCGATACCATATTAAGCGCCAAAAACCCATCAAGAACGCTGATACAATTATCAGGAACAGAAAGGCCTTTCATTATAAATTGGCGTAAATTTTCCGGCATTTTTGCATCAAATTCAATTCGAATAACTTGCCCGCGACGGCGCCTTTTAAGAGCAGTTTCAAAAAAATGGACAAGATCTTCAGCCTCTTCTTCTACTTCAATATCACTATCACGAATTATCCTAAATATACCAATTCCATCGACCTTAAAACCAGGAAATATATAATTCATGAAAAGGCTAATAACGTCTTCAGATGCAATAAAA
>NZ_CADDZX010000129.1:0-533 GCF_902813205.1 Bartonella capreoli
CAGCCATGCAAATGACCCTTCAACAAGTTTACCAGTTTTTGATTTAGGAAGTATAAGCCCTTGTAACTCGGCAAGTGCGCTTTTGTAGTTATCAACAAACTCTTGCGTTCCATAGGTACCGCGTATTCTAATGCGTTTGCCATGACCAATACGTACATACCATACAATTTTGCCATGTTGAGTAATTTGTTTAACGAGATGCGGAGGGCGTGGTTTAGGCATAAGCACTTTTACATCTTAGAGCGTGCGGTTTCGTAATATTCATTCTTTGACCAATCTAAAAGTTTGTCTGGTTGGTTAACTGAATTTGGTATTGGGATATCGGATTTGAGATAGATAAGCAGTTCACCGGTAGGTTTGATTTCTACGAGTTCACAACCTTGTTTTTTAGCTTCTCTTAAAGCGCGTGCAATGGCTGGTTGCGTTATAGCAGCTGGACGAGGCGCCATATCTTTTCTCCTTACATTGAGATGCAATTCACGTGTGGCGTGAATCACGCTTGTGTTGAAAGTTGTTAGGAAAGGGTGGGGGTG
>NZ_CADDZX010000130.1:0-532 GCF_902813205.1 Bartonella capreoli
AAACCTCAAATCTCTACGATTAAGCATAACAGATATAATCTTTGCATCCGTTATAATCGGCTCAAGTCCACGACGAACGGTTTCTACTTCAGGAAGTTCAGGCATTTATTTTTTTAATTATTACACATTTTCTAACAATAACATCAAAAAAATAATAATATTAAGCCCATTCGCCCTTACGAAATACAGGAACTTGCATTCCATCTTGCGTAATGCCGTCTATGTCAATTTCACCAGATCCAATCATCCAATCAATATGAATCATGCTCTTATTACCACCACGTTCTGCAATTTCCTCTGCCGTTAATGATGCTCCATCCAAAAAGCACTTGGAATAACATTGTCCTAAAGCAATATGACATGCAGCATTTTCATCAAATAATGTATTATAAAAAAGAAAGTCGCTTTTAGAAATCGGTGAAGAATGTGGAACAAGAGCAACTTCACCCAATCGACTCGCACCTTCATCACTTTGCAAAATCTGTTTCAAAACTTCTTGTCCTGTCGAAGCACGTGCATCAATAACACGCCC
>NZ_CADDZX010000131.1:0-532 GCF_902813205.1 Bartonella capreoli
CGGATCGGCAGATGCTTAAATCCACCACTCACTGCCTTAAAAGAACAGGAAAGCATCACCTGTAAACGTTCAACTTCTGAATAAGGATTAACGATATCGCTTCTGACATCTGGGGTCCATAAATTACAAGCAGCAACCATAACCACCCCCTATAAAAACGGCTGTTTGACAACACAACTCTATGCAATTTATCTTGCCCATTTTGTGTTGATCTTTAGACATTGATAAACCTTTTTATCTTATGGTATTTAAATTTATGGCAAATGCGCAAAAACGCAAAGCCGTGTAACTAACTTTAAGCAGCATTACCGCGCAAAGCAGAATACACACGCGAATCTGTGTTGGCATGTTTTGCTGCTTTAAAAATGCGACGGCGACTTTTGGGGTAGCGGTCGCTAAAAACCTGCTCGACGGGCAAACCGATAAAATCGGCTATGGCACGTTCGGCTTTCTCGTTAGGCCGTGTCCAAATGTTTTTGACACTGGATGACGGTATTTGATATGCTTTCGCGAGCTCCGCCAAGGTCATATT
>NZ_CADDZX010000132.1:0-531 GCF_902813205.1 Bartonella capreoli
GATTTTTATGGAAAAAAGAATCCGAGAATGGCAAAAACCTTGTTTCAAAAGATTCAATCGCAGGCTCGCTTTTGTTTGTATGATGATCTTTTGAATATTGGCGTTCTGTTTTATCGTTGTAACAATTATGAGCTATTTTTCTGTCATTATATAAATAACACAACAGAAATCTGCGGAATTGATTTTTCCAGTCTTTGATCACCGCGTGTATTGCAAGGAAATTGCTGCTTCAGTTATGCTTGATATGAAAAAAGAAGTCTATCAGCATTGTATTCATTTGGAAAGTGAAGCTTATTTTACCATTCGTGAAATGTGGGATAAGCTTTCTTATGCTGCAAAGAAAAAATGTGTGGCATTGGTGCGTCCGGGGGATGGAAATTATTTTCTTTTACGTGATTGTTTTTTCAATGAAAAAGAAGATGAAAAAGGTAAGGTACGCAATCGCTTTTAGGTTTTTACATGAAAATTTAAGAGTATAGGAAATTTGATGAAAAAATATAAAAACTCATGTAGCACAAAATTTTGATTGGC
>NZ_CADDZX010000133.1:0-529 GCF_902813205.1 Bartonella capreoli
ATTTAGCGCATTATCTTGATCTTGGAAATCATACGGTTCGCTCATTTGAGAATTTGATTGATTGGAAAAATATTAATCGAATATTTTTTGCAAGCTGTGGAACAGCTTATTATTCAACTTTAGTTGCACGTTATTGGTTTGAGAGTTTTGCTGCTTTAAGTGTTGATAATGATGTGGCTTCTGAATTTCGTTATCGTGAACCTCCTATCACAGCTGATGTCTTGCCGATATTTGTTTCTCAATCTGGTGAAACAGCTGATACATTGGCATCTTTGCGTTATTGTCGTGAGAATGGTATGAAAACAGCAACAATTGTCAATGTTGAGCAATCGACAATGGCAAGAGAAGCTGATTTTATTCTCCCAACATTAGCAGGTCCAGAAATTGGTGTTGCCTCAACAAAAGCTTTTACTTGTCAGTTGGCAACGCTTGCTGCAATGGCGCTTAGTGCTGCTAAGCAACGTGGGTTTATTGCAGAGAAAGCAGAACATCAATTTGTTCAACAATTGGCAGAAGTGCCGCGGATTTT
>NZ_CADDZX010000134.1:0-526 GCF_902813205.1 Bartonella capreoli
TTATGCAAGAGTCAAGCCAGCACCATTATTCCTCTTTGCCAACTGATGACTTTGCAATTACTCTCATATTTAGACAATACATGAGAGGCATATTTTCTGCTGCCTTAAAAGGCTTGGTCCATACGCCAATCCAACTTATGCGTGCAAGTGAGTCATTTTTATTGATTCACCATAAACAGATTTGAAATGGAGAGAATATTCCTGTATTCGGAATTCTCGTTTAAGTTGCAAAATGATAAATTTGTCTATTATTTTTCAGAAGCATGTTAAAATATCTGCTAAAGCGTTTCTTTCCTATCCAAGACTCTCATTGTAAAGCATTGCATAAGTGTTCTAACTCTTGTATCGTTCTCAACGAACAAAAATAAATGGCATCCTTCCTTCCAGAAAAACAATGAAAAAAACAAAACTTCCCGTCGAAAATGTGCCCGATATTACGCTCTGCGCTCGTGATCTGTTTAATATTGATACGGATATGAAAGTGCCTGCTTTTAGCACAAAAAGCCCCCACGTTCCCGATGTAGAT
>NZ_CADDZX010000135.1:0-519 GCF_902813205.1 Bartonella capreoli
CGCGCATGAAAGACTTGAAATGATCAAATCACTGCGTATTTACGGCTGTTCTCCTCATAAAGGTGCTATTATATCTTTTGAAATAAAAGGCATTCACGCACATGATATTGCTATGTTTATTGATCGACAAGGTGTTGCTATACGCGCCGGAACGCATTGTGCACAACCTTTATTACAACATTTCGGTTTAACATCCGCTTGTCGTGCATCATTCGCCATGTATAATAATCATGAAGATATTGATCAGTTAGTGGAAGCATTAGAAAAAGCAAGGACATTTTTTAATGGCTAAATCAATTGAGGTATTTAATTCTGCTGAAACTGCTAAAAGAAAAAGCGATAAAGAAAAATCTTGTGTATCAGCAATTCCAGCAGATGAAATCGAACGTATGACGAATGATATCATTGCTGCTCTAAAAACAGTTTATGATCCGGAAATCCCTGCTGATATTTATGAGCTAGGACTGATTTATCGTATTGATATTGAAGATGATCGTTCAGTACAAATCGAAATGACAC
>NZ_CADDZX010000136.1:0-516 GCF_902813205.1 Bartonella capreoli
TGCAGAGATTATCAATTTGTTGAAGACAGGTTCTGCTTTTTACGCACCAGCAGCTTCTGCTGTTTCTATGGCTGAAGCCTATTTGAAGGATACTAAGCGTGTTGTTCCTGTTGCTGCCTATCTTTCAGGTGAATACGGAGTTAATGATACATATGTTGGTGTTCCCGTTGTGCTTGGTGCAGGTGGCGTTGAGCGGGTCATTGAAATTGATCTCGATAAAGAGGAAAGAAATGCTTTTGAGCGTTCAGTGAATTCTGTGCAAAAGCTTTGTGAAGCTTGTATCGCACTTGTGCCTAGTCTCAAATAAATTGAACAAGATTCTGTTCATTAAAACAGAGTGTTTATATAGAATTTGAAGGTTAATAGTAAAGTTATCTGTAAAAGAAAAGGACAAATGCATGAATATCCATGAATATCAGGCCAAACGTCTGCTTCATGAATATGGAGCGCCAATTGCAAACGGTGTTGCTGTTTATTCTGTAGAGCAAGCTGAAAAGTGGGCACAGAAATTGCCTG
>NZ_CADDZX010000137.1:0-515 GCF_902813205.1 Bartonella capreoli
AAGATCATACATATACTCATATTCTGCGTTCTCAAAATGATGCTATTATGGTTGGCATTGGCACTATATTAGCAGATAACTCGTAATTATGTTGCCGTTTGCTTGGGATTGAAATGCGCTCTCCTGTACGTATTATTTTAGACGCAAATTTACGTATACCATTTGATGCAAAGGTTATACAAACAGCAACAAAAATCTCTACATGGATTATTTCTAATGCAACTATTGCAGAAAAAAGAAAAAAAATAAAAAATGAACTTTAATATAATTTAACATTAATTTATATAGTTGTTTTTCCTTATATTTTTGTTCCGTTTTTTTTTGTTCTTTATAAATATATTCGCGTTCTTGGAGAGAGTAGGAGAGTAAATAAACATATATTATTAGCAAAACAAAAAAATTTTTAAAACAAACACGGGGATTTTAACCACCCCCAAAAAAATTAATTTTATAGGTGTTATATTTTTAACCGTTATAATACCCAAAAAAAATAAAACAAGTATTATAAAATGAAA
>NZ_CADDZX010000138.1:0-514 GCF_902813205.1 Bartonella capreoli
AGCAATCAAAGCTTCTACCACATCAGCATGCATATTAATGAGTCGACGCCCTTCGAAGCTTTTCATCTCAAAACCTACATAGATCATATCAGACAAACCCATTTCTCGTGCAATATCAGCACATGTCCGGGCATTCACCAAACCGTTTAGACGTACCGACAATTCACCTTCACTTGCCTGCGGAAAAAATTGATACAGCATTTCTGCAATCAAAAGTCCCAGAACCCGATCACCTAAAAATTCCAGTCGCTCATAATTCCCCTGTTCCGAATCTTGAACACTAGAATGTGTTAATGCTCTTTTTAATCTCTCTTCATCTTTAAAGCGATGCCCCGTCAGCTTCTCAAGCTGATCAATCATTGGACGCTTCATTATTGATTCCTTGCTTGATAAGCGGCAAATCATGAACAGTATTGATAAAAGAAAACAAACGGTTCCAACGGATATCAAATGGCCAGCGCCAAATCTGCCAAGCACTTGAACCATTACTAATAGAGAAAAAGATTACACTTGC
>NZ_CADDZX010000139.1:0-514 GCF_902813205.1 Bartonella capreoli
GTAGCATTCGGTAGAATATCTGCTTGTCGACATTTAATGTTGAAAAATTTTTCTGCTCCAAGGTCGGCTCCGAATCCTGCTTCTGTAACAACATAATCCGCAAGTTTTAAAGCGGTTTTTGTTGCTATAACTGAATTACAGCCATGAGCAATGTTAGCAAAAGGTCCTCCGTGGACAAGAACAGGGTTGTTTTCAATTGTTTGTACAAGATTAGGTTGCAGAGCATCTTTGAGAAGAACTGTCATTGCACCTTCCGCATTGAGATCAGCAACTGTCACAGGTGTTTTATCGTAACGATAGGCGACAATAATTTTTTTGAGTCTTTGCGTAAGATTTTCTAGATTTTTAGCAAGGCAAAAAATAGCCATAATTTCTGATGCAACAGTAATATCAAAACCTGTTTGACGAGGGAAGCCATTGGTTATTCCACCCAATGAAACAACAATATCGCGTAATGCACGGTCATTCATGTCAAGAACTCGTTTCCAAACAATGCGGCGTGGATCAATGTTCA
>NZ_CADDZX010000140.1:0-514 GCF_902813205.1 Bartonella capreoli
GTATCTTTTATTGCGTTTCACAATGAGTATGACATGCGTGACACATATTACATAACTACTCCGATTTTTTATCCTAATGGTACTCCACATATTGGGCATGCCTATAGTGCAATTGTAAGCGATGTTTTGGCCCGTTTCCAAAGATTAGACGGAAAAAATGTATTCTTTCTCTCTGGTACGGATGAGCACGGCATAAAGAGGAAACAAACAGCAGCAGGAGTGGGGATGATACGTAATCAACGTGCAGATTGTAATATTGCAGTGTTTCAAAAAATGCTTGCAGTCTTAAATTGTTCTAACGATGATTTCATCCGTACAACAGAAAAGCGCCATTATGAAGCTTGTCAGGAAATTTGGAAAAAAATGGAAGCTAATGGTGATATTTATCTTGGTCGTTATACTGGTTGGTATTCGGTGCGTCAGGAAGCATATTATGAAGAGAAAGATACTGAAATTGGAGAAGATAACATCCGTCGGGAAAAAGAGTTAGGCTCTCCAGTCGAATGGAATGAGG
>NZ_CADDZX010000141.1:0-513 GCF_902813205.1 Bartonella capreoli
AAGAGCAGTAGTTTGGGTATATTCATGAGCGCAAGAAAGGTGCGGGTCAGCCTGAAGGTGGCGAAGCTGTGTTAAGGAATCCAGCATCTGCGCAGGTGTTCCTTCGAAAAGACGCCCACAACCAAGAGAAAAAAGTGTGTCTCCGGCAAAGAGTAAATCCTCTTCAGGAAAGTAGTAAGATAATGCGCCTAAAGTATGACCAGGTGTTGAAATAGCCAAAAGCGGGTGTGTACCAAAGAAAAAATACTCATCAGGTTGAAGTGTTTGGTCAAGATGTTTAATTTTTTCTTTTTCTGCTTCCGGTCCAATAACTACAGCTTTATAAACTTGTTTTAACTCTTCTAGTGCTTCTACATGGTCGTGATGATGATGAGTCACAAAAATAGCTTGAAGTGTCCAGTTACGACGTTTTAGAGCTCTATGAATCGCTTTACTTTCAGGTGCATCAATTGCGGCTGTGTGACCATTCTTTTCATCATGAATGAGAATACCAAAATTATCTTTTCTACAGAT
>NZ_CADDZX010000142.1:0-512 GCF_902813205.1 Bartonella capreoli
TGCTATACGTGATCCTTTCGATCATTGGCTGACAAATTCTCCACAAGAATCCACAAAACTTCTCGATTGGGTTGTTGAACGTGCTGAAGAACGTGTTAGACGGCGTCAAGACAGAGAAATAAGTCGGAAAACTGCTGTACGGAAATTACGTCTTCCCGGTAAACTTGCAGATTGCAGCCAAAACTCTGCCGCTGGAGCTGAATTATTCATTGTTGAAGGTGATTCTGCTGGTGGTTCCGCTAAACAAGCGCGAGACAGAGCAAATCAAGCAATTTTACCTCTTCGTGGAAAAATCCTAAATGTAGCCAGTGCCGCACACGAGAAAATGAACTCAAGCCAAACAATTGGCGATCTTATACTTGCTCTTGGATGTGGAACACGCACTAAATAGCGCGAAAAAGATCTCAGATATGAACGTATTATCATTATGACCGATGCGGATGTTGATGGTGCTCATATTGCCTCTCTTCTCATTACCTTCTTTTTTCAAGAGATGCCCGATCTTATTCGTC
>NZ_CADDZX010000143.1:0-512 GCF_902813205.1 Bartonella capreoli
GGCTATTCGCTTGTAGAAAAGGTTGTTGGTTACGGTCAAGCAATCAAAGAGTTAAACGACTCAAAACGCAAACAAAATTCCCTCGCGGATCATTTACGAGATTGTCTAGACTTGTTAGCATTTCATTGGGGATATGCAAATCATAAGGACTCTCAATAATCCCTCGCTTCCCATAACAGAACAGCAGATTGAGTCAGCACACACTGACCAACGAGCCAATGAAATATTGCAATACACAATCTTTCTGTCGGTGTAGATATAGAAATTAAGCGCTGAGGCTTGTGGTAAGAAAGAACAAACTCAATACATTCAGGCGTAAATGCACAAAAGCTAGGCATGACCAGTATTTATGGTGAACATGTACCAATAACAGTACTTCGTCTGGAGAACTATCAAGCCGTTGCTCAGCGTACAGTTGAAAAAAAATGCTTACGCTGCTGTTCTAGTAGACTTTGCTAACTTAACAATACGATAACGATATACCCATGCAACGGACTTAAAGAACGGCAAGA
>NZ_CADDZX010000144.1:0-510 GCF_902813205.1 Bartonella capreoli
CAAAAGAGCACGGGCTGTTTCACACTCTCCTTTTTTGATCGCTTTATGGGCTTGTTTTTTCTTTTCTGATTTATCTAAAGTTTCAAGTATCTCTTCAATTTCTTGTTTTTCTTTCTGTTTTAACCACTCTTTATACCATTGCTTTTGAAGGCAAGTAATGGGAGCTAAAGCAGCTTTCATGGCTGGTGCTTTCATGGTTGACGATTGACCAATAAGAGCGCCCCAGAGATTAGGAACAATTTTCCAATTATTATCATGTTTTTTGGGAGCAATCCGCATGCCATTTCCAATAACAGCAGCCAATCCACATAAAGCAGAGATAGCAATAAAATCGATAGAAGATTGTTGAAGATCGGCAACCTCATAAAAACAGGGCATTAATGGCATTGGTTACTGTATTAAGCTATATGGCTCGACAGGTAAGCCATCCGTTACAATCTGTTTTAATCGCTCCCAACCATTTTTTTGCAAGGCTTGTTCATAAGTAATGGCTTTTTAACAAGAATTTTC
>NZ_CADDZX010000145.1:0-508 GCF_902813205.1 Bartonella capreoli
ACAGCATTACAGATAAAAGAATAAAGCATTCTGAAAAAAATTAAAGGTGAACTCCACTTTACGATAAGATAACATCACGGCTTTAAAGCACTAGAAACCTTATCAAGACCACGATTAAAAACATAATGTTTTTCATAAACATCAACCGTGGGAGGCATACGATTTTCTTCAAAAAAATCATAACCTTTCTTAAGCATAACCCAGAATTGATAATGGGGATCAGATCTATGACGTACCATATTAGCATCGGTCATGCGAAAAGGAAAAGCATGCAACTGAAATTCTTTCTGTCCCCCTCTAAAAGCATCCCGCGCAAAAGCATAAATCTGTGCCATATTTTTATCACTCATAGAGTAACAACCAGCAGAAAAGCAAGAACCATGCACCATAAGATTACTTCCTGTTCGGCCATTCGCTTGATCATAAAGGTTGGGAAATCCTATATTAAAAGCAAGATAATATTTTGAATAAGGATTCATTTGATTTGCACTAACGGTGTAAAAACCTT
>NZ_CADDZX010000146.1:0-505 GCF_902813205.1 Bartonella capreoli
ACGATAAAACTGTATTTTTTCCGCAAAAGCAGATGACGAAATCGACTTTCCACGCTCATCTAACACGATTAGTCGACATTTTTCAGGCAGAAATTCGATAAGCTTTCTTCCCTCTTCTTCCATACGCTGACATGCTGTCTGAGCACGACTTTCTGATATTTCCTTTAATTTTTTTAAATGAACCCCTATAGCTCCAGAACTTTTAGAAAAACGATCCAAATAATGGTCAACCAATTTGTGCTCTGCTCCTTTCTTCATGCGACCAACAGAAAAAATAGAAATTTGCATGTTAATGATCTCCAAAAAGAACCGATTTTATATTGTTTAACTCTGGTACAAGCCACATTTTTTCTAAATTGTAAAAGAGACGAATTTCCGGACGAAAAATATGAACAATAATATCACCTGTATCAATCAATACCCAATCACCTCCCGCAAGCCCTTCTACACTTGCAAGACCGCTGCCACTGTTTTTCCAAGTACGTAATAAATGATCAGCAACAGC
>NZ_CADDZX010000147.1:0-505 GCF_902813205.1 Bartonella capreoli
AAAGATGTAGCGTCTACGGCAAAACCATGGTTCATTGATACAATTTCGACTTTCCCTGTGTTAAGATCTTTAACAGGATGGTTGGCACCATGATGACCTTGGTGCATTTTTACGGTTTTTGCGCCCATAGTAAGAGCAAGAAGTTGATGACCGAGACATATACCAAAAATTGGTAAATTATGATCAATCAATGTTTTAATAGTTGGAACGGCATATTGCGCTGTTGATGCTGGATCACCTGGACCGTTAGAAAGAAAAATACCATCAGGGTTCATTGTTAAAATTTCTTCTGCACTTGTATGTGCAGGCACGATAGTAATGCGCGCATTTTGTGTAGCCATCAGACGAAGAATATTACGCTTAATACCATAGTCGATTGCAATGATATGAAGATTATGTACACTGTTTTCACTATATCCTTTATTCCATACCCATGGTTTTTCATTCCATTGCCTTAATGATTGAGATGTAACCTCTTTCGTAAGGTCGAGATTGAGAAGACCGA
>NZ_CADDZX010000148.1:0-504 GCF_902813205.1 Bartonella capreoli
CCAATGGATTATAAAGCTTGTTTCGTCTGAAGATCAAAAGATCAGTGAATCAGAAAGACAAGACATCACGGCGGCTGTTGAGCAGCTTGCCTTGTTGCCAAAAGAACAACGGACGATCTCTGCCTTACAAATGTTTTTTGACACCACGCATAGGGAGGGGATATCGGGTCGTTTAGAAAGATGGTGTAAAGGCAATGCCTTGGGGTGGGTTTTTGACAATCCTGATGATGATATAGGCATTGATGCGAAATTTATCGGCTATGATATGACGGACTTTTTGGACAATGAAGAAATTCGTCCTCCCTTAATGATGTATCTCTTTCATAGAATTCTTTCTCTCATTGATGGGCGTCGCATTATCATTGTCATTGATGAATTTTGGAAAGCCTTAGAAGATGATTCCTTTAAAGCCTTTGCACAAGATAGGCTGAAAACAATTCGTAAACAAAATGGCTTGATGTTGTTTGCCACGCAAAGCCCCAAAGATGCAATCAACTCGACAAT
>NZ_CADDZX010000149.1:0-503 GCF_902813205.1 Bartonella capreoli
AGGATCTGGAGCGCCGTGTCCGGTTTATGGTGGAATTGCGCAATACGCCGTTTGATCAACAAAGAGAGATTTTATTTTATGTGGTGAATGGCTTACCGCGTTTGTTAGGTGGTGCTTTGGATGCGCGGGGTAATGGGGCTTATTTAGCGGAAAAAGCGGCGCAGCGTTATGGGGCTTGCGTGAAGGAAGTTCAATTGTCGCAAAGTTGGTATGGCAAAGAAATGCCGGCTTATTTGGAAGCTTTTGGGGATGGGTCCATTGTTTTGCCGCGCGATAGTGACATTGTTGCGGATCATCAAGCGCTTGCTTATGTCAATGGCATTGTGAAAATTCCAGACAATCATCGTTTTAAAGGCAGTGATGGTTTTATGCGTCATGGTGATAGCGCTATTGCTTGCGCTTTGGCTTATTTTGCCAGCCGCCAAACTCCTGAAATTTATGACTATACACCTGTGAGAGAGGCTTATAGTTTTGATGAAAGCCCACTCTTTTCAACCCCTTTT
>NZ_CADDZX010000150.1:0-497 GCF_902813205.1 Bartonella capreoli
TTATTTGCGAAAGCGCTCATATTGAAGAGCTTGATCCAATTTTTGCTGATATGCCCATTGTTCGTGAACGTCGTGATCATCAACAACTTAATACTGTATTGTCAAATACATTCGGTTTTGGCGGTACCAATGCAACGCTCGTTTTCCAACGCTATACATAAACAGGAATTCTTAGCTGGTTGAAAAAAGCACGATCTTTTACGGAGAATAATATGAAAGGTTTGATGGAGGGCAAACGTGGCCTTATTATGGGGGTTGCAAATGACCATTCAATCGCATGGGGTATTGCGTGCCAACTAGCAGAAGCAGGAGCTGAATTAGCTTTTACTTATCAAGGAGATGCTTTCGGAAAACGGGTCCAACCACTAGCAGAAAAGCTTGGTTGTAAATTATTACTTGAGTGCGATGTTGAAAAAATTGAAAATATTGACTACGTCTTTGAGCAACTTGAAAAAGAATGGAAAACAATTGATTTTATTGTCCATGCCATTGGTTTT
>NZ_CADDZX010000151.1:0-497 GCF_902813205.1 Bartonella capreoli
AAAATGGTCACGATGAACATAGACAAGTATAGAAACAAAGCGCCCAAAAGAATGAACATGAGCGAGTTCTCGTAGACGTGGGCGTTCGTCTAATTGCAGGATAAGTTTGGCATATTCTATCAATGTATCAACGTCAGAGCGAAACATTTCATCTCTTGGATATGTTTCTAAAACACTGATGAGTGCTTTTCCAGAATAGTCAGCCCGATTGTATCCAAGGCGTTGAATAATGGTTTTTGCTTTTTCCTTTAAGAAAGGGATTTGCGAGATAGAGCGCGTATAAGCTGAGGAAGTAAATAACCCTACAATGCGCAATTCTCCACATAACTTGCCTTCTTTATCAAAGATTTTAAGACCAATATAATCGAGCCAAACAGGACGATGAATTTTTGAACGGCTGTTGGCTTTCGTCACAATAAGCAGGTTATCACTTTCCATAAAAGAGAGGATTTCTTGGGGAGGTTCTTCCACCCGTGCATCGCCAAAAATACGAATAG
>NZ_CADDZX010000152.1:0-495 GCF_902813205.1 Bartonella capreoli
ATTCAGCATTAGAAATGTTACCACTAATACAGGTTTTGAAAATTGCTTCACGAAAATCTTGTTCTGATAACTGATATTTTTGTGCCACTGTTGCTACGAGAGAAGATGTCATTGTTATTTTCCTTAATTTGGGTACACTCCACCTGTGGCGTGAAGCACGCGTGTGTTGAAGAGGGTGTGTTTTGGGTGGTGTTTAGATGTATTGAGAAGAAATGGTTGTTGCTGTTCTTTTAAAGTCAGCAACTTTGGCATTAGCAAAGCCGTGAATCTCTTCTTGAGTGCGGATCTGTTTTTGGAGCATCATACTCAGACGTTTTAATCCTTTGGATGTGATCTTTGCACTAGGAACGCTCTTTTTTCTTCCACTAATGGTTTGAATGGTTTTTGGTATATACCCCATTAGTCCTTCATTGATTTTACTATAATAAGGCACCAAACTTTTATCAGTACGGCAATAAATCCAACGATGATTGATCAAATAATTCGCTAAATCTT
>NZ_CADDZX010000153.1:0-494 GCF_902813205.1 Bartonella capreoli
TATGACAAACTTATACGATGGCTGTCATAAGCCTTTTTTATATTATTTTACTCATAGTGTTCACTGTGAAAGCAAGAAAGTGATGATAAAATCTATTCTTCATGCAGTATGAAGAATCCAAGACGCTTCTTGAGAGATGATGTTAACAGATGAGATATTTATAGAGGGGTAAAATGAAAAAAATTCTTTTAATATGCATGGCTCTATTGACTATAGGATTGAGTGTTACAGGTTGTGGTAAAAGTGAAGAGGAAAAACGTAAAGCACAACAAGAGGAACAAGATAAAAAATTTGTTGAAACAAAATCGCCAGATACAGATCGTGGACATGCATTTTAAAAAAATGCTAGTATCAATCTCTAACTAAAAGAGTAGGTTGTGTAACTCACCCCCGTCAACGACATTATGCACTTTGACACGTATAAAGACAATCAGTTTTAAAAACTTTTGAAAGGCTTTTCATAGCCTGTCGGTTTAACGCTAGGTATTTATGTA
>NZ_CADDZX010000154.1:0-494 GCF_902813205.1 Bartonella capreoli
GCACAATGTTATACCGGTTAACCAAGGTAAAACGACGCTGCTTATTTTCATAAAACGGGTTAAACTTACCGGGAGTGACTTCATTTTATAGGTGCGAGTTATTTCATTCATGAGAATTTATAATAGGCAAAGTTTTGCTGTACAGCAATCATCTTTTATTATTCTGATAAAAGCTTGAGCGTTATAGCTGCAACAAAAGAGCTAAAAAGACTCAAAAGAAGTGAAAAAGCAATAAGAAGAATCAAGGAAGTGAGAAAAGAGACATTAGGATTTGTTGGAGCTGTAGCAGCTGAAACGCCAAAAATCATGATTGGAATGATCCAAGGTAAGATAATGATAAAAATGAGAAGAGAGCTATGTAACAATGATGTTGCGAGTGCAGATCCTATAGCGCCAATAAAAATAATAGCAGGTGTTCCGCATAAGAGGGTGAGTGTTGTTGTAAAAGTTATCGTTGCATTTAAATGGAGCATGAATGCTAAAATAGGAGTAGC
>NZ_CADDZX010000155.1:0-492 GCF_902813205.1 Bartonella capreoli
GAGTGCAGTTTTAACGTGAGGGTCAAAAGCCATTGCTTCTGCAAAACAACGTTCAAACAAGCTCGAATTTGGGGGCAAAAGTGAGGAAAGCATCAATAAGCACGCCCCCGTTCAGACAAGACAATATCCCCCAAAGCCACTGCTTCATCGGGTGCGACCAAAATATCTGTTAAGGGGGATGTTATGTTCACATGGTGAACACCCTCAACCATCAAGCGGCTTAATATCCAACTTAAAGACAGATCACGCCCAAGCCTTTGCGCACGTGCCCATTCTGCTCTTAAATTCTGCTCCGCTTTTTCCAAAACAAAGGTGCCTTCATCCGGTAACAACCAAAAATCAGCAGAAATATCGATCATCCGCTGTACCGCGCTTTTCACAAGGATGTGATCATTGGTCATTTTAACATGAGGCTCATCAAGAGCTGCTTGCACCTTAGCAATTAAGATCGGAAGAGCACACGTCTGAACTCCACATGTCAGAATCTCGTAT
>NZ_CADDZX010000156.1:0-486 GCF_902813205.1 Bartonella capreoli
AGGGTGCTGCGCGCTCAAAATCCGCAAAACGTGCGTTTTTATTATCGACAGATGCGTTTTTACCAACAACAGCCGCCCACAAAAAGCCGAAAGAGGACGTGCAATTGATAGTAAAACAATAAAAATACTAATCTTTATTGAGAGAACTTATTTGTGTGCAAATTGCAGTTTGGCTAGATGCGCATAAACCCCATTTTGGGCAACGAGTTGTGTATGTGTTCCTTCCTCAACAAGAGCCCCCTTATCCATAACAAGAATGCGATCTGCTTTCAAAATCGTTGCTAAGCGGTGCGCAATCACCAATGTTGTGCGATTTTGCATCAACCCTTCTAAAGCTTCTTGCACCAATTTTTCACTGTTTGCATCTAAGGCTGATGTTGCTTCATCAAGCAGTAACAGTGGAGCATTTCTTAAAATCGCGCGTGCGATGCCGATGCGGTGTGTTTGCCCACCAGAGAGCATAATTCCACGTTCTCCAACTTGGCT
>NZ_CADDZX010000157.1:0-485 GCF_902813205.1 Bartonella capreoli
GCAGGCGTTTTGCCAAAGGAGGATCGACATTTCCGGTTGGTTCATCAGCGAGAAGGATTTCAGGTTGATCAATGAGCGCTCGTGCAATCGCTACCCTTTGTTTTTCTCCACCAGAAAGAACCGGTGGTAAAACATGAATATGATCACCAAGGCCCACCCAACAGAGAAGATCTTCCACTTCACTGCGATAAGTTGCTTCTTCTTGTCCTTTAATGCGTAATGGTAGAGAGACATTTTCATAAGTGGTCATGTGATCAAGGAGACGAAAGTCTTGAAAGACAACACCAATGCGTTGGCGCAGTGCAGGAAGCTCTTGCCGTTTTAGCAATGCTGTATCATTTCCAAATAAATCAATGTGTCCGCGGGTTGGTTTGAGTGCCAAAAACATAAGACGCATCAACGATGTTTTTCCTGCTCCGGAGGCACCGGTTAGAAACTGAAATGATCCGGGAGGGATATGAAAACTGATATCACGGAGAACTTCA
>NZ_CADDZX010000158.1:0-480 GCF_902813205.1 Bartonella capreoli
GATCAAAGTAATTTTACGAGCGTACTTGATTAAGGTGTTCGTATATAATACTCTCTGCTCATAAAATTGTTTCACGAATATATCGTTATATCTCATGAACCCTCTAAAAAACTTATTATCTCATATACATCTTTGGTATGGAAACGTTAACTAAATTTGAAAGTGGAAAATCTCTGTCAATAAATCTAACGCACTAGCAAAGATAAAAAGAGCATTTGATTCATAAAGCTTTTTATTTCTGTCATTATGAAGATGGACGCGTCACAATATAAATGGCTATCAACAATAAAACAGCCGCAACCAACAAAGCAAACCACAAAGCAGGATGCAGCATCATCAAAAATGATAAAAAACCTCCCGCCATACTCACCACCGCAAAAACTTTAATTAATGGTGGAATAGCTCTCTTTTCTTCCCATTGCTTAATAGGCGGACCGAAAACGCGGTGATTATTCAACCAATGATGAAAACGTGGTGATG
>NZ_CADDZX010000159.1:0-479 GCF_902813205.1 Bartonella capreoli
GTTCTCGGGGCCTAAAATATCCACGAATATCCAAAGCTTCTTCTAATTGAGATAAAAAACCATGAAACGTTGCTTTATTTGCCGGCTCCATCTCTACAGTACGAAAAGCCGTATCGCTCACATTTTCTAAACCTGATTTCATCCATTCGTAAGATATAAGCAAAACCGCTTGCGCAATATTGAGTGATGCAAAAGCAGGATTAACTGGAAAAGTGATGATTTCATCAACAAGACTGATTTCATCATTTTCTAATCCACACCTTTCTCTTCCAAATAAAATACCCGTTTGATGCCCAATCCTCTCACGCTGACGTAGCATACTCGCTGCTTCAACAGCACTTTTGACGGTCTTAAAACCACATCTTTCACGTGCCGTTGTAGCAAAAATATAATGCAAATCCGCAATCGCATCACGTAATGTATCAAAAACTATTGCCTCATTAATGACATGATCTGCTTTGCTTGCTGCAGCCCTGGCT
>NZ_CADDZX010000160.1:0-479 GCF_902813205.1 Bartonella capreoli
ATAGCTAAGGCTACCCAATCACCAACCGAATTTCTTGACCATTTGGCAGACAGCATTGGTGTTTTCAAACTCCATCCTAATAATTAAAGAAATACTAAAAATAAATATAGATGTACAAAATGCTACATTGCGTATATTATGCCGTGCTACTTCGCTATCGTCTTTGATAAATAAAATCAGAAGCACACCAATAAGCGGTAGAAATGTAACCGTAGAAAGAATAGGCCAATCAATCATCAGTTTACGCCCCCGATCATCATCCATGTGATCAGCAATGCAACGCCTATAAGCATTGCAAATGCATAGTGATAAAGATAGCCTGTCTGCAGTCTAATGATTTTGTTTGTAATATCAACAATACGTGCAGCAATACCATTCGATCCTAAGCCATGAATAATTTTGCCATCACCTATCTGCCAGAAAAAGCAACCAAGTCTTAATGCAGGACGGACATACAAAAGGTTATAAAGCTCATCAAA
>NZ_CADDZX010000161.1:0-478 GCF_902813205.1 Bartonella capreoli
TTATAAAACATTTGCGCCAAATCATAGAAAAAGTGGCACCAACCAATAGCCGTGTTATGATTACAGGTCCTTCTGGGGCGGGAAAAGAAATGGTTGCACGTGCTATTCACGCGCTTTCAACGCGTTCAAATGGGCCATTTGTTACAATAAATGCCGCAATGATTACTCCGGAAAGAATGGAAATAGAATTGTTTGGTAGCGAAATGGAGGGAGGAGTACGCAAAATCGGTGCATTAGAAGAAGCTCATGGTGGAATATTATATCTTGATGAAATTGCTGATATGCCACGTGAGACTCAAGGTAAGATTCTTCGGGTGTTGACGGGGCAAACATTTGAGAGAGTGGGCGGCACAAAACGTGTCAAGGTGGATGTTCGTATCATTTCTTCAACGGCGCAAAATCTTGAAAACCTCATTTCTGACGGGCGTTTTAGGGAGGATCTTTTCCACCGTCTTTCGGTTGTTCCCATTACTGTTCC
>NZ_CADDZX010000162.1:0-478 GCF_902813205.1 Bartonella capreoli
ATGACCCTGATGGCGCGACAATTGCCTCCTACACCAAATGGTTTACCCTTGGAAATCTATTGCTTTACCAATACAACCGTTTGGTTAGAATATGAACAAATTCAAGCTGATATTTTTGACCACCTTTATTCCATTCTTCCTAGCTTTGGTCTAAAGATTTTTCAAAATCCAAGCGGATATGATTTTAATCATGTATTAAAAGCAAAAGCAGAGTAAAACGGTAAACTTCAATTGGTCAATTTTTGGATCAACCGTATCCATAACAACAAAGAAAGAAAAAGTATCATGAATAGTTCATTGGTACTCCTTCATCTTGCAGGCGCTATTTCTTTACTTCTTTGGGCTACACGCATGGTGCGCACAGGCATTGAACGAGCCTATGGTGATAAGCTTAGATATAAAATGCGTCATTTCATTTCCAAACCATTGTTTGCTGTAAGTTTTGGACTTTTTTCAGCAATGATTTTACAAAGCTCTA
>NZ_CADDZX010000163.1:0-477 GCF_902813205.1 Bartonella capreoli
AATTTGATTCTCCGTATGGATGGTTTGTCATGGCTTTTTTGTTTACTCATTACAGGAATTGGGCTGCTTGTTGTCGTTTATGCGCGATATTATATGGATCCGGCAGATTCTGTACCGAGGTTTTTTTCCTTTTTTTTGGCTTTTATGGGTTCAATGACAGGGCTAGTCTTATCAGGTAATCTCGTCTTTTTGGTTGTTTTCTGGGAACTCACCAGTGTTTTTTCTTTTTTGTTGATCGGTTATTGGTACCATAATGCAAGTGCACGTGAGGGTGCGCGTATGGCTTTAACTGTTACAGGTTTTGGTGGTTTTGCCCTTTTTATTGGAGTTTTATTGATTGGCCTTATCGTTGGCAGTTTTGATTTAGATAAGGTATTACAGTCTGGGGATATGATCCGATCAAATGTTCTTTATCGTCTTGTCCTTATTTGTATTTTATTGGGAGGTTTAACAAAAAGTGCACAATTTCCGTTTCAT
>NZ_CADDZX010000164.1:0-476 GCF_902813205.1 Bartonella capreoli
TCTTGCATTTACAATCTTCTTTTATATTGTTGTCTATACAATTTGGTTAAAGCGTATAACGCCCCAAAATATCGTTATTGGTGGTGCAGCTGGAGCTTTCCCACCTATGATTGGATGGGCTGCAGCAACGGGTACAGTGAATATTGAGAGCTTTTTATTATTTTTAATCATTTTTATGTGGACTCCACCACATTTTTGGTCTCTTTCCTTGTTTTCAGCTCTTGATTATGAAACAGCAGGTATTCCTATGATGCCTAATGTAAGAGGTGAGCGTTCAACAAAAGCACAGATTTTATTTTATACTATTCTTATGGCAATATGCGCTTCTGGACCTTTTATTACTGGTTTCGCAGGAGTTTCCTATGGTATTTTCTCGACAATTTTGAGTATTATCTTTATTTATTTTGCTTATCGTTTATGGAAATCCGATACGTATGACGCAACTATTTTGATGGCAAAAAAAACGTTTTTCTTTT
>NZ_CADDZX010000165.1:0-476 GCF_902813205.1 Bartonella capreoli
AAAAAACCTCTCCACCTTTAAGCAAGAAATATGCCTAAAATACAAACTGCTTCCTCTTAAAAAAGAGAAAGGCTAAGCAATACAAATAACCAAGCAGAAATTAACCTTCAAGAGCAGCTTTTAATGCTGCGAGTGCTTCACCAGCCTTACTTCCTTCAGGACCACCAGCCTGCGCCATATCAGGACGACCACCACCGCCTTGACCGCCAAGAACACCTGAAACAATACGCACCAAATCAACAGCATGCAGCCTATTAGTTAAGTCATCAGTAACACCAACAACAACACTACCCTTGCCATTCTCTGAAATACTGATAAAAGCAACTATCCCAGATCCAATCTGTTTCTTGCCAGAATCCACTAATGCTTTAAGATCCCGAGAAGAAATATTGCTCACAATACGTCCCATAAAAGAAATGCCATTGATGATGATAATATCTTTTTGATCACTTTGTGTTGTTTCTCCACTTAATACC
>NZ_CADDZX010000166.1:0-475 GCF_902813205.1 Bartonella capreoli
GGACAAAAATCCGATATTATCTGCTACCTTACCGAATAATGAGCGTATTCAAATTGTCATTCCTCCGGCAGTAGAAAAAGATACGATCAGTATGACAATTCGCAAACCCTCATCACGGAGTTTTTCTCTTGAAGATCTTTCAAATAACGGTCTTTTTTCGCTGTGTGAACAAGTGACATTCACACCTTTAAATGATTATCAATCACATTTTAACGAACTCAAAAACATTGAGCATAGCTTAGTAACCGCTTATTATAATAAGGATTTTGTCTTCTTTTTAAATCAGGCTGTAAAACGTCAAAAAAATATTTTGATTTCCGGAAAAACCGGCTCTGGTAAAACAACATTGTCAAAAGCATTAATCGCTAAAATCCCTAGTAATGAGCGTATTATAACTATCGAAGATACACAAGAATTGGTTGTGCCTCAACCCAACCACGTTTCTATGATCTATTCAAAAGACGGCCAAGGTTTA
>NZ_CADDZX010000167.1:0-473 GCF_902813205.1 Bartonella capreoli
GAGGAAGCCTGTTGGTGAGGGGGCAAAGCGAGTAATAACGGACACGGATCTCTTCCTTTAAGATTAAGATGTTATTATAGGACTTTATGGAAGCATTATGTTAGCATAGGTGATAGGGGGAGCAATAGCCGCATTGCAAGTAAAGTGGGGATTTGCGAATGTTTAATCAAAATAAAGTTGAGGATAGTTTGTTCACAAGCGGTGAGTTGTCAGAAGGAAAAAAATCAAATTTGATATGGCAGGACGCTTCTTCTAGCTTTAATTATGTAAATAACATCAATTATGAAAAACAAAATATTTTTTTATTTACATCTTTAAAAGAAGCAATCACTTTTTTTTGGAAATGGTTAATAGATTGTATCAATAAAGAAATATCTTTTGGAATTCTTTTTCCCTTAATTTTATTCTTTTTTTCCATAGGAATCGTTTTCTATTTTAGTTTAGAGAGGGAACCAAGTTGGACACAATTTGGT
>NZ_CADDZX010000168.1:0-473 GCF_902813205.1 Bartonella capreoli
ATCAGCACCTAAATAGCCAATTAACATCACTTTATTAAGCATTTTCTTTCTGTCCTTTAATGGAAAATAATACTTAGAACAAAACGAACTAACAACTGATGGTAGTATAACACATTATGGGGTATAATTACAAACGAAATTTATTATAACCCACTGAATCTAAAGAATGAATCCCATTTTTATTTTACTTAACAGCTTGCATTTTGATACGTTTTGTGCAATAAAGAGATGTTCTTTTATATTTCGATTGGTTATTTTAATCGTTTATTTGGATCGCTAGTTGTTTTGATAATAAAAGCCGTGTCTTAAAGGACGCGGCTTTTTTGCTATAAAGCAGCCCCCCGCGCCGTCATTTACGCTGCTTTATTTATATCCTGATCAAGACCACAGACATCTTCAGAAAATTTCTTATTTTCTTTAAGCACAGCATTGCCATAAATCGTTGTAAATTGGCAAATTTGTGCTTTTCCACT
>NZ_CADDZX010000169.1:0-472 GCF_902813205.1 Bartonella capreoli
GAAAGAGAACGTGAAGAAAGTTTTCAGCAGTCAATTCAAGAAACAGAAATACATCAAAAAGAAAAAAATCCACCAGAACAAACTCCCTCTCTTAGCTCTACTCTCTCCTTCATAGAACCAATAGATATCACTATCGCGCCTAAAAATACAACTGTGATTGAAAAACGCAAAGTAGATGAAGATAAAGAAGAAGACGATCGATACAACCGACGTGCTAATCTCGCTAAATCAGAAGTGCGTGCACCAAAAGTTGTAAAAGGTGCTGATGAACGACGTCGTGGAAAGCTAGCCCTTAAGACTGCTATGGATGAAGAGGGTAATGCCCGTCGGCGCTCAATGGCCGAGATGCGGAGCACGCGAGAGAGAGTTAAACGTGCACAAAAGCAAGAGACAAGAAAAAAAATGTACCTTGAAGTTGTTCATCCACAAACTACTGCAATTCAAGAACTGCCGCAGCATATGACTGAGCGCA
>NZ_CADDZX010000170.1:0-470 GCF_902813205.1 Bartonella capreoli
CCCTTGACTATGGGGATCACTAACGAAGGAATGAGCCGAGCCCTGCGGGATACTCATGTTCCTTCACTCCCTTCACGCTGGCTACAACGTTTAGAAACTGTCGTAGGAAAACAGGTCTGGAAACAAATCCGTGCACGAGGTGAAAGGGTGCTCCATTGGGCAAAAATGCTTGACAATACAAACATGGCTGTCTGTGCAAAACGCCCTTGCCCAATACCGCCCCTTGATATGCGCCCTCGCCATTTTTCGATCACTGAAATAGAAACGTTGAGGAATGAACCTAATGCCATTTATACCAAAAAAATCTTGCGTCACAAACCACTTAAATCACTCATCCATGTCCCTGGCTCGGCGGAACGAGGAACGCTTTATCATGCTATTCATGCTGCTTTTGGAACACAAGTATAAAATCCAAAAGCCGCAAATGCATTAGATATACTCCTCACTCTTGGGCGACAAGAATTTGATAA
>NZ_CADDZX010000171.1:0-469 GCF_902813205.1 Bartonella capreoli
CATCAGGAACGGGAACCACAACATCACCTTCACAGGGAGCTTCCTGCGCTAAACGAATCCCCATGTTTTTACGTACCGTATAAATACTACGTCCTCCAACGATTGAATCAGGACGCGCAAAATAGACATATTCAAAAAGACAAAGTTTTTCTGGTTTTCCATTCACTGGTTTTATAATTTTTTTAGTAATTTCTCCGTTTTTTTGTATTTCACATATAATAATTTCTCCATTTTTAACGTCGCGGACATATTTTGCTCCAATAATATCAAGTGCACAGGTTTCGGAACAAAAAATTGGTTTACCATCAAGTTCACCCATCACGAGAGGTCTAATACCTGTTGGGTCGCGTGCAGCAATAAGTTTGGTGCGTGTGAGTGCCAACATAGCATATCCACCTTCCACTTGTCGAACAGCATCAACAAAACGATCAGATGACGATTCATAACGTGAACAAGCAATAAGATGAAG
>NZ_CADDZX010000172.1:0-469 GCF_902813205.1 Bartonella capreoli
CCACCTCTTCACCAACACGTTTTTTGCGTCTTCTTCTGCTTGCATCGTTGCATATTCTTGACGAAGTCGGTCAAAAGATGCATTCATCATTGCTGTTCCTTTTGCAACAAGAGTATTTTTCATATCCTGCAAAGTGTAAGAAGCTCTGCTCATAACAGTTCCAACAGAAGGTCGTCCTTTTCGTTTTTTCTCGAAATCAACCTCTATCTGCATAGATTCTCTTGTAGATACGGATATCTGCAATGCCAATCGATAAACCGGCGCAAAAGGTTTACCACCATTTCCATACAAAAGAAACAGCAGATGATTGCGCACCATTTGACCAAAACGATCCGAAGGCTCTTCCACAACAATAGAGGCAAGCTTTTGCGCAAGCCCCAAAGAAGCTTGCCCAGAAACAGGATTCCTATAGGAAGCAGAATTCATTGTCATTGCACTCTGCAACTCTTGACGATAAAGCGGTTCAACT
>NZ_CADDZX010000173.1:0-469 GCF_902813205.1 Bartonella capreoli
TCCGTTCTCCCGTCCCCGTATTCCCACTCCCCGTAATCGTCATACCCATCACATCAGCCCTCGCCGTCCCCTCCACATCCATCCCCGTCCCACCAGTACATCTCAAATAACCGCCCTACCCCCGCGGCAAACCCAACCTGGCTCTCATCTTCCTCCACCAACGCACAGGCCACTCACCCCCAAACGCCATCTTCCTCTCACCAACACAATCGACATCCCCCTTTCTCCACTCACCCCAGCCTCAACACCCCACCTCTAATGCTCTTAAAAATCCCCCCCGAAGAAAGTTCTCCCAAACCCACTTCCCACTCCCCCAGCCATCCCCCACAGCCACCCTCAAACTTCACCTAATCCTCCCACCAGTACATCTCAAATAACCGCCCCACCACCACCACAACCCAACCTGCCTCTCATCTTCCGCCACCAACGCACAACACACTCACCCCCATATCCCATCCTCCTCTCCGCA
>NZ_CADDZX010000174.1:0-468 GCF_902813205.1 Bartonella capreoli
ATGGAGCAAGAAATCCCCAAAGTCCTCAAATTCTCTATAAACACGCCTACGTTACAATAACAATAAAATCAATCTCCTTTATCAATGACGATGTTGCCCAAGTGCGTTACTACAGAACCATTCATGACAACGACAACAACAAAGAATTCATCACCCACTGGGTTGCAACACTTACCTTTGAATATATCAATGCTCCCATCTTCGTACAAAACCGTTTGGTAAACCCTCTGGGCTTTATTGTTAGGGAATATAGAACAGATCCAGAAGTGGTTAACTGATCCATGAAAAAAAAAGGCCTTTTGCTGTTTCTCAGCGCTATCACCGGTTTGTCTGCGCATTGGGGCTATGCAAGTGTGTTTCCTACACGCGCTCTAAGCGACAGTCGCAGTCGCTTTGGCAATTAGGATGCCTATAATGTGACAAAAGTCATTAGATATATAAAATCGTCTGTGCAAATAGAATTTACCC
>NZ_CADDZX010000175.1:0-467 GCF_902813205.1 Bartonella capreoli
CATCCCAGCACATCCACCTTTTTTGATACCAATAAGAATACCAAGCGCATCTTTTTCTCCCATAATCGTTTTAACACGATTTACTGCAGCTTCCGTCAAATTTATTACCGAAAAACGGCTCATCATTTACTCTTTTCTTGCTCAATAACATTTTGAAAGTGTTTCATCTTCGACACTTTTATTTATCTGGTATATCAAAAAAAACAACAAGCTATAAATTGAAATGTTTTGATCTTTTTTCATCGGAATAAAAACTCATATCCAACAATTTGGATTTGTGATCACGCAAACAGAAACTCTTAAAAGTATCATTTTTCTCCACATCTATTAAGTGCTAGAAAAAATAAATACGTTTAGAAGAACAAAAATTTATCTTATGTCTTCACAATCCGCATAAAATAATAAATGAATATGTATACATATACAGTTATAAAATCAACGAAACTAAGAACTGAACGGTTTAATTA
>NZ_CADDZX010000176.1:0-467 GCF_902813205.1 Bartonella capreoli
TGATGATCTAAAAAATTTGGAAAAAACAGGCGAGGAACGCTCTCACTTGATGGAGCTAAAAGCTAAAATTAATAATATAGTATACCAGTTTGAAGCAATTTTTTTGACCACAAATAGAATAGCCGAACTTGCTATTTCTCAATCTCGAGAGCTTTTTAAACGCACACTTACACATAGGCTTGAGTTTTCACTCTCGTTGGTTAAACATCTCGCCCAGACAACCAAATATGCTTCATCTGATTTTCTTTTTTTGTTGAGCTCTTGGTGGAATTTTGTATTTTATTTCAAACTATTACAGCTATTTCTTTCTTTTTTGATTCCGCTTTTTATCGCTTTGGGACTTTCTTATTTTTCTCATAAAGTTCTTGCACATATGCGCTGCCACTTTATCAAGAGCAATGAGGAAGTATCTTATTTACAACGCTTATTGATTGCTTTTGTTTCAGTTCTTTTACCTTCGCTTGTGT
>NZ_CADDZX010000177.1:0-466 GCF_902813205.1 Bartonella capreoli
ATCATTCTATTGTCTGCTTTTCTCGCTATGCTCCGAGGATTTTCACGTGAAGTGCTGTCGTTGGCTTCCTGGGTAATCGCAGCTGGCGCTACGCTGTTTTTATTCAAACCTGTATTGCCCTTTTTTGAGCAATATCTCTCTAATAAAATGATTGCATTGATTACAACGTTAGTCACGATTTTTATTATTGTTCTCATTATTACTTCAATCATTACAATGAAAATCTCTGATTTTATTATTGATAGTCGAATTGGCATCCTTGATCGTAGTATCGGTTTTGTTTTTGGAGCACTTCGCGGTTTATTCATCATGGTTATTGGCGTGTTGCTTATTAATGCGCTTATTAGACCTGAGAACCAAGCAAACTGGTTAAAAAATGCAACAACAAAACCCATCTTAGATTCATTGGGACAAAAAATTTGGGAGAGCGTCCCCAAAAATCTTGATACTGTTCTCGAAAAAGCAG
>NZ_CADDZX010000178.1:0-466 GCF_902813205.1 Bartonella capreoli
GCAGAGGTGTGGCTATTCTGTTAGCTTGTACTTTAGTGCTGATATGGCGTTGGCACGTTACTGATGTTAGTACTGTGCTTGTGCGTTCTACTGATGTCTTTCGGCTATTACTCGCCATGGGATTGTTGCGCCATGTGATGAATATATGGCGTATTTGAGAATTTCTCTCTGAACGGTTGATGCGCTATGGAAAGGGTTGGCTTACCCTGTCCATCGCGATACTGACTGCGTTCCTAGCTTGGCCGATGAGTTTGGGGGTTATCCCCCTAATGATTGATGCCTTGAAGAAAAGTGTTTTTCCCTCTCGCCATTTGGCCGCTATTGTGATGCGGATGATGAGCATCACAATGGTACTGATGCCAACCAGCATCGGTGCAGCAACAGTTTTCTCTGCTATGCCTAGAACACCAATATTCACATCCGCTGCTTTTGGGATACCACTTTTTCTATTCAGTCTGTTGTTGTT
>NZ_CADDZX010000179.1:0-465 GCF_902813205.1 Bartonella capreoli
TATCAACCAGATGATCCACAAAAATTGGGTTTTGTCACGCAAACAACACTTTCTGTTGAAGATACAGCGGAAATTCTTGACGTCTTGCAACGACGTTTTCCTATGTTGGAACCACCTGCTGCTGAATCAATTTGCTATGCTACCACGAATCGGCAAGAAGCTGTTAAAATGGCAGCATTAGGAAGTGATTTATTTTTAATTGTTGGTGCACCAAATTCTTCTAATTCACAGCGTTTAGTAGAGGTTGCTGAGAAATTTGGTGCGCGGCAGGCTCTTTTAGTGCAAAGTGTTAACGAAATTAATTTTGATCATCTTGGATCTCTTTCCGTCGTAAGTCTTTCAGCAGGAGCTTCTGCTCCTGAAATTATTGTTGATGAAATTATTTCAGCTTTTTGTAAGCGTTATGTCGTTAAAATAGAATTAACTGGAACTGCAGTAGAAACGGAAACATTTTTAGTTAATCGC
>NZ_CADDZX010000180.1:0-465 GCF_902813205.1 Bartonella capreoli
TTCTTTTATAATCTCAAAAGAGAGGGAGAAATTAATGTGTTACTTGATATTATTCGAAAAACTTATATCTTTAGAAAAATTTCGTTATATATTTTCACTTCACTTATTAAGCAATTTGTTAGAGTAAACAAATCATTTGAAGTTCATATCGCAAATTGTAATGAAGGAGGTGCAACTGTAAGTGGAGAAAAGTTTAATATCTGATGGTTTTTATGAGTTTATTTTTAAAAAAATGAGATGTTTTTTCATATATAAAATCCAAGCCAAACTCACGCCGCGCCTCCTCATAGTTATAAAAAACATCTCCATGCCAAACACGCTCTTTCACTAATCAAGCTAAGAAATAAACCTCCGCTTCCTTTATACCGTGTTTAATAATCTCATGCAAATAAAAAGCTTCGTAACCCCCTATTTAACAACTAAATTACTCAAACGTGATTCAAAATTGATTGTAACCAAAAGAAG
>NZ_CADDZX010000181.1:0-465 GCF_902813205.1 Bartonella capreoli
AGCCAATAGCCAATAAAGCCATTTTCAAAAAAATGCGCCATGAGCGCTCCCCCAAATAAGCCTATCCCCCAATAGCTTATTGCGACAACAATTGTTGACCAAAACGTATCAAGCAAGCCCACAAGTATGCCATTGAGCATAGCTCCTAAAGTGCCAAAAGCAAAAGACAATAAGACGAGTGGAAACAATTCCCAAGAGAAAACAACAACGCTGTCCTCAGAAATATCAAAGATGGTTGTAAGGATAAATCCATAAGAGAGATAAACAACTCCTGATAAAAACAAGACATAAGCTACAGCAAAAACTGTGACACTCATACGCAGCTGTTTTAGAGCTATATTATTTCCATCTGCTCTATACCACGCTGCTATTGTTGCGGCTGCGCTGGAAATTCCCAAAGCCACCACGGAAATAAGCATATCGAGACGCATCCCAATCGTATGCGCAGCTAAAGCTTCGACCCCA
>NZ_CADDZX010000182.1:0-464 GCF_902813205.1 Bartonella capreoli
CAAGTTGCTAATTCTTTCTGTAAAACTTGATAAATCGCTCGATGTACCTCCACACGCTTCATACCAGAAAAAGAAGAAGACAGAATTTTCACCCGAAAATGCGTTTCCCCTTTACCATCAAAAGCATGCTCATCATGAGGATGCCCCTCATGAAGATGACTCTCGTTAATTACCTCAAGTTTTTGTGGATGAAAAGCGTCTTGGAGCTTCATCTGAATTGTTGTCTGGATTGCGGTAGACATTTTTTATTCCTTCATAAAATGAACGGTGTAATGCACCTTTTTCAAAACTAAATGAGTGTGAAAATAAATTTTTCAAAAGTCAATTCTTGTCAAATCAACCGATTTTGCATAAACCTAAAGATATGACAATAACATCTAAATTATTCGACTCAATTCGAATCAGTTCTAATAAAAAGCAAAAAGCTGAATCAGAAGCACAACAGTGTCAATGGGAAGGTTGTG
>NZ_CADDZX010000183.1:0-464 GCF_902813205.1 Bartonella capreoli
AACGGTCTCACTCTTGCCGAACAGCAGCTTCAATAGCAACTTTAATTGGAGCATCCCCAATGAGGGCACGCTGATAGGAAAGAGATTGCTGCGCAAAGAGTTCAAAACAAGGCACAGAAACCACACGCGTTGGGATGCCTTTTTCTTCTAAAACCGCATGTGCCTCTACCGCAATTTGCAATTCTGAACCAGAAGCAAACAGCGTCACTTGTGCATCATCGCTAGCTGTTAGGAATTCATAAGCACCGAGCATACAGAGATTTTCTTCTTCATACTCTTGCCGCAAAAGTGGTAAATTTTGTCGGCTCAAAGCCAAAGTAGAAGGTGTCTTTCGTGCTTTCAAAGACAATTGCCAACACTCAACTGTCTCCATAGCATCAGCAGGGCCAAAAACCAGATGATTGGGCATTGCGCGCAAGGAAGCCAAATGCTCCACGGGCTGATGTGTAGGAACATCTTCACCA
>NZ_CADDZX010000184.1:0-463 GCF_902813205.1 Bartonella capreoli
TCAAGCGCTTATGAAGGCTTTAAAAGAAAAAGCTAGAAATCAAGCTATCCCTTATACACGCTATGTGAGGCATCTCATTGAACGAGATTTACGAAAAAGCCATCGGAATTAACCACCTCCCCACTTTAAGAACGGGGAGGGGAGATCTGTTTTTAACTTAAGCAACCTTTTTAATGGGGTGTTCTAAATTTGGTTCGTAAGCTTTCAAAAAAGAATCCATGCTATGCGGTAATTCTGAATCGCCAAAATCTGTTAAAACTGTTAAGATTTTAAGTATACTTGGCATCTCATCTCGAAGCTTTAAGATCAAAGCTTTTTCTACTACACTCATAGTGTCAACCAGAGCAGTACAATCTTTATCGCTCATACTTTCATGTCTAGAAAATTGAGATAATGCCATCCACAAATCGCATAAGAAATCGACACTGCACTTCATTGTACACCCCCAAAGATTTGTTCTCTC
>NZ_CADDZX010000185.1:0-463 GCF_902813205.1 Bartonella capreoli
ACAACACTAAAATGGCTAGAAAAATTCTTAAAAGAGAACTTTGGCGTAAAAATACAGAAAACAATACAGATTGCCCCCCACTTTGCATCATTCAAAAAGCATTATTTAAAAACGCTTCATGAACATTTGAATAGTGATAAACTGATCACTAAAATAAGAATGGGCACTTCTATATCGATCTCTTTTAAAAAACAAGCATAATTTCACATCAAAACACAGTTGCAAAATGCACAACATCTTGTTCTCACTCAAGGGTTTGAGGTAGAAAATGAAATTAAAAAAGTGATGCTGATGTGCGTGCTGCTCTCTCTGACTGGTTGCGCGACAAATAAATATAGCTCTTCTTGTGTTGATTGGCTGCCCATTTATTTAAAACAGCAAGATCTGAACACCATCAGTTCAAACTTAGCAAGAGAGATCTTAAAGCATAACAAACAAGGTGAGTACTTGTGTGGAGGAAATA
>NZ_CADDZX010000186.1:0-462 GCF_902813205.1 Bartonella capreoli
GCGCTTTTTCATCGAGCTGTAATGGTCGCTGTGTGAAAATGAAAGAGGCATTATCAATAAGTTCGCATAGTGTTTTTGAACGTTCTTTCAAATTAGGCATAGCTTTAAGAAATTGAACACGACGTTTTTCATCAAGCTTTTCCATTATTTGTAAACCACCTTTAATTTCTGGCAAAATGTTAAGAGCAGCATCAAAAAGGTCTTGATCTGAACACATACGTATATAATGTCCATTGATAGCGTCGAGCTTTTTGAAATCAAAACGAGCTGCTCCTTTATTAATATCATCAATATCAAACCAAGAAATCATATCTTCGATTGACATTAGTTCGTCATTACCATGACTCCAACCTAGACGGACTAAGTAATTTCTCAAAGCAGAAGGAAGGTAGCCCATTGTTCGATAAGCTTCGACACCTAGTGCACCATGCCGCTTTGATAATTTTGCGCCATTTTCTCCAT
>NZ_CADDZX010000187.1:0-462 GCF_902813205.1 Bartonella capreoli
TAGCGCTTTCCGCACGCGTTTTAAGTACCATTTCCTTAACCACTTCAAATTCCTCACGTGAAACAAGATTAAGCTTATTGACTAACTTCTCAGCTTGCGAACGAAAAACTGTTTCAGCTTCATGCCGTACACCTTGCGCAACACCAGCTGCATCTGTCATTAATTTTGCTAATTCGTCAAGAATACGGTTGGACCCATCATGCATGAAATTTTTCCTTAATTTTAATCAACTACGTATGCATTATACGTGCATTTTTAATACACAGACATTGTATTTGTTTCTTTTACAAAATCCACCGTAATTTTTCTATCCTCCTCTCACACCTCTAAACAATAGCAATCTATTTCTCTTCTTACCTTGACCATTGTGTATTCATCTGTCATGCTTAAACAATTTATAGCTTCATAAATGTAAAGCGCTTCCTAATGAACGACTTTCTTTTTTGTCCTGCCATTAATTTT
>NZ_CADDZX010000188.1:0-462 GCF_902813205.1 Bartonella capreoli
ACTTCCAATACTTCCAAGAAGGATCACATAAAGAAGTGAGATCATTAAATCTAATTGTCCCAATTTTTTCAGAACAGAAAAAATCTGAATCCCGATTAAAGAACCAATGCCACCTCCAATCGCTAAAAGAATACCAAGTTTGATATCAAGAGTACGTCTTCTAAAATGTGTAATTGTCCCAGTCACAGATGAAGCAATCATCTGATTAGCCCCTGTTCCCACAGCAATAGCAGGAGGAATATTATAAAAAATCAATAACGATGTGATAAGAAAACCACCACCAATCCCAAAAAGACCTGAAAAAAAACCAGCAACATCTCCCATTCCAAACAAGATCAGCATGTTAAGCGACATTTCAGCAATTGGTAAATAAATACTCACTTACAGAACCTTTAAGATAATTTGAATTTTTAGATAATTCGAGAGCTTTTCTCCAATAAGTCTTTGTCACGTATTAAAAGG
>NZ_CADDZX010000189.1:0-462 GCF_902813205.1 Bartonella capreoli
CCCTCCCTTTCTTCCTTTCCTTTCTCACTTTTTACACAAAAAAAACAACCTCTGAAAGACACTATAAAATGGCGCGAGTGACTTTCCTCTAACCCCCTACCTCCTTCTTTACATTCCCTCACTCTACCCCCCTCCCCTCCCCCCCCTCCCTTCTTTCTCCCCCCTTTTTTCTCTTCTCTCCTCTTTTCCTTCTTTTCTGTCCCTCCTTCTTCCTTTTTTTTTTTCCCCCCCCCTCCCCCTTTCCCCTCCTTTAACACCTCCCCCCTCCCCCTCTCTTTTCTTCTTTCTTCTCCCTCCCCTCTTCCCTCCCCCTCTCTCCTTCCCTTCCCCCTCCTTGCTCTTTCTCTTCTCTCCTCTTTTCTCTCTCCCCGTCTCCCCCTCTTCTTTCTTTCGTTCGAGCTTCTCATTGCCCACCATATATTTTTACCTTCTCCTGTTCTTGTAATTCTACAAGTTTAGACC
>NZ_CADDZX010000190.1:0-462 GCF_902813205.1 Bartonella capreoli
AACGCACTCTGACCTTTTCAAAGAATAATTATATGAAAAGTTCAAAATACTCTAACTTTTCTCTACATAAAGAGCGCAGACCGTAAAAAACTCGCTCTTGAAGCTATAAAAAAGCTCCAAAAAGATGAGGGATAGAGAAAAAAACTAATAGAATCAATAAAGAATAAAATTCTCACTATTAATATAACTTATTGACTTAATTATTATTGAGTATCCCTTTTTAAAAGAATAGTTTATATGCGTTATTCTAAAAAAAATCATTTGCACTTTTAAATACTCTTATTTTGATTGCTTTAAGATTTTTAATAAATCCCATCTTAAAGTGAATACGCTTCTTTTACATTGCCTTTAAGAGGCTATACCGTAATCTAAAATGATAGCTTTATTGTTTTCAAAACCTTTGTTGTGAATACTTATATTACTTTGCGCTTTTAATTCCCTAATTTTTGAAAAAACTATAAG
>NZ_CADDZX010000191.1:0-461 GCF_902813205.1 Bartonella capreoli
TCACTATTGTTTTTTGTTTGTTTTAATTTATCAATCAAAAACTCAATTGCATCTGTTACATTCATAGGCGCCAAAATACGACGAAGTACAAACATTTTATGTAAATCTTGCCGTGCTACTAAAAGCTCTTCTTTACGTGTTCCTGACTTCAATATATCCATAGCTGGGAAAATTAGCTTATCAGCAATTTTACGATCGAGAACAATTTCCGAATTACCAGTACCTTTAAATTCTTCAAAAATAACCTCATCCATACGACTACCAGTATCAATCAAAGCCGTTGCAATAATGGTTAAAGATCCACCTTCTTCAATGTTACGTACTGCGCCAAAAAAACGCTTTGGACGCTGTAGCGCATTTGCATCTACACCACCTGTTAAAACCTTTCCTGATGAAGGAACAACCGTATTATACGCACGTCCAAGACGTGTAATAGAATCGAGAAGAATAACGACATCGCG
>NZ_CADDZX010000192.1:0-460 GCF_902813205.1 Bartonella capreoli
GGACTAATGGGACGAAAATATGCTCTGCTTCAAGGAGAAGATCCTCGCGTAGCTGAAGCAATTGAAGACCATTATAAACCCCTAGGCCCCAAAGATCGTCTTCCGCAGGAACCTCTTGCTATAGCAGTTGCACTAGCGGATAAAATTGACATGCTCGTTGGTTTTTGGCTCATTAATGAAAAACCAACCAGTTCAAAAGATCCCTATGCGTTAAGACGTGCAGCACTGGGAATTATTAGGCTTGTGCTTTTGCGCGATTGGAAAATCAATCTTATGCCACTGTTTACTCTGGCAATGGATCTTTTTTTACAACAGAAAACCAAATATGAAACATTTCAAATAGAATCTAAACAATCGCAGAATCGATTTCTGGAAAAAAAAGAACATATTTTATCAGATCTTCTGTTATTTTTTCATGAACGTTTGAAAATCTATCTAAAAGAGGAAGGTGCTCGTTATG
>NZ_CADDZX010000193.1:0-460 GCF_902813205.1 Bartonella capreoli
ATTCTCGCATTTCAAACCTCTTTATGTTGAATCAATCAAAATCATTTGCTTGCACGTCAAAAGCAGGAATAACGTATGGATAAAACTATTGAAGGAAGAAAGGAGTAAAATGTTTCTTATGAATTTTCTAAAGGCAGGGGCTATCAAGAATATTGAGAGCTGATCAAAGTAATGATGATACCGGTTGGCACCTTCATAAATGTAAAGATGGTGGTGTCCAATGGCTTTTACATTATACTATCCACGAGCACCATCATGAGATGGGCTTGGGAATATTATGAGCTTGTTTCTTTAAAATAAGTGAATGAATTCGCAACACAATGATATTCTATGTTTTGTGAGTGGCGTGCCCCTATTAAAGAAAGAAGGAAAGAAAGCTTTTAATAATGTGTGAACTTTTTAAAAAAATATTGCGCAAGAGAGCATATTTCTAAAATTTTCGCAGTTACAAAGATCATCT
>NZ_CADDZX010000194.1:0-460 GCF_902813205.1 Bartonella capreoli
AAATTGGTGGGAAGCTCAAATTAAAGCATGGCATTTTTTCTTTTGAGACATGTTTAGCTTTTTTCCCCTAAAACGAAGTCTCTTTCCTACAAAAAGGTCGTTGAGAGTTTGTGTTTGCACTTGGGAGTCCCCCGCCGGTTGCGAGCGCCCTCTCATTGGTATTCCGGGAGTCAAAAGTACTGAGCTCTAGTCAGTTTTTTGCTTTGAGTGCTGAGAGCAGCTGGACATAGCAAAATCTCCCGGAATTTTTAGGATACCTATAGTATGGGCTTGTTTATAATGGGTTAATCTTCGTATTCGGATTTTAGGGCTTTCGTAAGGAGTTTTTTCTATACCTCAATCTCACTTGTGACCTGCAAGGGTAATGCGTGTGCGTGTACCGGTTAGCATCTTCATAAACGTAAAAGATGATGGTGCCCAATGGGATTTTTGGTATCACAGGGGCAGGGATGAGAGAGGA
>NZ_CADDZX010000195.1:0-460 GCF_902813205.1 Bartonella capreoli
ACATCCGTTGTCACAGTCATGCCAGGGATAAATTTAAGATGTTTGTTATTCAAAGTGATGTGATCTTGGTCAATTTTGATTAAAACAGCGTAGGCACCATTAATTTCTTTATCATAGCGCGCTGTAGCGCCTACATTAACGACTGTACCGTGGATAACACCGAAACGTTCAGGTGGAAAGGCAGAAAACTTTACTTAAGCACATTGCTTACTTTCCAAAAAAACAATGTTTTGATTATCAAAAAACGTTTCAACAATAAAGGTCCCCCATCTCAGAACCAATTCGTAAAATTTTCCTGCCTCTACAAGACCACTCAAAGTGTGGATACTTAAATCATTAATGTGTCTATCAACGAAGGCATAGAGTGATAAGTGGTCACGGCGGTATTGAGTGCTGTCAAGCTTTACTTTTAAATTCTGAAACATTATTCTGTTTCGCACGAAAATTGCTAATAACGAGC
>NZ_CADDZX010000196.1:0-458 GCF_902813205.1 Bartonella capreoli
TTGAAGATTATCATGTTTCCCTTGATGCTTATAGTGATCACAATAATGGAACAGATGCAGTTTCAAGGAAACGTTATGTTACGTTTGTTGAGTGTTGTTGGTTTGAATATGAGCCTTATTACAAAGCAGAAGATCTTCAAACAGGTCAGATGCGTGATTCTAGTGCCCAAGAGCTTAAACAGCTGCAAATGCTTGTACCGCAAATTCAAGGTGCGAGCTTTCATACAAAGGAGGTTAAGCGTGCTTTTTTAGGGCGTCGTCTTTTAGGCAAGCCTGACAGACCATTAGCCCCTGATGGGCCGCTTGGATGGGAATGCATAACAGCCACGTTGGATAAGCTTACAAACCAGTTTTCTGGCATTGTCAGGCCGGCAAAAGACCCGCAAAGATGGCCGAATAAATATTTTAGTCAAGTGATGTCTATCCTCAATAGCCAAGCTAAAGGCGGCATTATGGCT
>NZ_CADDZX010000197.1:0-457 GCF_902813205.1 Bartonella capreoli
TGGTCAATTAGTGCTTGAAGCGGAGCAAATTTCTAAATCTTATGGTGATCGCGTTATTGTAAAAGATTTCTCTTTACGCATTCAGCGTGGTGATCGAATCGGCTTGGTTGGTTCCAATGGTATTGGAAAGACAACATTACTTTCCATGCTGATTGGGCAGGAAAAAGTTGACAGTGGAACAGTAAGGCATGGATATAACCTTTCCGTAGCGTTTTTGGATCAACAGCGTATTTTAAATGAAGAAGAAACGTTAGCGCACTATCTAACAGATGGTAGAGGAGATACTCTCTTGATCAATGGGAAAGAGCGCCATGTGATTTCTTATATGAAAGACTTTTTATTTTTACCCGAACAAGCACATACACCACTCAAAGAATTTTCAGGTGGTGAAAGAGCTCGTCTCATGCTTGCTCGACTGCTTTCTCGACCGGCAAACTTTTTGATTCTTGATGAACCA
>NZ_CADDZX010000198.1:0-457 GCF_902813205.1 Bartonella capreoli
CTTTACGCTCTACTTTATGCGCATAATATACAACCAATGGCGTTATAGTGAGCGCAGCCTGTTTTTTTAAAATATCAGCAACACGTCTTGGTAAATATTCTAATTGACCATAAACGATAATTTGAGACTCTTGCCCCACATCCTGTGTAATGATCTCTGTTATCCCGCGTCCTGCTTTATGTCTTATAGTATGTGGAACACCTAATACAGAAATCGTTACACCTTCTTGAAGATAAGAATTTTCATGAGAAACTTTTACGTGAGCAAGACGTGCCTCAATCCAAGATCGGTGTTTTTCAATAAAACCTTGAATCGAATAGAGATTTATCGCTGGTGGTGTTGTTATACAAATCCCCTTACCACTCCTATCAATACGTAATGTAAGACGGCGCGCATGTTTATGTTCCCGTACACGTAGAGGAATAATGCGATCAGAGAAAATAAAAGGCTGTTCATA
>NZ_CADDZX010000199.1:0-457 GCF_902813205.1 Bartonella capreoli
ACATGCTCCAAGATTCTGAAGAATTAGCACGCAAACGTATGCTCAGTTCTAGCCTTAACAACGGTGGTAGCGAAGGATCTACAGATACAAATAATAAAGCATCGAATAAAGATAGAGGTAGAGGCGTATTATTTGATAACCTTCAGCCCGTGCGTTTAGGTCAATCACATGCAGTGCAACTTCGTAACCGTGACTTTTTGATTACGCAAGGAACGCAAATAGATTGCACGCGAGAAACAAAGATCATGACATCACAACCCGTAATGACGACAGTGCATTTAACCCGCGATAGGTAGGCCACAAGTGGTCGGGTTGTTGGGCGCGAACGTGGTTCGAAAGTCGTGGGGGTTTACCAAAGTGGCATACGACAAGGCCAAGCGCGGGGGGTGGTGCAAGGGTCACGCAGGGAAACGCCGTCTGGTGTTGTTGTCAATAGTGGCGCACCTGGCAGAGGTCC
>NZ_CADDZX010000200.1:0-456 GCF_902813205.1 Bartonella capreoli
ATCATTATCTAATAGAGCACCTTGTGCACCTTCAAAAAGAACGTGCTTTCCCATCTGATCACTTTCATCTAAAAGACGCCACGTACAATCCATAAAGGGTAGAATTTCATCCGCTACTTGCATTAACTCATTATAAAGTGCTTGAGAATCAATTTCTGCCACGCCCATACCACGACGCAAAGCATTATGATGTCGCAAAAGTCGTTCGATTTTAGCCATAAGTGTATCAGCTTCCGCCAAATCCATCACGCGGATAGAACGACGCCCCACCTTATCTTCATAAGCGGGACCAATACCACGCTTTGTTGTACCAATTTTTAAACCCGATAAACCGCTTTCACGAATTGCATCAAGATCACGATGCAAAGAGAGAATTAATGGAGCATTTTCAGCAATACGTAAAATTTCTGGTGTAATTTTTACCCCCTGATCACGTAGTTTTTTTAATTCTGCTAC
>NZ_CADDZX010000201.1:0-456 GCF_902813205.1 Bartonella capreoli
CTTTCGCAGATGTTTCATTAAAGGCTTTTTCTAATTGCTTTTGCTTATTCTCAATTCGTTCTGTAAAAGCATTATAGTTATTTCCTATTTCATCGAAAAATTCTGTGTTCTTTTGCTGTATTCTTACTGTCGTTTCATTAATTTTTTCAACGAGTTGTTTTGTTATACGATCTCCTGTTTAGGATTGTTTCGGATTATGTTGTTCACACTGTTTTTCTAAAGTTTGGGAACGGGTTTGCGTAAGTTTGTCAGTATTGGTTGAAATTTTAGACGCAACCAAATCAGATTCATCACTCAGCTGTTCTTGTTTTCCTTTCATTGTTGACTGTACGCGGCTGGCATGCTCCAAAATTGCCATGCGTTCATTATTTAATTCTTCTATGAATTTGTGAATCCGTTATTCATTTTCTGTGTATGCTTGTTCACGTTTATGAACTTCATTTTGTATAATAGCTT
>NZ_CADDZX010000202.1:0-455 GCF_902813205.1 Bartonella capreoli
AATCTGAAATTTCTAAAGACACAAAGCTTCGTCAAAATTTTTACTATCTTCATGATGCTTTCCTTACTCCCTTTCATGCCCTACATTTTACAACATGCCCGCTCTTGGTAATGATGTGCAAACTATTTTTGTCTTCACCTTGTAACCTATATTCTATGACAAAGCCATTTCATCCGCGATTGTATTCCCAAAAAGCTTTATTAAAAAGGAGCAATAAACAATGCGTACTCTGATAAAAATTGTTTTTTTTATATCTTTTTTAGCTTTAACATCAACCTTTGCGCAACAATCGCCACCCTATGAGACGAAATTACTACGACTATCAGAAATTCTAGGATCCCTCCATTACCTACAAAATCTTTGTAGTACTCCAACAAACCAATGGTATAATTACATGAGTGCACTGATTGAAGCAGAACAACCCATGCCACAAAGACGTGCTTATTTTTATGAAG
>NZ_CADDZX010000203.1:0-454 GCF_902813205.1 Bartonella capreoli
TACCAGAGAGGTGAGCGATTGCACGGATGGTACTGTTTTTAAAAGGCAAAGTTTGGGCCATACGACTAGAGCTTACAGGACGATTTAGTAACCCGACAAAACAGATAAATCTGCTTTAAGAAAAGAGATTTCAAGCATTTTGAATTTAGTTTGAAGCGGGTTATTATTTTTAACGTATTTGCGTTTATTATAATACGCTAAGTAAAAGGAAAAAGAGGTTAAAAAGCCAGCTTACAATAAATAACATACGATTGCATCTAACTTGGGAAGAAAATATACAAGTAAAACTCCATTATATTTGATATATTTCTCAGAGTAAACATGAAAAAATGAAATCAAATTGAAAAGCAATGAGCGAGAGTAATGGGTAATATTTTTTCACCAACGCATTTAATTATAATTTTATTGATTATCCTTGTGCTTTTTGGGCGTGGCAAGGTTTCTGAATTAATGG
>NZ_CADDZX010000204.1:0-453 GCF_902813205.1 Bartonella capreoli
TCATCATCAAAAACGTCGCCAGCTTTAAGAAAGCCACGATCTTTGTCAAGTGCTTCAAGTGCTTCACGCAGACTTCCTGAAACAGTAGGGATTTCTTTGAGTTCTTTTAAGGGAAGATCATAAAGATCTTTATCCATAGCATGTCCAGGATGAATTTTGTTTTTGATGCCATCAAGACCAGCCATTAAAAGGGCTGCAAATGCCAAATAGGGATTTGCTGTTGGGTCTGGAAAACGAACTTCTACGCGTTTTGAATTTGGTGAGGAGCTCATTGGGATACGGCAAGATGCAGAACGATTACGTGCTGAATAGGCAAGAAGAACAGGAGCTTCATAACCAGGAACCAAACGTTTATAGGAGTTTGTGGATGGGTTTGTGAAAGCATTGATTGCTTTTGCGTGCTTAATAACACCACCGATAAAAAATAAACAGGTTTCTGATAGTCCGGCATAT
>NZ_CADDZX010000205.1:0-453 GCF_902813205.1 Bartonella capreoli
AATCAAATTTAAAACTGATAAAAACTTCTGCATTGAATGAACGTAATTATGGTGATCTCTCTGGTTTAAATAAAGATGAAGTACGCCACAAATGGGGAGAAGAACAAGTGCAAATATGGCGTCGTTCCTACACTATTGCCCCCCCAAATGGAGAAAGTCTACGCGATACTGGAGCTCGTATTTGGCCCTATTATCTTTATCATATCCAACCACATATTTTGCGTTCTCAAACTGTTTTAGTAGCAGCACACGGCAACTCTCTTCGTGCTCTTATAATGGCGCTTGAAGGTCTAAACGGTGAAGAGATTATTTCTCAAGAATTAGCAACTGGCATTCCTATGATTTATACATTTAATTCTGACTCAACAATTTCATCAAAAACAATTATGGCCTCTTAAATTCTTAAAATTATCGTGATCCAATGAATTCAATCTAATAATTTTGAGCTGAAGA
>NZ_CADDZX010000206.1:0-453 GCF_902813205.1 Bartonella capreoli
GGGTTTATCTGTACATTCTGTAAGACCGCGAGACAAAGAAGTGACAAAAACAATAACAAAACATGCGGCCATGAGATGAATTGCCAAACGAGATTGACTGACACTTGTCAGATTGCTTTGAACAAGCCCAGATGCTACCATCCACCAACCAATAACACCTGGAACAGCGATAAGAATTGGCACAACAACAAGTTGGCACAAAATACCTCTTTCAATACGTGTGGTAATCCAAAACCAAATCAAGCCCAATAAAACTACAAAAACAACAACACGACCAAGAACACGATGCCCCCCCACCCACCAGAAAATAACCTTAAATGCGCTTAATGTCATATCACGATCAAGCAAGTTATATTGCGCTATCTGTTGATATTTCAAAAATTCTTCCTGCCACTGATATATACCTATAGGTGGAATTACACCATGAATTGGCTTCCATTCAGTTATAGATAG
>NZ_CADDZX010000207.1:0-453 GCF_902813205.1 Bartonella capreoli
TAGGCTAGGAAAGAGTGTTTGTAATGGCGGGGGCTTTTTTTTTTTTTTCCCCCTTCTTGGCTGCCAGCGCCTGTGTTTTGTTGGCGGATAGCGTAGAAATTTTTTTTTTACCTTGTTTTTCTTCATTTTTAAATAAATTTTTTTTTTTTTTAAATGCTATATAAATCATATAAAAGCGCGAATATCTAGAGAAAAAAAAAACAAAACTCAAATAAAAAAAAAAAAATATAAAGAGAATTATTAGACTGATGTTGGTTGTGAACAAAACAATTAAAAGCGTGATACGGAGGGATATGAGTAAGAGAGAGATAACCAAAAAACAGCATTCTACCTATAAGAAACACAAATTTGTGAAAAATATTATTATTGGTTACGATTGTTCATGAGTCAAATAGGAAGAACTGTGGTATTCGGAGTGGATAAATTAAGAAAGGTAGTGACATAACATTAAAT
>NZ_CADDZX010000208.1:0-452 GCF_902813205.1 Bartonella capreoli
TTAAACATTAATTATCAACGCTGTTTTATCTGCACAATTTTAAGTGTTTTATTTTTTCGAGAAGATTAATTATCGTTTGTGCTCCAACAACTCCCGATGGTACTTCAGTTTTCATTTTCTGTTCCACTATTTCAAAAGCATCGAGTTGTGCCTGTCGTAATAAAGGATTATACAAAAGCTGTTCTATTTGCCTTGCTAACATGCCAGGGCGTAGAAATTCGTTAAAATATTCCGGCACAATAGGCTTATCAGAAATAATATTTGGGAGAGCAGCACTCCATAACATCACTTTGGAAAAAATGAATAATCTAGAAAAAAGATCAAGCTTATAGCAAAGAACCATTGGAATTTTTGCCAATGCTAATTCAAGTGAAACCGTTCCAAGAGCTGCAAGTGCAACATCAGCTTCCGCAAAAGCACACCATTTTGCATCTTCACCAATAACAACTTCT
>NZ_CADDZX010000209.1:0-452 GCF_902813205.1 Bartonella capreoli
ACTTTTGGCCCCAAAACATACTTACCACTGGCGATCACATGCGCAATTGCAGAATTAATTTTGTCTTCAATACGCGCACGCTGCGCTCCAAGGTCAATGAATTGCATATTAACTCCATTGATTACCACAATAATGCAAAACGCTACTTGTCTCTTTTATCTATGATAATTGATACGAGCAGCAGTTAAAATCCGTAAAACAGCAATAGCATCATCACCATTTGTGCGAGGCAATTGACGCGTTTCAATACAATGAAGGAAATGCTGCAATTCACAAGTAAGTGGCAAATCTTCACAAACATCAATGTAATTTAACTCATCAGTGCTAAAAGCCCATTCTTTATTCTCCTTCCAAACAGTAAAACGGTGCAACGCCAATTTACGGCTCCATGGTTCCATATCATCAAAAACGAGCATAGCTTTTGTTCCAACAACCGTTAAACGCCTTTCACG
>NZ_CADDZX010000210.1:0-452 GCF_902813205.1 Bartonella capreoli
ATAAAATTGTAATGCTTTTGTAATTGGTTCCTTGGAATCTTGTAACAAGAAATTAAAAACTGTATCATATTTTACCATGAAGACTCAGAGGTTCTATCATGAAGCTTTTCTGCGGCAATTCTAATCCACGCCTTGCTGAAGATGTTACAAATTATTTAAATATCCCCTTAGGCAAAGCAACTGTGAAACGCTTTGCTGATCAAGAGATTTTCGTAGAATTACATGAAAATGTACGCGGACAAGATGTGTTTGTTTTACAATCTTCGTCCTATCCCGCAAACGATCATTTAATGGAATTACTCATCATGATTGACGCTCTCCGTCGTTCTTCGGCGCGTCGTATCACAGCTGTTATACCCTATTTTGGTTACGCCCGCCAAGATCGTAAGCCCGGACCACGGACCCCTATTTCTGCAAAACTCGTTGCTAATCTGATTACTGAAGCAGGAGCC
>NZ_CADDZX010000211.1:0-452 GCF_902813205.1 Bartonella capreoli
AATAACAGAGATTGAAGAAGATCCGAATAAATTTTTGCATCACTTACGTCAAAAGAAAGCATCGTTGCCATATCTGATACGATCATACCAGCACCTTTTGCAATCCCATTAATAATAACATTCTCCCCCCCCCAATCAAATCTGCACGTAGCAAGTTTCGAAAACGTAGCGGTCGTCATAATGGCTTTTCCAGCCTCCAACCAATTCCTTTCTTCTGCTGTCTCCGCCATATTTGGTAAAAGGCTTACAATACTCGATGCATCCATTGGCTCACCAATAACACCGGTAGAAGCTATAAAAATTTCATTTTCTTCAACCTTCAAAGCACTCGCCGCTGCACATATAATTTCATTTATTGTGTTCCTTCCTTTACGACCTGTAAAAGCATTTGCATTTCCAGAATTAAAAACAACACCTCTAGCAACCCCATGAGAAAGCGATGCACGGCAATG
>NZ_CADDZX010000212.1:0-451 GCF_902813205.1 Bartonella capreoli
CCTATTCCTGAAAACAAATCAAGAGCATTCTTTGCTTTTCTTAAATGAGTCAAAATAATTTTGCCCATGATATTTTCTGCTTCAAAAGTTGCTTGGAGAAAACCTCCAGTGGGAAATTCAACACAAACATCCCCGAAGTAAATCAATGGCTTTTCTCGTTCAACCAAAACTTCACCTTCAACAGATAAACGTGTAATTCCACATGCAAGCGCCATATGAACTATTTTCTGACGAATAGGCTCATGGCGTATAATACAACCGCTTACAGCGACATCTAAACCATTTGCAACGTATGTTATCGTAATGTGAAATCGTTTGGCATAATTGCTCAGAAAAGCGCACAATTTCCTAATATCATCTAATTTAGATATAATTTCTGGACAGCTCACTGGACATTCCTCAAGAGCTACAATTTCATGAGAAAGATGACGATTAAAACCTATTCTATAGC
>NZ_CADDZX010000213.1:0-451 GCF_902813205.1 Bartonella capreoli
GTAGCATTATTCAAGAAATAGCAAAACGTAATGGCTACACCCCCAAAGTTGATCCTGCTCTTGCAAAAATTGTTGTGCGTCATATTGACCAAACTGCTGAAAGCGACATGGCTTTTGCCACACGCCTTGCAGAAGAATATGATGCGGTAGCAAAGCCCGTTGATGGCAAACTTGTGCTTGCCAAACGTGGTGAAGGCAAAGCCATCACCGGTGAAACACTCCCTATTATTGTTATTCATGAGAAACATTGCACCTCTTGGGATTTTAAATACAGCGCACGGGATGAAGCAGGTGCAGCCAATGGCTTAGAAACGGATGTGGGGGACGACCAAAAAGCCGCTGCTGATGCACGAGAACCAGAAGAGATTGATGATGAAAACTTTATCCATATGAATGACAATGACAGAGCAGCACCATCACCATCTGAATCGGACAAAGTCGAAACAACACC
>NZ_CADDZX010000214.1:0-451 GCF_902813205.1 Bartonella capreoli
AAGGATACAACAGCTGTAATAATGGCTGTAAATGATAAAACAGTCGCGATAGCTTTGGGATCAATCAGTGAATTTATAAGAAGAGACGACAGATAAGATCGATAAGCAGATTTAAAAACACATAGAAGTAAAAATCCTAATATAAGAGCCGCAATGATTTGAAATGACATGAGAAAAAAAGCAATGGTTACCATACAACCAATCATTAAGACGGGAAAAATAGGATTTTGAAACTTTGAAAAATACTTCTGAAACAATATATTGGAACTTGCTGAAAAAAAATTCCCAATGATAAAAATAATCGAAACCAAAATAGCAGGTTGAAATGGCAAAAAATCAGAAAATGCGATAGAAACAGTTCGATTATTAACCAAAATAGCAAAAGCTGAAACTGCACTTAAAAAAATAAGAGTGAAGCGATAAGGATTTTTGACTTCTTTACGGCTGGCGC
>NZ_CADDZX010000215.1:0-451 GCF_902813205.1 Bartonella capreoli
AGCATATTGTTACTGGAAAATGTTCTCTACTGGTGATGATTTATGGTTTTTCCCCATTTCCTCACTTATTTCATAAAAAAGAAACTGATAAATTCCTTCCCTTTAAACTAAGTCACTGCTCACCTCTCTTGCAATAAATATCCCCAAATTACTTAACTATTATTCAGAATCAAGAGACTCTACTCCTTCTGGAGATCCTCCCTCTGAAAGCTGAATTTTCTCAACTTTAGCTTCAGCCGCTTTCAAAAGCTTCTCACAATATTTTTTAAGAGATTCACCACGCTCATAAATATCAATTGACTGTTCTAAAGGAATATCCCCACGTTCTAAATTTTCAACAATCACTTCAAGTTGCTTAAGCGCTTCTTCAAAACTTAATGCTGTAATATCTCCCTTTTCTATTTCTTGTTTCATGTAATCCTCACAAAATATCTGTTCTGGATATACGAAT
>NZ_CADDZX010000216.1:0-450 GCF_902813205.1 Bartonella capreoli
GTAGAATAAGCATCATGGGCAAGGTTTGGAACTTCTGTCAAAAATTTTTTACCGGTATCAGAATTATAAAATGCCGTGATTGCATCAAGTTCTTTTTGAGTAAAATATTTTGCATATACATGAGCAATTTCTTTCTCCAAATCAGAGCGTCGTTTAGCCAAAGCAAGCGCTTGCTTATCAACAATATCAGAAATAGCAGTTGCCAAATTGGGATCATCGCCTATCAGTTCATCTTTGAGATCGCGTGCCGCATTTGGTAAAAAATTATCAAATTGGTCAGTCGCACGAATGGCACTGATAGCTTTTCTAGCTGAATTTAAATGTTGAACACTCACACCTTGTGCATGAGCCATTCCAATATTCAGAATCAAAATAGCAATTGCACTAAAATATACGAAAAAACGCTGACAAAAAAATATCTTTTTCATTTAATGATTATCCCGATATAAT
>NZ_CADDZX010000217.1:0-450 GCF_902813205.1 Bartonella capreoli
GGGGTTGTCTAATCTTCGTACGGGCGAGCCTGAAAGATCTCTCTCATCAACAAATTCGCGCTTGATGGGGCGGGAAAAAACAAGACCGCGCAAACTGGCTTATAAGCAGGATTAGGCGCTGGAAAAATTGCCTGAACAAATCACTGCTATGCAGGAGGAGATAAAAAAAATTGGACAAGAGCTTTCTGTTCCAGCACTATATGGTAATGATAAGAATCGCTTCGAGCGTTTATCAACAGCACTAGAAGAGAAGAAAGATATTTGCAGGAAAAAGGAAGAAGAATGGTTAGAGCTTGAACTTTTGCGTGAAGAAATAGAATGTGCAAAGACATAAAAAAGAAACGCCTTCCGAATTTTGTAAGGCTTAAATATTATCCACATTTTAACATTTGGTAAAAACGCTTTATTCTGATCTATTACAAGCTCATACGGATCATTAATCCGAGAGGT
>NZ_CADDZX010000218.1:0-450 GCF_902813205.1 Bartonella capreoli
GATATTCCTGAACATCAAGTAACAGCTTTGATTGGTCCATCAGGATGCGGAAAGTCGACTTTTTTGCGTTGTTTTAACCGTATGAATGATACGATTGAAGGCGCTAGAACAACCGGTCTTATTACTTTAGATGGGGAAAATATTTATGACCAGAGGATTGATGTTGTAGAATTGCGCGCTCGTGTTGGAATGGTTTTTCAAAAGCCTAGTCCTTTTCCAAAATCTATATTTGAGAATGTTGCTTATGGGCCACGTATTCACGGTTTAGTCAAATCGCGCGCCGAATTGCATGATGTGGTTGAAAAAAGTTTGAGGCAGGCAGGCTTATTTGAAGAAGTAAAAGATCGACTTCATGAGGCAGGAACAAGTTTATCAGGGGGGCAGCAACAGCGCTTATGTATTGCACGTGCTATTGCCGTTAGTCCTGAAGTTATTTTGATGGATGAACCT
>NZ_CADDZX010000219.1:0-450 GCF_902813205.1 Bartonella capreoli
TAACGTCAGCACGTTCAAGTGTTTTTTGAATCGATTTAGTTAAATTCTTATTCTTAATATTAAGAAATTTTGCGTTTCGAAAATGATCCGGAACAAGAACTTCAGCTTTTTCAACGATGATATCACCACCAATAACAAGGTTGCCTAAAAAATGGCCCGTCATTGTCATCTTGCCGGACAACGTTGCAAGAATCATCGAACCATCATTATAATTGGCGCGATTGAGATTAAATACTAAATCTGCTTGCAAATCATTAGAAATACGACCCGAAGCAGAAAGAGACCCCCCTCCAGACGAAGAAGCAAAAGCTTTTTCTATAAGGATATGGTCACCATTTAATTTGCCTTCAAGCGTTATATTGTTCAATCCTACATTTGTTTGTGAATCAAAAAAACTACCATTGGCTATAGAAAAATGCCCTTTCAGCTGTGGCTGTGATAATCTCCCCT
>NZ_CADDZX010000220.1:0-448 GCF_902813205.1 Bartonella capreoli
GGCCTGGTGGATATGTAGCTGCAATTCGTGCGGCGCAGTGCGGCTTCAAAACTGCGATTGTTGAGCGTGAACATCTCGGGGGGATTTGTTTAAATTGGGGTTGTATTCCAACCAAGGCACTTTTGCGTTCAGCGGAAATAAAGCATTTTGCTGAACATGCGAAAGATTATGGATTAAAAATTAACGGTTCAATTGAAGCAAGTATCAAGGATATTGTAGCACGTTCACGGGGAATTTCAGCGCGTTTAAATACTGGCATTGGTTTTTTGATGAAAAAAAACAAAATCGACATTATTTGGGGTGAAGCAAAATTAACCAAGAGAGCAAAAGGAAGCCAGCTTGCCGAAATTAAGGTTTCTTCATCGTTGAAAAAGATTATGCAACCACAAAATCCAGTACCTAAAGGAACATTAGGAGAAGGAATTTATCAAGCAAAGTACGTTGTTAT
>NZ_CADDZX010000221.1:0-448 GCF_902813205.1 Bartonella capreoli
GGTGTTAATGGTTATCTTGATTCTTTGGCTGTTTCTGATGTTGCACGGTTTGAACAGGGACTTTTGACACTTTTGCGCAGCGATCACCAAAATCTTTTAAAGGCAATTGCTGACCAAAAACAGATAACTGATGAGCTTAAGGATAAGTTGCTTACTGTTCTTAAGTCTTATGCGAAGAATTTTTCATGATGATTGATGGAATGCTTGAATGGCTTCGTTGAAAGATCTTAGAGACCGTATCGCCTCGGTTAAGGCAACACAGAAGATTACCAAAGCCATGCAGATGGTTGCAGCGGCGAGGTTGCATCGTGCACAAGAGGCGGCTGAATCTGCACGTCCTTATGCGCAGCGGATGGCTACTATTTTGGAGAGTGTTGCTGCTGATGTTGATGGCATTGATGCGCCTTCTCTTATGCGCGGCACTGGACGTGATGATGTACATCTTTTA
>NZ_CADDZX010000222.1:0-447 GCF_902813205.1 Bartonella capreoli
GGCTCATATCTTTTTCACAAAACACTTTATAAAGAATTGGAAAAAGCTTTTCTCCATCTTCTCTTGCACTATCACACAATACCAATGCATCACAAAGCCTTGCACAAACATCAGAGGTAACGCCCTGTGTAACATCAATGGGTAGAGTTAAAATTTTTTCTGGCGTTTTTTCAGCAACCGTTTCAATATCCATACCACCTTCTGTTGAAACAACAAAAGCCACCCGACCAACGCTACGATCAACTAAAAGTGAAAGATAAAGCTCCCGTTCTATATCAGCACCATCTTCAATATAAAGACGATTGACCTGTTTTCCTTCTGGACCAGTTTGCTTGGTTACCAAAGTTTTACCAAGCATTTCTTTTACATTAGCAACAACTTCTTCAACGGATTTTGCAAGCCGAACACCACCCTTTGCATCAAGAGAAAGTTCTTTAAACTTCCCTT
>NZ_CADDZX010000223.1:0-447 GCF_902813205.1 Bartonella capreoli
TTAAACTTGCATAAACTGTTTTAAAAGACTTATAATGAGGGTTTTTTGAACATTATGAAAATCTTAATTGGCCTTGCTTAAAAAATAAGTAAAAAAATTGCAAAGGCCATAAACAGCAACACGTTTTGAAAAAATACAAAATTTCGTGCGCTTAACAAGAGCTTTAAAGTATCACAAAGCAACATTTTTACCTGTGCTATCCAACCTAAACTACGGAGTTTTATATCCTTTAAGAGTAAAAATTTCAGATATTTTATAAATATAGTCTTAACACACAAAAGGTTGATTTTTCTTCTTTATCAATTTTTTGTCTCTCAATAGTGTCATAAATTACAGCTATTATATACCAAACTTCATCGAACAAAGGTTATAAAATACTCATGAAAGCTGGTAATATCCATTACAATTGTGAAAATGATCTACCAAAGCAAATTGCCCTTTTTCCCG
>NZ_CADDZX010000224.1:0-446 GCF_902813205.1 Bartonella capreoli
CGCCACTGTCAAAACGCGCATCGCCCTTTGCTTTAGCCTTAACCCCATCCATGGTGAGGTCGCCGTTTGTAACAATGGTAAGATCATCCCCACTGTTGATTTCACTTAACTGATGTGCGCTACTTTGCGCATCATAATGCCCTTTTTCCGATGTCTGCTTGTGTTCACTCTCTAACGCCAAGGCACTAAAGTTAGCAGAAGCATTGACAATCATTGTTATCGGACCGCCACTGGTGAATTCCCCACCCTCTGCGCCAAGATCTCCAAGGGAGTGAATGTTTAATTCATGCTCAGAGAGGATTTGTCCCTTTTGCCCCGCCCGATCAACAAAACTATATTCATTAATCTCACGGATTTTAGCCGTTCCATTGGCTATGCTCTGAGCAGTAAGGGTGATGATATCACCATGAACAACACCAGAATAATTGGCTAAAAGACCACCACTG
>NZ_CADDZX010000225.1:0-446 GCF_902813205.1 Bartonella capreoli
GCAATCGTGCTTTCACAGCTGAAGGAACTGTTATTGCTCACTCTTTATCTCAGGCTTGTTCAGTTGCAAAAAAGGTGGCTTCTCAAAATAGTGCAGATGCAGTTTTTATTATTGGTGGCGGTGAAATTTTTCAACAAGGGTTGCCTATTGCTGATAAAATATTCCTTACAGAAGTCTTAGCTTCCATTAAAGGTGATAGTTTTTTTCCTGTTTTCGATAAAGAAAAGTGGACTATTGTACAAACACAATATATTCCTGAAGGAGATAAAGACAGTCATCCATCACGTTTTGTGGTTTATGAGCGGAAATAATCATTTGTAATTAAGTGGAAGAAGCCTGTTAGTTACATTGTAATCGGGTAAGAGGTATCCTATAAGATCGAGTGAATGGTTGATATTTGATTAATGGTAGTCAGTTAAAGAGGTGATGATGCCCTGGACAAATCA
>NZ_CADDZX010000226.1:0-446 GCF_902813205.1 Bartonella capreoli
TGAAGCTGCTTCAGCTTCAGCGCGTGTTGGAGCACAGACAGCTCTTATTACACATAAAATAGCATCCATAGGAACAATGTCCTGTAATCCTGCTATTGGTGGTCTTGGAAAAGGGCATCTAGTTCGTGAAATAGATGCTTTGGATGGTCTTATGGGAAAAGCAGCAGATGCTGCTGGAATTCAATTTAGACTTCTTAATAGACGTAAAGGACCAGCGGTAAGGGGACCACGTACACAAGCTGATAGACAACTCTATAAAAAAGCGATACAAGAATTTTTACAAGAACAAGATAATCTCATTCTTATCGAAGATGAAGTTATTGATTTGATTGTTAAAGATAATAGTGTTTCAGGTGTTGTTTTAAAATATAAAGGGATACTTTTTTCCAGTGCTGTTGTTTTAATAACAGGTACTTTTTTAAATGGATTTATTTCTATTGGAAATA
>NZ_CADDZX010000227.1:0-445 GCF_902813205.1 Bartonella capreoli
GAGTGTTGCAGCTGCATCATATTGTCCAGTTCGTCTAAGATGGCGAATTTGAGCGAATTGTAAGAGAGGATCTTTTTGCCATGATCGCTCCACAGCACGTAATTTTTGCATGACTCTAGGATCATTATTTTCAACGGCCACAAAAGCGTTAAAAAGAGATTGAGCATGGGCTAATTTTGCAACGCGTTCAGCTGAATCGAAGTGATGAGCATAAAGCATGAATTGCATGCGTTTCAAATGATCGATAGGTTTTAAGGTAGTACTTGCATTTTTAAGAATAAGTTCTTCTTCTTTTGCATTGAGCTTTGCTTTATGCCACCATGGTGCAATGATCTGTCGAGCGCGGGCGATTTGTCCAGTTGCAATAAGTGCTTTAGCGAATAGAGCCATACCTTGTGCTGTTAAGGGGGGATGACGAGAAAATTTTTGAAGGATTACGTGTGTG
>NZ_CADDZX010000228.1:0-445 GCF_902813205.1 Bartonella capreoli
ATAATGTTGATCAGGCGCTACGCGCGTTGAAAAAAAAGATGCAGCGTGAAGGTATCTTCCGTGAAATGAAAATGCGTGGTTATTATGAAAAGCCCTCCGAAAAGCGTGCTCGTGAGAAAGCTGAAGCTATTCGCCGCACGCGTAAGCTTGCTCGTAAACGTGCGCAAAGGGAAGGTGTTGTTAGTAACGGTCGGGCTTCTGTGGTAAAATAGTACATTTTGGGAATCTCATAGAGTCACGTTAGCAGTAACAAAAATATAGCATAAAGTGATTTGTATAACGCGGTGGTGGGTGTTTTTGTTGTTTTTAGTTTGGTTTACTCGCTAGTGTTTGTTATGTATGTTTTTAAAGCCTAGTAGTGGTTTTTTCTTATAATAATGTTGGTGGATTTTATTTGACTCTTAATTATGTCAAGTTAAATCATCATTTGAAGTTAACAAGCACA
>NZ_CADDZX010000229.1:0-445 GCF_902813205.1 Bartonella capreoli
TTTTCACGTATTCCTCAACTCTCTTCTTTACCTTTTTCTGCATCACGTGATATTACTGGATGGGACGAACAGCAGAAACGCTAGAAGAACATAAAAATGCCCAGCAATACTTTCATCGCGCAGCTCATTTTGGTGCAACTTACTATGGTCAATTAGCCGCTGCACGACTCAACCAAAAAAAGCTTAAAGTTTCCTTTCCCAAACCAACAAGCGCTGAGCGACAACATTTTAGTGCACGAAAAGCGATCAAAGCAATTCAACGTCTTGAAGCAGCCGGCTATGCTGATTTTGCTAAAATTTTTTATAGAGAGCTCGGAAAAAAAATAGAAAGCCACGGCGAATTAGCCCTTCTGGCTGTTATGGAAGAAAAAAATGGTGACTATTATACCAGCCTCAAAATTGGAAAAATGGCTGTCTTTCAGGGAAAAAATGACGGTCAACTCTT
>NZ_CADDZX010000230.1:0-445 GCF_902813205.1 Bartonella capreoli
GGCATTGTTCATGGGTCGAAAGGATCTGTCATGGAAAGTGAATTGCATTTTTATTCCGAAGCACTGATGAATAGTGATCTTGATGGTGCTCAAGTAGCTTATAATGGTTATTGACAAAAATAGAGAGAACACGCTTTGAATGTTGATGACAAATAACGTAGTCCTCAAGAAATGTTATAATTTAGTGTGGAGTAAGAACGCAATCACGCACCTAAAGTCAAGAAGATTTATTTTCTTCACGAATAATATCCATGCAAAGCTCTACGCATTCATCACAAATGAATACCGTAGGCCCCGCGATGAGCTTACGCACCTCATGCTGACTTTTGCCGCAGAACGAGCAATAGAGAGTATTTTTTGATTCGCTCCCACTATTGCCAATTTTGCTCATTTCTCTTTCCTTTCACCACGCTATATGAATACTTTGTCTTTTCAAAGGAAGTTT
>NZ_CADDZX010000231.1:0-444 GCF_902813205.1 Bartonella capreoli
CAAAAATGAAGAACCCAAAGAAGGCACTGCTGAGTATAGCAAATGGCAAGAGGCAATGGAGCAAGCCAAGGGCAAAGCTGAGGTTATTATAGCAAAACAACGCCATGGTCCGACAGGAATCGTTCCACTGGCATTTCAATCGGATTTTACACGCTTTAGTGATCTGGCAGATAGTGATTATCTTCCAGAATAAATCTGGTAAATTACTTTAATATAAGTTCCTATCATTCTTTATTGCCCCCCAAATTGTTACCCGACACTTTGAAATTAAGAAATTAAAATCTAATAGTGTTCTCACAAAAAATTACAAACTTTAAAATAACCTTTTAAAGGGATTTGAAAAAAATAAATTGGTACAAAACATGGTATCAAACTACGTACAACTAAAGATATTTTTTAAAGATCACTCTAGCTAATATTTGGCGGAGAGAGAGGGATTTGAAC
>NZ_CADDZX010000232.1:0-443 GCF_902813205.1 Bartonella capreoli
CCTCCAAATCAGTAAAGTTTAAGACGGTTGCATGCTGAGGAAAGAGGTCACTTTTGTGGGTAATAACAAGAACAATACGTTCTTGCGAAAGTTTATATAAATGCTCAACAATTTGCGCACTGACAGTGTCATCCAATGCGGAAGTAGGTTCATCCAAAATAAGAAGGATTGGGTTTATCAGAAAGAAACAAGCTAAAGCCAAGCGTTGGCGCTGACCACCTGATAAAAAACCACCTGGCTCTCCTACTTGAGTATTGAGTCCTAGAGGCAAGTGAGCAATCAAAGCATGGCAAGCACTAACATATAGTGCAGCATCGATTTCATCTTTAGTAGCATCTGGTTTGGCAAGAAGCATATTCTCAAAAATGGTTCCGGAAAAAAGGCAAGAATTTTGGGGGAAATATGCGATTGTTTCACGTACACTACGGACATCAAAATTCTGT
>NZ_CADDZX010000233.1:0-441 GCF_902813205.1 Bartonella capreoli
CACCACGCAGTGCAGTTTTAAAAAAATGCCAGTCAAATTGTCGTGCAATGAAAAGGGTTTCAGTACCAAGAAAGTATAAGACATTGATAATATGCGCATTTTCTGCCAATGCATTACGTGTGGCAAAGATAACCGTGAGTATTAATGAACCCAAAACCAATGTTAAAATTGAAAAACCAATAAAAACAGTTGTGTGTGCCATTGTTGCAAACCGGTTTACCCAAACACGGTGATCATCAAACTGTCCTCCTGGAATTTGTGTTTTGATTGCGTGACTGATGGCACGAAAATTAATTTCTTCATTTTCTTTCAGTGTTACAATGATAAGGCGGGGAAGGGGTAATTCACTTAAGCTTAAACCTGTTCCAAGCCATGGTTCGAGCAATTTTTCAGTGGCTTTTTGGTTAACAATTTTAGCATCTTGTATACCATGAAATGTTT
>NZ_CADDZX010000234.1:0-440 GCF_902813205.1 Bartonella capreoli
ACAAAAGAGCATACCGCATGGGTTTCTCTTTTGGAGAAAAAAGGTAAAGTGGTTGAAAAACAAGTAACCGTTGGGCTTAATAACAAGGTTGTGGCAGAGATTGTTTCAGGGCTTAGTGAGGGAGACGTGGTTATTACAGGTTTGCGCGATGGAGTGGTGTCAGGTAATTCTGATAAACTTGAGGAAGAGAGCTAAGCATGAAAGCAGAGCAAGCAGATGCTGTCCTCATTTTAGAAAATATTGTGCGCAAGTTTCCTGCCGGTGAAACATTTGTCACTGTTTTGAAAAACATCAATCTTACCATTAAGCGCGGTGAAATGGTAGCGATTGTGGGAGCTTCCGGTTCAGGAAAATCCACATTGATGAATATTTTAGGTTGTCTTGATCGTCCAAATTCTGGTCATTATTGGATTTCAGGAAAAAAAACAGCTCTTCTTTCT
>NZ_CADDZX010000235.1:0-440 GCF_902813205.1 Bartonella capreoli
AACGATAATTACTTGAAACATTCTTTCTAAAAGGAGGAGAAATAATGCTGTTATTACTAATTTTTTATTTTTGATATTTAGGGTAATTAGAAAAGAGCCGCCACAAATAATAAAAACAGAAATAAGCATTGAACAATTCCGTCCATAACGATCCGCAAATAATCCAAAGAGCCATGCTCCCATTGGAAGAATAAGAAAGCCAATAAAAAAGATTCCTGCGGTTTTTAAAAGTTGTGTAACGACATCATCATCTGCAGGAAAGAATTGCGAAGCAAAATAAATCGACGTAAATGAGTAAGCATAAAAATCATACCATACTACTAGGTTCCCTGATGCACTGGATATAATAGCAAGGAGACGTTTCCTTGTATCATCTGGTTTTAAAATTTTTTTGCTTTTCATGAAATATTCCCCCTTTAAATCTATAATTTATTTTTCTG
>NZ_CADDZX010000236.1:0-440 GCF_902813205.1 Bartonella capreoli
AGGATTGTGTGGCCAGATTGGATAACCGATGAAACCATTGTTGAGATCCAAGCGGGGGGCGGTGGCGGATCAGGCGATGGAGATCAACCGATATAATTCGGGGGAGGGGGAGGGGGACGGTGGAGGACAGCAAGGAGATGGGCGAAAAACGCTTTAAAAGGAGAAAGACAAGTTGTATATTGGTAAGGGGGAATTTCTGGATCAAAAAAAAAAGAAAAAGGGAATTTGAATGATTACATTTTTCATTTTTAAATACATTTAAAACATTCAATAGGATTGTTTGTTTCATCACGTCACAAGCAACAGCAGTGGCATTTGCAGGTGATTAAAGATCAGCCGCCAACAATTCGTTGGCTGGAAAAACCAGGGCGGATTTTGACTGGTTCGTTAGAACTTCAGTATGAGCTGGATGATGATTATAGTGTGACAAAAGCTTTTGT
>NZ_CADDZX010000237.1:0-440 GCF_902813205.1 Bartonella capreoli
TAAAAAATTTGAGGCTTCAGCAGCTACATTTTTGGCAAGTTTAGCCAAACGCTGTGTAGCAATGACACCTGCAAGACCACGTTTGCGCCCTCGACACATAAGATTAGTCATAGCACTCAGTGAAATTTTACGCGCTTCATCAGAAACTTCTCCTGCCGCAGCTGGAGCAAATAATTGTGCTTCATCAACAACAACGAGCATGGGATACCAATAATCACGTTCCACATCAAACAATGCACCAAGAAAAGCCCCCACAGCGCGCATCTGTTGTTCAGCATCCAAACCTTCAAGATTGAACACCACCGAAACCCGATGTTGACGAATGCGTTGAGCAATACGTGTCAATTCTAATTCGCTGCATTGAGCCTCAACAATAACATGACCAAATTTATCTGCAAAAGTGACAAAATCGCCCTCTGGATCAATCACACAATGTTGTA
>NZ_CADDZX010000238.1:0-439 GCF_902813205.1 Bartonella capreoli
CTTTATATATGTTTGGAATTTACTCAACAAAACTCACTTGCAAAAACACCTCTAATAAGTATCCTACCCGCACTACCTAATGGTGTTGTTATTCAAAAACCATTTCGCCCCCAATTAACCAAAGAAGGTGAACGTCATCCTGTTACAAGAGGTCTTACAACACCTACTTATCCAACCTCTCAATGGGGACAATGGCTCCGACAAATTGCCATTCAAAACATATATAAAGGCACTGCTCTCATGAAAGGAGCCGATGAACAACCTCTTTTACTTCTTTCCCATTTTGGTAAAGGACGTGTAGGTATGTTGCTTTCCGACCAAAGTTGGCTTTGGGCACGAGGTTTCGAGGGTGGAGGCCCTTATGCGGCTCTGTATCGTCGAATTGCCCATTGGCTTATGAAAGAACCCGAGCTTGAAGAGGAAAAATTAAGCGCTACCA
>NZ_CADDZX010000239.1:0-439 GCF_902813205.1 Bartonella capreoli
AAGTACCAACCTTAATCTTAAAGGAACAGCCACCCCAGCTACACAAAGATTACGGGCGATCTTAAAGGGATTAAGCATACCTACCATTGAACCAGCTTCAAATGATCATGTTATTGCGCGTTCTTTTTATATTATGCCAGATTTTCCAGGTCTCTACCGTGGTTCACCTTTGTGGGTTGAATCATCATCAACAAATAAAAAAAACAAAAGTTCTCTTATCTCCGGTGATAATGTAAGTTCTCTTCTGATCACTGCGAATAACTTTGCCGGTGCTTGGGCATTAGATGAAAAAGGCATGTGGAAATACCCACTTATTCCCAACGATCCGATGCAACGTCTATGGTCATTTCGTGCAGGATTAAATATTGTTATATATGTGCTTACAGGAAATTATAAAGCTGATCAGGTTCATGTCCCAGCACTTTTAGAACGCTAAAAA
>NZ_CADDZX010000240.1:0-439 GCF_902813205.1 Bartonella capreoli
TTAAATTCATAGTTAACATCAAAAGCAAAAGTCGCGCACTATGTAACTTCAACAGAAAAAGAAACTTCAAAAGACTCACAGAGCTGCTATTCACCCACCCTTCCAACTTCAGTGAAAATAGAAGCCGTAAACGTGAGAGTTGTACAATTGCCTTCTGCATTGTAGGAATTACTACCAGAAGAAACTGCAACCGCAACGACCTGCCAAATGCAAAAAGGTCATAAATTAAATCAAGGGCAATTATTAGCTGGTTTAGTTACTCAACAATGTCGTCGACAAGATATCAATTTTGCGCGTGGTGCTTTTCGTGTGCGAGGTGATGCGATCGAAATATTTCCTTCACACCTTGAAGATCGTGCTTGGAGGATCTCACTAAATGGTGATGAAATTGATACAATTACTGAATTTGATCCCTTAACAGGACAGAAAACGGGGGATC
>NZ_CADDZX010000241.1:0-439 GCF_902813205.1 Bartonella capreoli
TGTTGATTTACCAAAGAAGGGGACACAGCTTTCTAAGGGGGATTCTGCTGCTGTTGTAGAATCAGTGAAAGCGGCTTCAGATGTTTATGCTCCTCTTGATGGTGAAGTGGTTGAAATGAATGAGGCATTGGCAAATAATCCTGAACTGGTTAACCAAAAGGCTGAAAAAGAAGGTTGGCTCTGGAAAATGACATTGCAGGATGCAACGCAACTTGAAGGGTTGCTGGATGAAGCTGCTTATAAAGCATTGATTGGATGAGTCTATGCAAGAACGTCATTTTTTTTCTCGCCATATTGGACTTCGTCCTAATGAAACACAAAAAATGCTTGATGTTTTAAAGCTTGATTCCCTTGATGCACTTATTTCTCAAGCTGTTCCGCACTCTATTCATTTGGGGCGTTCACTTAATCTTCCAAAGGCAGTTAGTGAAAGGGAAGC
>NZ_CADDZX010000242.1:0-438 GCF_902813205.1 Bartonella capreoli
CAGTACAGCCTTTTGCTGGTGCTTTATGCTTTGAGCTCTTAACAGAACCTTCTCCAAAAACCTTTTCATCTAGATGCCACCATAAAAACAAATTTATAACAAAAAAACAAAAATATGCTTTTTATGGAAGAAGAAATATTAACTAAAACTAAAAAGAAAAAATTAAAATTCTTATTACAATTTTTATTAATTAATTTTTATTTATGGTATATTAGAATATAATAAAGTAATTTAGAAGAGATTTTTATTAAATGAATTAGAAAATATACAAGGTATGTGTTTGTATTTATTTCATATTAATTTAATTTTTTATTAACATAATAAATAACGATACAATTAATCATTAATTATGTTAAAAAATCTTTGAATTCTTAAAATAATTCTTTGCGTGCAATCGTTGAAACGATTTTTACTGTTCAATTCGCTTTATATCTACCT
>NZ_CADDZX010000243.1:0-436 GCF_902813205.1 Bartonella capreoli
TAGAACCTAAAGCAAGTCGTTTAACAAAGGTCGCTTTTGAAGAAATGCTGGAAATGGCTTCTCTTGGTGCAAAAGTTTTACAGGTTCGTTCTGTTGAATTGGCAATGGTTCATAAAGTCCGTACCTTTGTACGTTCGAGTTTTGAGGATCCTGATGCGTTAGGCTTAGGGGATCCAATGAATTATTCTGGAACACTTATTTGTGATGAGGATGAAATTGTGGAACAACAAAATGTTACTGGTATTGCTTTTGCTAAGGATGAAGCACAAATTTCGCTTCGTCGGCTTGCAGATCGTCCAGGGATTTCTGCAGCGATTTTTGGTCCTTTGGCTGAAGAGCGGATTAATGTTGATATGATTGTGCAAAATATTTCTGAAGATGGTTCAAAAACAGATATGACTTTTACTGTACCATCAGCAGATGTGGATAAGGCTGT
>NZ_CADDZX010000244.1:0-436 GCF_902813205.1 Bartonella capreoli
ACAACTTGGGCAGGCTCATCTTCAACTTGATTTAGCTCATAGTAATATAAGACAGTCTCTTACCTCTGCTTGGTTTCAGTTAAAGGGGGCACGCGCATCTGTCGTTGCTTATCGTGAGAGTGTACGTGCTGCTGAAATTGCTCTTAAAGGCCGTCTTCAAGAAAATCGTGTGGGACAGGCGACGACATTGGATGTTTTAAATTCTCGAACTCTGTTGATTAATGCTCAGATTGCGCTTGCTACGGCAGAACGTAATGCTGTTATTGCAAGCTATAGTGTTCAATCTTCTATTGGTAAATTAACTGCAGATTATTTAGGTTTAAAAACAGTAAAATATATCCGATAATGCTTAAAAGTGACTTTTAAGGTGCAAATAGTTTTAATTTTTAAAAAGTCAGAAAATCCGTATTTGAGCATGTTGAAAAAGATAGCGGTT
>NZ_CADDZX010000245.1:0-436 GCF_902813205.1 Bartonella capreoli
ATCCTTCCCACATCACTCTAATTCACCTCATTTCATTGGTCGTGAACTATTAACGATATCAATCGTCTTATCTCCAATACCACTCCAAAACTCTTTAATACCATCACCTTAACCACCATACTCTATAACCTTAATTTTCCCCTTCTCTTAACTTTCTCCAAATCCCTCCTCCCCCCTTTTTTCCTCCGTTCCCCCTCTTGCTGCCCCCTCCCTCTTCCTCTTCTCTCTCTCCTTCCCCCTCTCCCCCCTCCCCTCCTTCCCTCCCCTCCTCCCCCCTCCCCCTTCTCCCCCCTTCCTCCTTCCTCCCCTCCCTCCTCCCCCCCTTCTCTTTTCCCTTTTTCCCCTCCCCCCCTCCCTTTCTTCCTCTTCTTCCCTCCCTTCCCCTTCCCTCTTCCTTTCCCCCCTCCCCACTCCTTTCTCGCCCTCTTCTCCTTCT
>NZ_CADDZX010000246.1:0-436 GCF_902813205.1 Bartonella capreoli
ATAATCGCTTTAAGCTTTTCCTGACTCAAGATGCTCTCTTCTTTTTGAGGCGCGATGAGTTGTTCTAAGTTGTCAATAAGGCTTTCTAAGGATTCATTTTCACTCTTCCTTTCCGCTTTTTGTAAAGCCTGAGCGTCTGTATCTTTTGCCTGTTGTCTCTTCATAATCTGAGCCTCCGTCGTTATAATCGTGAGTAAATATTATTTTCTTAAATGTTACTCTCGCCTTTTCTTTTTTGTGAATGCTACTGGCCCTTCTGGGATCTACTCCCTCTCCGCACCCGACGCTCTCCCGATCACCCATACTTCCCCTCAAGCGCATTCTTGCTCCCCCCCTTCCCCGCCCAGCTCCTACCCCCCGTCGCACATTTCCCATCCCCAACCCCCTTAAGCGCCCCACCTAACACCGTCAGATTCCCCCCACGCACACTACTCGC
>NZ_CADDZX010000247.1:0-435 GCF_902813205.1 Bartonella capreoli
GAATTTTCTACATATGTAGACTAACAAAAAATACAATTATCTTTTTTAAAGAATGAAAAGTAAATTTAAACAGCTGTGAGTCTTTGTTTTTGTTACCTAAAATATTTCTTTAAATATCTCACAAAATCCTTTCAATTTTTGCTAAGTCTTTTCGGGCTTATGCAGATGAGTGTTTCCCAGTTTTTATCACAGTATCTGCAACGAAATTCTAGCGGTTATTTTTTGCAGATACTATGGATTTTTGCCTTGACTTTAAAAACATGTTATAAGTCCAATTATAATTGGAAGTTTAGCACATATTGATCAAAATGGGATTTTTCACCAGAGGCTCATTATATGCATTATCTATCCAATCTGTATATAAGTGAAGAGAGCTTGTTTTTAAACTGAAGAATGAAAAATCATCAACACATAAAGCTCTTTTGTTCGCCTGTT
>NZ_CADDZX010000248.1:0-435 GCF_902813205.1 Bartonella capreoli
AAGTAAACTACATGGTGTCCGGCAGGGAAAGGATTTTTGTTCCAAAAAAATGTTATTTTAGAAATAGAAAGGTAATTTATGGGTGATATGGTGAATTTTATATTTTTATTTTGAAGAGGGGTATAAAAAAAGGCCCCGGCCCCACACACAAAAAATAAGAAGTGTTTTGGTGAAAACAACAACAAAAGAGGGGGGGAAGAGAAAGGTGAAAGAAGGAGAGAAAAAAGAGAGTTATTGTTATGCCCCGGGGGGTCAATCATAAGGACAGAAGGAGGGGGAGCAGGACAGGGAGGACAGAGGGAACGGGAGGGCGGGGGATGAAGAAGAAAGGAGACGAAGCAGCACAGAAGAGAAAGGGAAAGAAGGGAGAAAAGGAGGGAGGAAAGGGAAGGGGTTATGAGCAATACTTCCCTTGCAAAAGCTATCCGTCTTATT
>NZ_CADDZX010000249.1:0-434 GCF_902813205.1 Bartonella capreoli
CTTGATTGGCTTGGGTTTAAACGTCGTGTTTGGAAGTCATTCTGGTTAAAGAGGAAAAATGCCGATTCTACTGGGAAGTCTTGGAGTTACGATATTTGGTAATGATGGTATTTCGCGATTAGCTAAACGATATGTTTTTTTCATGAAGCAAAAGTATAGGAAACTGTTTATTATTGTATAGGGCGAAAAACTGAATACATTTTTGATTCAGCTTTTGGTATTGATCCACTTGCAGATCCACGTTTGATAGGGTTTCATATTCACAGAAAAACAAAAACCACTCAAAAATCTCAGGAAGGAAGATTTTATCATTGGGCAGTATCTCGCATTTCTAATGCGCATGATTTTTTCAGGTAGAGTTATTATTGCTATTTTAACCATTGGGATTTTAATTTTTCCTAAAGAACATTGATTGTAGCTTGCGTAAGAGAGTA
>NZ_CADDZX010000250.1:0-432 GCF_902813205.1 Bartonella capreoli
TTCTTTGGCGTGGATATAGAAAGCTCACTAGGGTGAGATTCGTAAAGTAATTGCGTTAATGCATAGTCAAGATGGCGCAAAGAAATTTCTTCAGGCCAAAGCGCAGAACATTGAAAATTTTGCTGGCTAATTCCTGCTATTTGTAAAGCGGGAATGTTACCAGCCACATGAGGTGATGCTGTTGGGTTTTCCCAAATAAGAAGAGATTGTCCGGTTTCTTTCAGAAGCCATTCATAATATTTAAGTTTTTCGGAAAGATTTACTTGAATTGTCTGCAGAGACCTCCACGAAACTTTTTTTGCACGCATAGTAACTGCTATACACGTGAGAAGTGAGGCACAAGAAATTCCTCCGCAGAGCGCTAAAAGAAGCCATGGACCATCTGGTAAAGTGAAGGTAGGTGGTAGATGCATTTCCAATGACAGAGCAATA
>NZ_CADDZX010000251.1:0-429 GCF_902813205.1 Bartonella capreoli
ATCTACGATAAAACTGGTTGCCCACTCATTAATCCTACTCGTTTTCGTACAGTAGCACGTCGTGCTATCCGTGCAATTGGATATGAACAAGCCGGTTTCCATTGGAAAACTGTTAAAATTGATGTTCTTCTACGCCCTCAATCAACCGACATTGCACGCGCCGTTGATAACGCCATGGACCGGCATGGTGAAGAAGGTGCAGGTGATCAAGGTATCATGGTTGGATATGCTTACCGTGAAACACCTGAACTCATGCCTGCACCCATTTACTATGCGCATAGAATTCTCAAACTTCTCGCGGCTGCACGCCATAAAAAGGAAGGAGAGACTGGAAAATTAGGACCAGATGCCAAAAGCCAAATAACAATACGGTATAAAAATGGAAAACCTATAGAGGTAACCTCTATCGTTCGTTCAACTCAACATTTA
>NZ_CADDZX010000252.1:0-429 GCF_902813205.1 Bartonella capreoli
ATCTACCCGTTCAAATATGTCTGCAACTATGCCTACAGATTCGCAAATGCTATCATACGGTGGTATGATAAAAAGTACAGAATTGCCACCTATGGATCCGAGTAATGATTCATGGGCAGATGACGATAGTTCGTATATTTCCCAACGACAAGGTGGAGCTTCTCTTGATAGCCGGATCATGGGAACACCGCCACGCAATCTTGGAACCCTGTCTCGTTCACAAATGGATAATTCTCCTATTTTTCGACGAAACTCTTATATTGTTCAGAGTGGAGATACTCTGTTGAGTATTGCACGGCAAATTGGAACCAGTGTTGAAGCGTTAAAATTAACAAATGGTATAAGCAATAATTCCATCTATATTGGTCAGGTACTTATGATCCCTCAAAAGCGTACAGCAGCAACTTCAAATGTTCACAATGATGATCG
>NZ_CADDZX010000253.1:0-428 GCF_902813205.1 Bartonella capreoli
TTATTGCCAATAATTCTGATAAAGCTGCACTAGCAAAGCAAAAACCTGCTTTAGCTGGTTGGTTTGTGGGACAGGTTATGAAAACAACAGATGGTAAGGCAAATCCTCAAACTGTTAATGAATTGGTTAAAACGAAGCTTGGCATAGATTAAGTTTTAAAGGAGGTAGAAGTAAGTTCATAAATATGATACTTTTATAGTTAAGAAATAATGAACTCATCTACGAAATGAAATTGCCAGTATCGTTACCAGTAAAATTTTTTCCCAGTAATTTCGAATATCATGGCAAGTTTATTCTAGCGATTAATCTCGTAATCATACTAAAGAAATGGACTAAGAGATGGCTATTTTTTTGAAGCAAATTTTTACATGGTGGAATGGTAATACCATAAATACACGTTTCTTCACATGGTGTAAAGGAAAACGGAT
>NZ_CADDZX010000254.1:0-428 GCF_902813205.1 Bartonella capreoli
TAGTTGTTCAACCATAAATCCACGAGTCATACGACTAATATAAGCCATTGCACCAAATGCTAAGATTAAAGCAGGCATAATAATATGACCAAAGACATTCCTAAAAGCTTCCCACTGTCCTTGACGGGCAGTATCCCAAAGAAAAAATCCTGTTTTGGGTTCAAAAGAATATTCATAAATAAAATCAATACGTCCTGGACCTCTGATCCAGCCAAGCTTGGCATAAAATATTAATAATGCCATTAACCCAAGCCAAAACGTTGGAGTAGAATAACTCAAAAGTGTAAAAACACGAACAAAATAATCAATAAATGAATCGCGATACATTGCTGCAAAAACACCAAATGGAATGCCAAGACTTGTGCCAATCACAATAGCAACTGTAGCAAGCTCTAATGTTGCAGGAAATACGCGCATAATATCTTCCA
>NZ_CADDZX010000255.1:0-428 GCF_902813205.1 Bartonella capreoli
CGCAAAAAGTGCTATGTAATTGCGCGGTTCAAGTTCTAAAGCAGAGTTAAGGTCAAGCATGGCAAGTTTGAAATCACTCAGTTGAATATGAATCCAGGCACGTCTTACCCAAGCTTGAAGCATAGGTGGGTAAAAGAGCGAGGATATTGTCAATATAATCAAGAGCAAGTTAAAGAGATTGTGGTGATTGTTCCTCTAAGAGAACTTCAAGGCGCTTTTGAAGTTTTTGCATTTGCGGATAATATTCAAGCGCTTTTTTATAGGCTTTGATGGCAAGTTGTGGTGGCTTTGTCGCTTCTATGGTAACTCCAAGCGCAAAAAGTGCTATGTAATTGCGCGGTTCAAGTTCTAAAGCAGAGTTAAGGTCAAGCATGGCAAGTTTGAAATCACTCAGTTGAATATGAATCCAGGCACGTCTTACCCAAGCT
>NZ_CADDZX010000256.1:0-428 GCF_902813205.1 Bartonella capreoli
ATAAAGGAGAAGGTATTGCAATTGGAAGTGGCTTAGCAGAGAAATTGGGGCTTACAGTTGGGAGTAACCTTCGCATCATTACACCAGACGGTGACGCGACTCCTTTTGGGGTTATACCACGTGTTAAAGCTTATAAAATAACTGCTATTTTCGAAGTTGGTATGTCTGAATATGATTCAATATTTATCTTTATGCCTCTCCATGAAGCACAAATGTTTTTTAATTTGGGAGATAAGATTCAATCTTTAGAGTTATTTCTGAATGATCCTGACGCTGTTGACCAAATAAAACCAGTCGTAGGAAAAGCTATCGATCAGCAGGTCTATTTAATTGATTGGCGTGTGCGTAATCAGGCTTTTTTTTCGGCCTTACAGATTGAACGCAATGTTATGTTTTTCATTCTTTCTCTTATTGTCCTTGTTGCTGCG
>NZ_CADDZX010000257.1:0-428 GCF_902813205.1 Bartonella capreoli
AAAGAAAATTGTTTGCTTATCTTTTCAATTTGTCTTGTTAAAAATTACAAATATTCTCAAAGAAAAATAAAAAGTTTATTTTTTCTATGAAATGTTCATTATTAAGATAACTTGCCATGGTTTTGGATTTTCAACCTTTAAATCCACACATTCAGAAATTACTTTAGAACTTACTCATACACTCGATCAAGAACAACCAGTTCGTCTTTCACGCCTCATCCTTAAAAAGGCCGGAAAAAAACACGCAGTTTACGCTTGTATAATTATGTTGAATGGGTTTTGGGTAATGTCCGTACAAAATATGCACCTTTCATACTCCCCTCGTATGATCCCATACGTGGTGCACATTTTATCCAAAATCCCTATCACATCGAAAAATCGCAACAAGTAGCCTTTTTATCAGCTTCCGAAATACCAACAAGTACTAC
>NZ_CADDZX010000258.1:0-428 GCF_902813205.1 Bartonella capreoli
GCACAAAAACTGCCTTTATCTTGGTGGGTTGGACCTCATTCGTCTAATTACGAAGTTAATGAAGTTCTCTTATCTATTGGCTTAGAGCGTGTTGAAACAGAGGTAGGAATGGCAGCTTTAGCTCAAGATATAGACTCTCATGTTACTTCTATGCTGGATGATTTCAAAATCAAGGAAGTTGAATCACTTCAAGATTTTATAGATTATGGAAATGTTATGGCATCAGTATTCGAGCCTTTTGATGAGGAGGCGATAATATTTTATGAAACAATAGGTGGCTGTTATAAAAAAGATCCTGATGTAGATATGTTCGTTGGTTATATAAATAACAATCCTGTAGCAATATGTTTTTGTATTAAAGCGGATGGAGTTGGTGGAGTGTATGATATTGTCTCCAATCCAGATTTTCAGAAAAGAGGTGTCGGGAC
>NZ_CADDZX010000259.1:0-428 GCF_902813205.1 Bartonella capreoli
AAATATTCCCTCTGCATTCACCTTAATTTCTTGACCGGTTTTAACATTTTTAAGGCGTGCACCGGTTACAACAGCTCCCCTTGAGTCCTGAGCTGGCAAACCAACAATTTCTTCTACCACATGATCCCAAAGAACACGTACATTATCGCAAGCAAGCAATCTATCTTGCAAAATTTTTTCTGCCCTAAAATAACCCCGCCGATGAACCACGCTTACACTCTTTGCCAAATGGGATAAATAAAGAGCTTCTTCAACAGCTGTATTTCCACCCCCCACAACAATGACATCCTTATCACGATAAAAGAACCCATCACATGTAGCGCAGGCAGAAACACCGCCACCCATAAAAGTCTGTTCACTTTCCAAACCAAGCCAACGCGCTTGCGCTCCTGTTGCAATAATCAGCGCATCGCAACAATATTGCGTTC
>NZ_CADDZX010000260.1:0-428 GCF_902813205.1 Bartonella capreoli
TAATACTCGCCAGAAACTCACTGGAAAGCTTAATTGCATGCGCCATCTTCCCTTGTTGCTTTTCCACCTCATTCCCATACTCCCGCTTCTTTAATGCTTTCTTACGCATTAAAGCTCTACCTAAATTCTTACTCCGAAATTCTAAATCCTCTGAATTAAAGAAGTCTCCTTGCTCTTTTTCTTCAGCTCCCTCCCGTGGCACAACGGGTCTACCGCCCTCCGCCATAATTGGCTCCTTAGTCAAAATGCAAAGTAAAAATGTATCTCATAAAACCGTAAGCATCATATTGTTCCTGAACTTATTCGTCAAGACGCTAAAAGAAATCTATCACAATTTATCGCATAAATAACATGTTTTTCAATCTTATGCACCCAATTACTAATACACCTTAAAATAATCCAGCTTCACCCGCAAATAATGTGTTTCC
>NZ_CADDZX010000261.1:0-427 GCF_902813205.1 Bartonella capreoli
ATACCGCGATCTTTATCAAAAACAACGGTTGTCGGTTTAAATTTTTGCGCTTGTGCTAACAAAAATCCAAGCAACACTGTTTTACCGGAACCAGATTGCCCAATAAGTGCAGTATTACCGAGTAATCGCTTGTCTGTTGAATTTTCTTCAAGTTTGGAAGCATGAAAATTGAAATAAAGTGGCGTTTTACTTGTTGTTTTAAGAATTGTAACCGCTGGACCCCATGGGTTTCCAGTTGGCTTTCCTGACATAAAATTATGAAAAGATGAGAACGACAAAAAATTCAGTGATGTAATTGGTGCTGGACGTGGTCGCCATTTCCAATTTGCAGGCATTTGCGCCCAATAGCCAGCCTCTATAGCTAAATCTACAGGTTTTGGCATTACTGCAACGTCTAAAAGTATTGCGCTTGCTTTTGCCATATAGT
>NZ_CADDZX010000262.1:0-427 GCF_902813205.1 Bartonella capreoli
TTTTCCTAGAGTAGCTTTTCCTGGGAGATCGTGGCCATAGCTTGTAAGATCTACACCTGTCAGAACAACTTCTTGAATACCATTGTCTGTCAGTTTTTTAATTTGTTCAATGGCTGCACCCATGGGAACTGAACGTGATGGCCCACGTCCATAAGGGATAATGCAAAATGTACAGCGATGATCGCATCCATTTTGTACTTGTACAAAAGCACGTGTGCGTTCTTCCATTGTACTCACCATATGTGGAGCAATTTGTTGTACCTCCATGATGTCATTGATACGCAGTTTTTCGGAATGGTTAATGCCAAAATCAGGAAGTTGACGGTAAGAATGCGCATGAAGTTTTTCTTCATTTCCTAAAACAAGATCAACCTCTGTCATTGAGGCAAAATTTTGACCTTCTGTTTGTGCAGCACACCCTGTCACA
>NZ_CADDZX010000263.1:0-427 GCF_902813205.1 Bartonella capreoli
GATGGGCCAAATCAGCTAAAAATTCTGTATGACCTGGAAATTTAAATCCGGCATCGTAAAGATTCTTTTTGGCAATAGGACAAGTAACCAATGCAGATGCATGCCCACTTTGAATCAATTGAACACTGCGTTTAATGGCCTCAATTATTCCAGCAGTATTTTGGGGAGAAGGTAGACCTCGTTGATCACTTTGTCGATTTTCTAATGGTATTATGGGAAGAGCGGTTTGAAAGTGTTTTATAGGATGATGGATGAAGAAAGACTCTAGTGGAGGGTCTAGGTGTAAAAAACGAGCTCACGAGAAAATAATAGCGGGAGGAGGGAGCGGGGTAAAAGGTGGAGGGTGAGGAGTATCGAGGAAAATGGAGGTGTTAATAGTTATGGTAGGGGGAATTGGGGTGGGGTTTAATGTGGAAGGGACAACGGT
>NZ_CADDZX010000264.1:0-427 GCF_902813205.1 Bartonella capreoli
AGCGTGATATCGTTGCATCAGAAGAAGGCATTTGAGGCATCAAATTTGTTTTTGTTGTCATAGAATGTCCATTGGCGAACTTGAAAGTCGTCATTTTTCAGCACAAAGGAAGGCAACCTTATGGAACATAAAACCTAAAACCCGTAGGAAAGTTTATACAGGCTTTTCTTGTGTTCCTAAGGATACACGCCAAACACTCTGAATTTCCTCAGATGCTGACTTTACTGTAATAGCTATAACGGGAATAAAAAAAAACAAGGCTATCAACCTTAATTATTATGCCTTTTTAGAAATTAAATGAACACAATGTACTTCCAGCCGAATAAGAATCGGGTCCTTAATCAGACTCACCATTCACTTTGACCAGCTCCTGTAAGCAATTCCGCGCCCTCCTACCACGGCTTTTAATTGTTCAAACCGCCCAACC
>NZ_CADDZX010000265.1:0-426 GCF_902813205.1 Bartonella capreoli
CTTGCCATATGGCGACGTGAATAATAACTATAAACCCATGAGATTGGGGCTAACAAAACACGCAAAAAGCTTTTATCTTTCCACCAAAAATATGGCGCGTTAATACGCATATTTACCCCGGTACCGACTTAAACCTGTTTGTATCACAAGAGGTTGCAAAAATGGTTCAAGAACCTTTAATGTGCGTTCGAGTGCACCGGCCATACTTGTTGCAATTTCATAGGCTTTATCAATCATTTCTTGTCGTAATACTTCATTTGTTAAAAGCCTATACACTTGAATAGCAAGCTGTTTTGTATCTTGAATCATATATGCTGCTTCACGCATTAAGAATTGTTCAAACATCTCTTGAAAATTTGAGACATGAGGTCCGGTCAAAATAGCTGAACCAAAAAGAGCCAATTCCAATGGATTGTGTCCACCATT
>NZ_CADDZX010000266.1:0-426 GCF_902813205.1 Bartonella capreoli
AAAAACTAAGATTCGAATGGAAGTTGCATTAGTTGTTAAACCTAGTTAAAATATTTCGCAGGATATGGTGGTCAATAAATCGAATAATTTTGTCTCATTTTTAAATCGAATGACAATCTAACAAGAAAAGGAGCCATCGGGTTTAATGAATTTAAGTTCAGCTCTTTTTGATCGCACTAAAATTCGTTCTGACGATAAAATAAGTAATATTTTAATTTCAAGTTTGGTAATAGAACAATGAAGAAATTTGTAGTTTTTGTATTCATGATGCTATTGTTGGTATCAACAGATGCTACAGTCGTGTTGGCACAGCAAACAAATTTGGCCAGCACTGGTAGCCTTTCAGTGCTCCTCGCACCAACTGACGGTAAAAGCAGTGGACGAATTGTTCGGCTTTTTGGTTTGTTGAGCGTTTTATCAGTGGCA
>NZ_CADDZX010000267.1:0-425 GCF_902813205.1 Bartonella capreoli
CGTATTAACTGACCTCGTTTGGGAACCTCAACACCCAATAATTTTTCAACAGCAAGCACAAAAGCATGCTCCTGATTCATAGGAGCAACATAATCCAGACGGTCTAAGTAAGGGCCAGCTTGAAGATACGTTTTTGTTTCCATTAATTTTTCGGTACCGCGATGTAATAATCCAATATGTGGATCCACACGCTCAACAACTTCACCGTCCAATTCGAGAACCATGCGCAAAACCCCATGCGCTGCAGGATGCTGCGGTCCAAAATTGATATTAAAGTTCCGAACATTAACTTCAGCCACATTCAACCCCTTGCTTTATCTAAAAAACTTCATATTAAATATCAATAAAACCTTTTATAACAGGCAAAATATTTAATTATTTTAAACTCTAAGTTCTAGTTTTATTCGCTCGAATATTATTTTGGG
>NZ_CADDZX010000268.1:0-425 GCF_902813205.1 Bartonella capreoli
AAACAATGTGTTGTGAGTGTTCTTGAGGTGAAGATATGTCTCCAAATATTCGGCCTTTTATTGCTGGAAATTGGAAAATGAATGGAACTGGTGAATCGCTTGGAGAATTGCGTGCTATTGCTGCGGGTGTTAGCTCTGACTTAGGGCGTTTGTTTGAAGCGCTTATTTGTGTTCCAACAACACTTTTATCGCGTGCTTCTGATACTTTAGGTGGTGAAAACCTTCTCTTAGGGGGGCAAAATTGTCATTTTAATGATCATGGCCCTTATAACGGAAATATTTCAGCTTTGATGCATAAAGAAGGAGGAACAAGTCATGTCATTATAGGACATTCGAAACGTCGCAAGATTTATCAGGAGAGTGATGCAATTATTTGCGCTAAAGTGCAGGCGACGTGGCGAGCAGGCCTTGTTGCTATTGTTTGA
>NZ_CADDZX010000269.1:0-425 GCF_902813205.1 Bartonella capreoli
AGCCTTGCTCTGGGAGGTTTTGTTGCCGGACGTTTTGCAGAATCCTCAGGAATACTTCACGGCTTTCTCACTTGGGCTCTCTTAACACTTCTTTTGACCATTCAAGCTATTCACGTGGTTTCAAGTACAGCAAAGATAGGTGCTAAAGCTGCCTTAGAAAACAGCTCCATGGTCCAACAAACCGTAGACAACTTCAAAACAAATCTTTCTCCCCTTCTTTCAAAATTAAATGGCGAAAGTCTTGAAAAGTTTTTTGCAAAAAACAGTGACAATGGCGTTGATTTTGATCAGCTTGGTAGTGAATTGCGCACCCTTCTTAATAAAAGCGACATTCCTGCCCTCAACCCTGAGCGCTTAAAACAAACCTATCAGGCAGCCCTCAACGATATTGGCTCTGCAATAACAGCTTTTAAAAATGATCCTTT
>NZ_CADDZX010000270.1:0-424 GCF_902813205.1 Bartonella capreoli
TAAGAGGGGGAATATTTTTATGGTTTTCATGAAGATCACGTAAATCTTTCTTAACTTCTTCATCGTTGAATGTTCTACATATGCGTTCAGAAGTATCAATATCTCTACAAAAAGCCAAAGCCCGATGCATGGGTCTTGTATCATCTCCAAGATCAATTTTCAGATCCATTTTGGTAAGAGCTTGATAACAACCCATGATCTTTGTTCTATCATCAAGAATAAGTTCATAATTCTCATCTGTCATCAGATGCTGGATAGATTTACTCACTTCTCCTTCATCAACACCTAAAACGATAATCTTGTAAGGCGTTAAAAGTCCATTTTTTACAGCATGGGAGAAACTATAAGAATAAAGGATTTTTCCATAAAGCTCTTCATCATCCATAGAAGCCAGAACGGCATCAATCTCATTAGCTTGTTTTTT
>NZ_CADDZX010000271.1:0-424 GCF_902813205.1 Bartonella capreoli
CGTTCATCTGATAAAGCTGCTTTAAATTCACGCTTACCATAAACGGCACGTAAAGCATCAATAAAACGCGGTGCAAGATTTTCACGCGCAGCAATTTGCGGACGCCCCGAAGCAATACGCTGTAAAAACAGCTTTGGATCTGTAATACGATAAATAAAGAACGCATCTACTTCATAATAGGCTCCACCACGAACCTGTACAGATTGTGTAGGAACATCATAACGTAACAACCGATTATCAACAATGATCATCTTATCTATAAAGGGCGCTTTCAAATAGATCCCAGGATCAGATTCTACCTTAACAATTTGCCCAAAACGCTTAATTGCCACTTGTTGACGAGGATAAACTATAAAAATAGACATCCAAAAAATCATCAAAAAGAGTACTATAGTACTAAATAAAAATAAGAAACGAGACTGCT
>NZ_CADDZX010000272.1:0-423 GCF_902813205.1 Bartonella capreoli
AAAAGGCTAGAATAAAGGTTCCCTTTGGGACTAGACCAAGTCCTCCCTCTTCTTGCTCTTCCCTGTGATTGTTCTTGTGCAACAATCCAAAGATTACCTTGATGACCAGTTTGCGCTTTTCGTTGCGCAATGAGATTTGTTGAGTCAACACTATCGTACGCTTCAATAGTGTATCCTTGTTCTTGAGCAAAATCTGATAAAATATAAACCATATTCATTAAAACAATGCAGCTGCTGCTTTTTCTGCTAATTCAGCAAACCAAACTCCAAAAAGTGTATAAAATAAAATAAACAATGCAGAAAGACCGAGACAAAATTGAAGCTCATTCGATAAAGCAACAAAATGCGCTTTTGCGTCATCAAACCACATAATTTTAATGACTCGTAAATAGTAAAAAGCTCCAACGACAGATGCTATCATCC
>NZ_CADDZX010000273.1:0-423 GCF_902813205.1 Bartonella capreoli
TTCAACGAACGGTTTAGATATTGAAGGAAATTATACTCAATGGGCAGTGGGGAGCTCCTTTGAAGCTGGTTATCGTATTAAGACGTCAAAGAGCAGTTGGCTACAACCTTATGCACAATTCACGTGGATGCAAGTTGAAGGTAAAGAAATCAAACTTTCCAACAAAATGACAGGTGATATCCGCCCATCGATTTCATTGCGTAGTGAGGTTGGATTATCTTTAGGATATGAATTTGGATTGGGCATAGATACTTCATCACTAGCTTACATTACGGCAGCATGGTTGCGAGAGAATAAGGATAACAATCGTACAACGATTAATAAACTACATAAATTTACTACAGACTTATCAGGGAATGCAGGTAAGTTAGGAGTTGGTTTGAGCAGTTTAGTCAGTGATAAATTAAAGCTTTATGCGGAAGC
>NZ_CADDZX010000274.1:0-422 GCF_902813205.1 Bartonella capreoli
GATCCAGAAGCTGCTTTGGAAAGCACACCGCTTTCTTGTGGGGAATGACGATAAGTGGTGATAAGTGCCCCAGCTTGAAATGCAAATGCAGAACGCATAATAGCGCCAACATTATGTGGATCGGTAATTGGATCCATTACAATGATAAGGTTAGTATTTGTAAGGGATCAAATTACCGATCCACATAATGTTGGCGCTATTATGCGTTCTGCAGAACGCATAATAGCGCCAACATTATGTGGATCGGTAATTTGATCCCTTACAAATACTAACCTTATCATTGTAATGGATCCAATTACCGATCCACATAATGTTGGCGCTATTATGCGTTCTGCATTTGCATTTCAAGCTGGGGCACTTATCACCACTTATCGTCATTCCCCACAAGAAAGCGGTGTGCTTTCCAAAGCAGCTTCTGGATC
>NZ_CADDZX010000275.1:0-422 GCF_902813205.1 Bartonella capreoli
CAAGTATTGGCAAAGCCAGGATCTGTTACGCCTCATACACGTTTTAAAGCAGAAGCTTACATTTTGACAAAAGATGAAGGTGGACGTCATACGCCATTTTTCACGAATTATCGTCCTCAGTTTTACTTCCGTACGACGGATGTTACAGGTATTGTTACGCTTCCAGAAGGAACGGAAATGGTTATGCCAGGCGACAATGTTGCCATGGATGTTTCGTTGATCGTTCCGATAGCGATGGAAGAGAAGCTTCGTTTTGCTATTCGTGAAGGTGGTCGTACTGTTGGTGCCGGTATCGTCTCTAAAATCATTGGATAAATAATGCTTATTAAAGGGATGTTAAAAGTGTTTTAGTTTTGAGAGTTAGGGGTATAGCTCAGTTGGTAGAGCGGCGGTCTCCAAAACCGCAGGTCGCGGGTTCAAGT
>NZ_CADDZX010000276.1:0-421 GCF_902813205.1 Bartonella capreoli
TACCAATTAACACCATAGAAGCAGGTGGATTGGTAAGCTCATTGACGATGTAGACATCTGTTGAACGATCATCAAATGCACTTTGTTTAGGTTTAGGTAATTTTTCGATGAAGCTGCGTCTTGTTTCGTGTGTCACAGAAAGATTTTGAGCGTGAGAAAAATAAGGCTTCATACACACAAAGATGGTAAAAGAAAAAATAGAAATTATTGTGTATTTGTATTTCATAAAATTATTACCCGAACAAAATAACTCTATAAAATATTTGACAGGCTTGATCTCATAAGAGCTGTTAAAATTAACTTTTCACACATTACATTTTTTAGCTCTTTTTTAGACGAGATAACGTATCTGAAAAATTGTTTATAGTGATAAAAGTTAGATCAAATTGCTCATAAAGCAGTGCTTGATTTTACGCATTCC
>NZ_CADDZX010000277.1:0-420 GCF_902813205.1 Bartonella capreoli
ATCTTCAGGCTCTTTTACAGCAGCCTGTTGATTGGGTAGCGCTTTCTTTTATCCAACGTCCAGAAGATATTATAGCGGTACGTCGGTTGACAAAGAACAAAGTATCGTTGATGGCTAAGATCGAAAAACCTCAAGCTTTAGAGCACATAGAGAAGATTATTGATGTTTCTGATGGTATTATGATTGCACGAGGAGATCTCGGTGTGGAAATGCCCTTAGAAAGGGTACCTGCTCTGCAGATGGAGTTGATTAAAGCGTGTCGTTTAGCAGGAAAACCTGTTGTGGTGGCAACACAAATGCTCGAATCAATGATCACATCGCCTGTTCCAACGCGCGCAGAAGTGTCTGATGTTGCTACAGCGGTTTATGCGGGAAGTGATGCTGTGATGTTGTCTGCTGAATCGGCTTCTGGCCGTTATC
>NZ_CADDZX010000278.1:0-419 GCF_902813205.1 Bartonella capreoli
CATTGCAATTCTGACCCACAGCTTGCGAAATTTATTGCTAATTGTTTAAACATCTCCCTATGAGAAGCACCCGTCAAGCGTCGTGCTGATCTAGAGTTCTATGTTGAATTTTGTGTAAATGTGTGTTTAGGATAGGTGTTTGTGCTGTAATCAACCTCTTAACCAGCCAGTGAGCATTTGATGTAATTACTCATTATGATGGTTACCCTGCATCGTTCTTCAGCACGTCTTATTACAGCTGTTATTCCCTATTTTAGATATGCTCGCCAAGACCGTAAACCTGGACCTCGCTCCCCTAGCTCTGCAAAACTTGGTGCCAACCTGATTACTCAAGCTGTTGCGCATCTTTTTGTAACATTACTTCTTAATGCTGGACAGATCTATGGTTCTTTTGATATTCCTATTGTCAATCTCTATGC
>NZ_CADDZX010000279.1:0-418 GCF_902813205.1 Bartonella capreoli
CTGATGTTGCGCGCTTTGAACAGGGGCTTTTAACGCTTCTGCGCAATGATCACCAAAGTCTTTTGAAGGCGATTGCTGATCAAAAACAGATAACCGATGAAATTAAGGATAAATTGATAACTGTGCTTAAGACTTATGCAAAGAATTTTTCGTGATGAATTGATGGAATGCTTGAATGGCGTCGTTGAAGGATCTTAGAGACCGTATCGCCTCGGTTAAGGCAACACAAAAGATTACCAAAGCCATGCAAATGGTTGCGGCGGCAAGGTTGCACCGTGCGCAAGAGGCGGCGGAGTCTGCGCGTCCTTATGCTCAGAGGATGGCTGCTATTTTAGCCAATGTTGCGGCTGATGTTGATGGGATTGATGCGCCTCCTCTCATGCGGGGTACGGGTCGAGATGATGTGCATCTTTTGGTG
>NZ_CADDZX010000280.1:0-418 GCF_902813205.1 Bartonella capreoli
GATGCACTCACGGATGAAGGGTTGGCATATTTTAAGGCAGCATATCCTGGTGAAATGATAACAAAGGATGATTTGTTTTATTATGTTTATGGGATTTTGCATTCTGAAGATTACCGTGCGCGTTATGCGCATAATTTGTCTAAAGAATTGCCACGAATTCCAACAGTTAAAAAGGTAGAGGATTTTTGGGCTTTTGTAACAGCGGGGCGAAAGCTTGGTGATTTGCATATGAATTATGAAGAGATTGAACCCTATCCCGTTACCTATAAACAGGGTGATCCAAGAACTTGGATGATTTCTGATGAGAAGAGTTTCTATCGTGTTGAAGCGATGAAATTTGCTGGTAAGCGTGGCGCTATTGACAAGAGCACAGTGGTTTATAACGCAAATATTACGATGCAGAATATTCCTCTTGAAG
>NZ_CADDZX010000281.1:0-418 GCF_902813205.1 Bartonella capreoli
GGTTTTGGACCGGACCGTAAAGAGGGGCCCGTACGTGTTATTGATGATCATGGAAAAATGGGTGATGCTAATAAAGAAGTGATAAAAGCTTTAATTAAAGCGGATCGATTGTTTGCACGCGGTCGTTTAAAACATTCCTATCCTCACAGTTGGCGTTCAAAAAAACCAGTTATTTTTCGTAATACGCCGCAATGGTTTATTTCAATGGATAAAGATCTTGGAGATGGTTCAACTTTACGTAGTCGTGCTTTGGAGGCTATTTCGATGACGCGTTTTGTTCCTTCTTCTGGTCAAAACCGTTTGGCTTCTATGGTAGCAGATCGTCCTGATTGGGTTCTTTCTCGTCAGCGCGCTTGGGGTGTTCCAATTTGTATTTTTGCCAATGAAGATGGTATTGTTCTGAAAGATGAGCGAGTGA
>NZ_CADDZX010000282.1:0-418 GCF_902813205.1 Bartonella capreoli
ATAAAACCGCCTGTTTGTTACAATCAAAGCAGCACCGACAATGCGGTATAAGCTCTTTGCGCCTTAATAAACAAACACCCAAAGCACATGGAGGTCTTAATAGCTCTCTGCGTAAAAAGCGCCTATAATAGCCCCCATAAAAATTTTCAATCCCCATTCACAAGATTTCATCAAAAAGATCCGCGGTGTGTCTAAAAATGTGTGTCTAAAAAACGGCAGAATACATATTACGCAACACACATACTCGATATATTGAAAAAAATATTCGCGGGAGAAAAAACAACAGCTCTTTTCAAAATTGCCTCCCATCTTTCAGAAAAATCCGATGGCAAGAAGTATTTTTTACAGAACGGGAAAAGGAGAGGAATTTATTTTATATTCTATAAAGGATATTCATAAAAAGAAAAAGGCAACAATA
>NZ_CADDZX010000283.1:0-418 GCF_902813205.1 Bartonella capreoli
GGAGCATTTAGTTTTTTTGCTTATAAATATTGGGGGAGATTAGCTGGTTTCATAACAGGTTGGAATTATTGGTTTCTTTATATTCTTGTGAGCATGGCTGAACTTACAGTGATAGGGTTTTACCTTGATCATTGGATTTTGATTGATCACTGGAAGGCATCTTTCGTTGTTCTTTTATTTGTTACATTCATTAACTTGTTTAATGTTCGTTTTTATGGAGAATTTGAATTTGCTTGCGCTTTGATCAAAGTGGCTGCTGTTATTGGTATGATTATTTTGGGAATTTTTCTCATTGTCACTGGACTAGGGGAAAATCAAGCGAATATTCATTATCTTTGGGATCATGGCGGTTTTTTTCCTTATAGAGCAGTAGGGGTTGTTTTAGCGACTTCTGTAGTAATGTTTTCTTTTGGAGGAA
>NZ_CADDZX010000284.1:0-418 GCF_902813205.1 Bartonella capreoli
GTGATGACAAGCCCCTGATGGATGTTGTGAGTGAAAGCGCAAAAAGTTACGGCATTAGAGATGCATGCATTTGTATCCCTGACCAATGGTTAGAAGATGGTGAGTGTGTTCATTTTGCTGGACATGAGTTTAGGGTTTTGCATACACCGGGACACTCCCCTGGTCATGTCATTTATTTCAATGAAAAAGAACGCTTCGCTTTATTGGGTGATGTCCTTTTTCGTGGTTCTATTGGACGTACGGATTTTCCATTCTGTTCTCATGAAGAATTGATGAGATCTCTTAAGGAAAAAGTTTTGCCCTTAGGTGATGACGTTTGTTTTATTTGTGGGCATGGTCCAGGAAGTCGCATAGGCTATGAGCGCCAAAACAACCCTTTTCTTCAAATGGTTAGCATATAAACACAAAAAACGCTCTA
>NZ_CADDZX010000285.1:0-418 GCF_902813205.1 Bartonella capreoli
ATTCGCCTTCACATAAAATTGGAGCACCAGTTTCCGAAAAGTTTGAAAAATCTGTTCATGTACAGCCGATGCTTTCACTTGATAACGCCTTTAATTCTGAAGATGTTAGTGAGTTTGTGGAGCGTGTTCGTCGTTTTTTGCGGCTGCCAGCAGCACAAGTATTAGAAATAACAGCTGAACCGAAGATTGATGGTTTATCTTTATCTTTGCGCTATGAAAAAGGAAGGCTTGTATGTGCAGCAACACGAGGTGATGGGTATATAGGTGAAAATGTTACAGCGAATGCACAAACAATTTCTGATATTCCAAAAGTCTTGCAGAGTAATTTTCCTGATATTATTGAGGTTCGCGGTGAAGTTTACATGGGGAGGGAGGATTTTCAAGCGCTTAATATGAAACAACAGAGTGAGGGAAAATT
>NZ_CADDZX010000286.1:0-418 GCF_902813205.1 Bartonella capreoli
GAGGTCTTCCAGGTTCTGAATATGTCGCACACACCATCAAAAAATCCGGTATTTGTTTGGGCCATGGCGCAATATACCATATCTATATGATGGTCAAAACTCTTCTCCCACGTGCTCATTTTTATACTAGTGACGCAGCTGATGCACTCCCACTGGTACTTTGCCACAGCACCGACCGTACTACCTTATCCTACAGCTCACAAGGTTAATACATGCTCGGCAAATTAAAAGGCATACTTGCGAGCATCTGTGACGATCACATCATTCTTGATGAGCAAGGCGTGGGGTATAGCGTCTTTGTGTCCAACAGGCTTTTATCTTCTTTACCAACCCTCGGTGCACATTTAAACCTATTTATTGAAATGCATGCTCGTGCAGAAGCCATTCGCCTTTTTGGTTTTACCACAAAAGCTGAACG
>NZ_CADDZX010000287.1:0-418 GCF_902813205.1 Bartonella capreoli
GCGTTTAAACAGCTCATTTTGTAAAAGAAGTCCAGTACAACCTGAATGCAAACCTTAAGTCTTTCTTGTGATGATCAACAATCCTCCATCTTTGCTTTTGCTTGAAATGAGGGGATTGTTTCCTCAATCTGCCATCTCAATATTGTTCACCACTGTTTTAAACAGTGGTGACAGAAAATATCACCAGGCTTACGAGCCTTCTTATTGTAAATAAATCCATTGAAAGAGGGGAAAAATGAAACAAACCTTAAAACTATTGAGTTGCATGGCTCTGTTAAGTACAGCTGGATGTCAGTTAGGCAATCCTCCCCCATCGACTTTGGCTTTATGGGAAAAGCCTGGAACAGATCGGGCTGTCATTGAACAATCACTGTTAAAATGTGGCTGAAAGCTGGTTTATGGTTCTTCTAGAGATATG
>NZ_CADDZX010000288.1:0-418 GCF_902813205.1 Bartonella capreoli
CCACCGGTGCGCAATTTCCCAAATAAAATTTCATCAGCTACAGTCTTGGGGAGAGGGGAGGGGAGAAAAAGAGGAAAAGGAAGGGAGAAAAGGGGAGAAGAGGAAAAGGGAAGAGAAAGAAAGAAAAGGGAAGAGGAAAGGAGGGAAAAAGAAAGGAAGAGAGAAAGGAAGGGGGAGGAAAGGGGAAAAAGAAAAGGAGGAAAAAGGGGAGGAAGGAAGAAGGGGGAGAAAGGGGAAAAGGGAAAAAGAGAAGAGAAAAGAGGAAGAAAGGAGGGGGGAAAGAAGGGAGGGAGAGAGGAGAGAGAAGAAAAAGAAAGAGGGAGGGGAAAAAAGAAAAAAGAAGAAGGGGAAAGAGAAGAAGAGAAAGAAGGGGGGGGAAGAATTAAAATGATATTGCGGAAATCAATTTTTCTACCAT
>NZ_CADDZX010000289.1:0-417 GCF_902813205.1 Bartonella capreoli
ATCGAGAGTTGAAGGCACAATATAGAGATTTGGTACAGCTGTTTTTAAAGCTGCTTTTGTCACTGAAATTCCCAAAACCAAAACATCATACGAGGACAAAGTACGGCTATTACGATCTATTCCTAATCCTGTACTGGCATTGCCTTGTGGATCAACATCCATAATTAAAACATTTTCTCCAATGGCTGCTAAAGCTGTTGCAAGATTAATTGCTGTGGTTGTTTTTCCGACCCCACCTTTTTGGTTTGCAATAGCGATAATCCGTGTTTCGCTCATTTTGCTTTACCCTCTACATGATCGAATATGAGAAACTTCTAAAATAACAGAATTTTCATCAATTTTACTTTTATGTTTTAGCAGATCAAATTGCCAATTGGCAGAGGCATTTTTTATTTCTGTAGAGTAATCCCGTCCTTT
>NZ_CADDZX010000290.1:0-417 GCF_902813205.1 Bartonella capreoli
GGGGCAACTATCAATTGCAGCAGCTAACACATCCGCCCGCATCACCATACCAGCTCCCCCACCAGCTGGTTTGTCATCAACACTATGGTGCTTATCCAAAGCAAAATCCCTAATCTGCACTGTTTCTAGCGACCATATACCACGCTCTAAAGCTTGGCCGGCTAAAGAATAACCCAAAAAACCAGGAAACATTTCGGGATAAAGTGTTAAAATGCGTGCTTGAAACTTCATTTTTTCATCCAAACCTTTAGCCCAAACTATACCATATCAGCACCAACCGGTTATCATCAACACCAGCAGTATTTATCCAAAGGAAAAGCGCCCATCTTCTCTATACCCAAGAGCCACATCCCCTATTTTAAAGCTTATCTGCTAATAATCCAAAAAACATTTCAAAGAAAAATGCTAACACATTTG
>NZ_CADDZX010000291.1:0-417 GCF_902813205.1 Bartonella capreoli
ATTCGTTCCTTTTGTTTACAGTACAAACTCCCTCTTTTTCTCCCTCTCTTTCTCTAAAACACCCCCAAATCCGGCGTGTCAGAGCCTATGAGCGTCACAATTTTAAAGCTCCTTGGCAATTAAAAAAATAATTTTACTTCGGAGGCATTATCCTTAATTTTGAGCAAATTTTTTGTAAAATAAAAGATAAAGAAAGGAAAAGAAAAAAGAAAAAAGAAGACAAAAACAACTGGCAAAACGGGGGGGATAAAAAAAAAAAAGAAATGGTAAAATAGGAAAAAGAGGAAAAAAAAGAGAAGAGAGAAAAGAAGAAAGAAAAAAGAGAATAGGAAGAAGGCAAGAAGAAGGAAAAGCAGAACAAAAAAAAATTCCCAAACCGATGCTCATACCAGCAAAAATCTCATAAAAAGTTACGCT
>NZ_CADDZX010000292.1:0-416 GCF_902813205.1 Bartonella capreoli
TGTCAATAAATAGTTTGATCCGATACAGAAAGATTTTTCTTATTAGCAACAGATAAAAACGGCACACGAAAAGACGGCCCTATAACAAGACGTATATCAGTTTTAACACGCCTGCCGGCAACGCGTATCTGACCAGAACGCAGCAATTTTTGTAGATGCCCAAACGCAAGCCCTGGATAATGCACCTTAAACCATCGATCCAAGCGCATTCCGCTTTCACCTTCCTCAGCCCTTTTGATTTCTACACCCTCTTGTAACAGTCCCTCTTGCTATACAATTTCTTTGTTTTCCAATTGTATTTTCTCGTTTTTATAAACTCATAAACTTCATTCTTTTAAAATTAGACTTTATCTCACTGCATTTCAATCAGTATCCAAAATGGCATTTTCTTTCTGTATAAATTTCATTACTTCAAA
>NZ_CADDZX010000293.1:0-416 GCF_902813205.1 Bartonella capreoli
CTCCCTATGGGTGGTATCAAAAAACATTTGTAGGGCGGAAATCGTGCGTTGCTCTCTAGGCAATAAGGCTAATTGGTCAACCGCCGCAGAAATATCTTGTCTTTCGGATTCACTCATCGCTTGACCCTCTGCCGAAACAAGTTTGGTAATCCATTGTCGTAGAAAGACTCTATCTGCTGGATTGTTATAGTCTAAGCCTTTTAGCGGTGCTATGCCTGTCGGTTTACCATTTTTCAAGGGCATATAAGTGCCGCCACCCGCTCTGACAAAAAGTTCTGCACCCCGATCTTTGTCAAGAAAGACCATATTGGGATCATGCTTTTGAAGTTGTGCTAAAAGAAAATTGACAATAACCGTTTTCCCAGAACCAGAGGGACCACAAACAAACGTATTGCCTAAATCACCAAAGTGAAAGT
>NZ_CADDZX010000294.1:0-415 GCF_902813205.1 Bartonella capreoli
TTATTAGGGTATGTTACTTTTGATTTTTCTATTTTTACGACATTCTTATTTTGTTAATCTTCTCAAAGTTGATACGGCTTTATGAGTGAAGTTTAAATGATATGCCTCATTTCTTGGAATAAGATGCGATAGTAGATGATAGAATTGATTGGAAAACAGTATTTGTAGAGAGGAGATGTTTTTTCAGTATAACCAATTGATTTTCATACAGATGGGGTATCTGAGGTAAATAGCTTGTTTCTTTCGATAATGAAGGATATTTGACAAGCAAAATTTAATTTTCTGTTTCTTTGCATGCAAAATCCTTCTCCACTATACAAGTGTTTGTTTTCTTGTACATAATCCCGTTTTTTTAAGCTTTATTTTTAATTGATAGCTTGAAGAGTTGCAAACAGCCAGCTTATTTATCGTTTTA
>NZ_CADDZX010000295.1:0-414 GCF_902813205.1 Bartonella capreoli
CACACAAAATAAGCTGTTTGGCACCATTTTGTAGAGCTCTTTCACATGCCAGAGCACTATCGGTCATATCTTTATCAGAAGGAAAAACCTCACGTGGAACATGAGGATATTTGTCTATGAGAGACTGATCAGATGAATCGAAATCTCCCAACCACAACTCAGGATTCACATTCAGCGCTGCTGCATGACGCATTCCACCATCGGCAGCAATCACCCGACTGTTGCGAATTTGGCTACGCAAACGGTCAGTGATACAAACATTCCCATTTAACAATACTGTAAATGTTGTCATGCAACACTGTGCCTTTCGTAAGATTTCCTTTTATAACGTTTCTTATAAAAATAGACGTTTTTTATAGATAACAACCGTGATAAAATCAAAAGAATCCTTATCCTAAAAGCTTCTTTCCAAAA
>NZ_CADDZX010000296.1:0-414 GCF_902813205.1 Bartonella capreoli
ACGATACGTTTACGCTATTTTGTAAATATGGATTGGTAATGCGGGCCTATAAACTATTTTGGTTGATTATAGGGCAAATTCAGTTAATTTTGTTGGGTTTTTCATGACAGTTATTCAGCTTCAAAAAGATTTTCTTCGTACTCCCTCACAGATGCCATGGCGCAATAAAATTTTTAAAGGAGATTGTGTTTCCGTTCTAGAAAAACTTCCAAAACATTCCGTTGATATGATTTTTGCGGACCCACCCTATAATTTGCAATTGGACGGAGCTTTATACCGTCCAGATCATTCGCTTGTTGATGCGGTTGATGATGCATGGGATCAGTTTGAGAGTTTTGCTGCTTATGATGCTTTTACCCGTGCATGGTTGCTTGCTTGTCGTCGTGTATTAAAACCCAACGGAACACTTTGGGT
>NZ_CADDZX010000297.1:0-414 GCF_902813205.1 Bartonella capreoli
TTTATCAAAGAGTTCAATAACATAATCAAGAGGTAGAAGGCTAAGAATAGCTACACGCTCCATGATATCGAGATCATTTATGATATCAATTGAGTCCGCAAAATGATAATTTTTTAATTCTTCGGCAAGAGCTTCAGGAGAAGAATTTTTGAAGTCGAAGGTCGTGCTGATTTCAGTCATGATAAAGTACCTTCCGAAGGATTGGGAAATTGCGAATTTAGGTATATGAATAAGGCAGAACAAAAGTTATAGAAGATTTAAAAAAAGCTCCCAATTATTAATATTTAAACTAAAGTCAAGGATAGATTGCAGGTTATAAACAATTTCATGAATCAGGTACGTAGGGATTTTTATTTTTGTTTATCTCCTTATGATAAAAAACATCTTTTATTTCTTCTACTAAAATACATGTCT
>NZ_CADDZX010000298.1:0-414 GCF_902813205.1 Bartonella capreoli
GGCGAATGATAACAAGTTATTGGCTCAATTTGATCTTGTTGGTATTCCACCAGCACCACGTGGTATGCCTCAGATTGAGGTTACTTTTGATATTGATGCGAATGGTATTGTCAATGTTTCGGCTAAAGATAAAGGAACCGGTAAAGAACATCAAATTCGTATTCAGGCATCAGGTGGTTTAAGTGATGCTGACATTGAAAAAATGGTCAAAGATGCAGAAGAGCATGCAGCTGAAGACAAAAAACGCCGTAAAGGTGTTGAAGCTAAAAATCAAGCGGAAGCTCTTATCCATTCAACTGAGAAATCGTTGACTGAATATGGCGATAAAATATCAGCAGAAGATAAAGGCCAGATTGAAACTGCAATGTCTGATTTAAAGTCTGCACTTGAAGGCACGGATACTGAAGAAATAAC
>NZ_CADDZX010000299.1:0-414 GCF_902813205.1 Bartonella capreoli
GATTTCTTTGCATAGTTAAAGAAATAAGATGTGCTTTAAATTAAGATTTTCTTATTGTTTATTCGTGTAAATCTCTTTTAATACCTATTATATGTTAATTGTTTTCTGATAGATAAACTATTAACGGCATTGTGTTATTTAATTGCATATTTAAAACTTATTTAAAAATTAAATGTTTTTAAACATATGAATCTACTGGATAAAATAAAAAAAAATCGATGGATTGTACGTATCGCTGTTTCAAGAATACCGCTAGTTACTGTGGGTTGTACAACAAATCATTTAAACATTAAGAAGGTAGCCAATAATCAGGTAACTAAAAATACGGCACCTTCATAGACAGAGCGTCAATGTCTTATGCGTGCAATGGATTTTCAACCAAATCTTCCAAGCCGTGAGGGAATGATTGCGGTT
>NZ_CADDZX010000300.1:0-414 GCF_902813205.1 Bartonella capreoli
CAGGAGGTTGGCTTGGTATAACCTATAAATATTGGGCTTTGGCTGTTATTCCCCCGCAAAATAAAGAATAAACAAGCCGTTTTATTTATTTTGATCTTTTGCAAACGCATTATCAGTCTGACTTGCTAGGATCGCTTTTAACGATTGCTCCAAATGAAACAAAAACTATTACAAATCGGCTTTTTGCTGGTGCAAAACAAGTTGAAATTATTAATAACTATCAAAATGATATAAAAATCAAAAAGTTTGCTCTTTTAATTGACTGGGGTTGGTTTGATTTCATCACCAATCCAATGTTTTCTCTCATTGATGTTCTTTATAAACAAACAGGAAATTTTGGTATCGCCATCCTTCTTGTCACGGTGCTCTTAAAAACTCTTCTTTTTCCTCTAGCCAATAAATCTTATAAATCTA
>NZ_CADDZX010000301.1:0-414 GCF_902813205.1 Bartonella capreoli
CGTCTTGAAGGCACAAATGTTGAGCAGGGTAAAGCGATTATCAGTGATAGTGGTTCAAACGTTATTCCCGCTGACGATTTAGATGATGCTGCTCAAAAAATTGTTGCAGCCGTGAAGGGAGCTTAAGTGATGTCAATTCTTGAGAATAAGGATACAAAAGCTCTGGTTCAGGGGCTTACAGGAAAAACAGGAACGTTTCATACAGAACAAGCGCTTGCTTATCATGGTACGCAAATGGTTGGGGGCGTTAATCCTAAAAAGGGTGGTGAAACGTGGGAAGGTTCAAAAGGTGAAACTCTTCCTATTTTTGCCAGTGTTGCTGAGGCAAAAGAAAAGACAGGTGCAGATGCTTCGGTTATTTATGTTCCGCCTGCAGGAGCCGCAGCAGCTATTATAGAAGCTATTGATGCTGAC
>NZ_CADDZX010000302.1:0-413 GCF_902813205.1 Bartonella capreoli
GGTCCTTTATCTGGATGTTCGCCTAACAAGATTATTTCTGGTCTGAATGCTAAAAGATCAGTTTCTTCATTATAAGAAAGTAAATAATCTAAATGTTGTTCTAGGATTTTTCGATCAAGAAAATTTATAGGGGGAGAACCAATAAAATCAGCAACAAACGTTGTTGCTGGGTAGTCATAAATTTCCATTGGGGTTCCAATTTGCTCGATAGCTCCTTTATTCATAACAACTATTCTATCAGCCAATGTCATCGCTTCTAATTGATCATGGGTAACATAGAGACTAGTTGTGTTCAATGAACGCTGAAGTGTTTTAATCTCAATACACATTTGTGCTCGTAATTTTGCATCAAGATTTGAGAGAGGTTCATCAAAAAGAAAGACACGTGGTTGACGCACAATCACACGTCCCAT
>NZ_CADDZX010000303.1:0-413 GCF_902813205.1 Bartonella capreoli
GGAAGAGAAAGAAGCTTGCATTGATGGAAGCAAGATTTAAGAGCAAGATTGAGCTGTGTTGATGTCGGGGGGCGTATTATTATGAGAAGATGGGGGGTTGGGAAATTGGGGAGATGGTTTGGAAGAAGCGGGTCAAGAGTTTGGGGACATGTTGGTGGAAGAGGATGGCATTTAAGAGGTAAAGGAAGGGGGAGGCGTAAGGTTGAAGGTGCTGGTAGCGGTGATGAGGAGGCTAGTTTTTTTAAAATGGTGGCAAGGGCTGGTAAGAGCGTGGAGAATCACGTGTGAGCAACAGGATTTGATTGGTAACAGGATTGTTCTTGTTTAAGGGTGTGCAATTGGTATGAGAGATAGCGGGACTAGCATGTCGGATAGGTGCCTCGAGAGGTAAAGAACGGGCGACAAAGGGGCGG
>NZ_CADDZX010000304.1:0-413 GCF_902813205.1 Bartonella capreoli
AAAATATTTCTCTTTTTTCCCCCCCCTCTTTCCCCTTCCTCTTTCTTCTCCCCCTCCCTCTTCCTTTCTTCCTTCTCTCTCTCTCCTTCCCCCTTCTCCTTTCCTTTTTTTTTCTCCCCTTCTCTTCTCCCCCCTTCTCCCCCCTTCTCCTCTTTTCTCCCTTTTTTTTCTTTCCTTTTTTTTTCCCCCCTCTCCCCTCCCTCCACTTTCTCTCTTTTTCCCCCCCCCCCAACCCCTTCTTCTGCCCTTGTCGCTCTTTCCCCTCCTCCCTTCCTCTTTCTTTCCCTTTTTGTTGGTTTTTCTTTCTCTTCCTCCTCCTTTCCTCTATACCCCCCCTCTTCTCTCCAACCTGGCTCTCCATTTAAGCCTTTTGTTTATGCAGCAGCACTGGACCCTGGACATACACCAGCATC
>NZ_CADDZX010000305.1:0-412 GCF_902813205.1 Bartonella capreoli
AGTATAAAAACCCTCTGGTGTCTGAAGATCCCCTTCTTTATATTTAGGTCCAAGCTTACCAGACCATTTGCAAATGCCATAGCGAGCAACCAAGATAAAAGGCCCTGAACGAGATTGCTTCCAAACTTCAGCAAGATTTTCTTCCTTGAAAAATCGCATTACAATTGGTGCATAAGGATCAATATCGTACAAAGCCATTCTGTTCTGGATTTCTTGTGGCAACGGCTGCTCAACTTTGGCACGAATAGAAGCTGGCAATCTTCCCCCACATGCCGCCAATATTCCCATTACAAATAACACACACACAGCGAGGAATCTGCTAAATGTCATCGAATAAAACTCCAATCCAACACCCCTCACAAAAAATAACCTATGTTAGAGATCGACCAATTTGAAGGTATTTTTCCCTTCG
>NZ_CADDZX010000306.1:0-412 GCF_902813205.1 Bartonella capreoli
AAAAACATATTTAGTTTTAGTAAAAATTTCAGATCTTGGAAAGAAGCTGTTTTGTTTTCCTCTCTCTACATGGCAATTACGTACAATTTTAAGTGTGCAATCATCCTCTCCGCATGTAAACGACATTTCATGTGTTTTGCCATTACGTTTAATTTGTAGTCGCAGCCAAACTGAAAGCGCATTGACAACAGAGACACCAACGCCGTGTAATCCTCCTGGCCCTTTATAAGAATATTGATCAAATTTTCCACCAGCATGAAGTTGGGTCATAATGCCTTCAGATGCTGACCCGCCTACCGTTAAGTGAATATCAGTTGGAATTCCACATCCATTATCACGGACAGAACAAGATCCATCAGCATGAAGCGTAACATTTACAAGGGTAGCAAGACCAGCTAAAGCTTAATCAATA
>NZ_CADDZX010000307.1:0-411 GCF_902813205.1 Bartonella capreoli
ATTGTTATGGAAGCTTTGAAGCAGGAAATTGCCTTGGCTTGTAACAGACCCAGCACGAGTAACTTTTTGTTGAGTTGAGTATATTGATATGTTTGTGCATTGAGCAAAAATTTGCTGCCCGGTTGTGAGTTTTTTGATTGATGGTATGATATCTTTCTCACATATTTGTGCTGTTGGATAGAATTTCACCATGGAGTCATTGGAATAACAGCTGTTCAAATCAACGTTACATGAAACAAGCAGCAGAACGGTAACGATAGGGTTCATAAAATACTTTCTAGAAAAAATGTTAATCGCTTCTTTAAGCAAACTTTTGACAAGAGAGGTTTGCAGCTTAAACGCTTATACATTTGGTTTGTTACAAAAGATGAGTAAAGCTCGATTTATTCTAAAGAGAGTGATGGCGTAAAT
>NZ_CADDZX010000308.1:0-411 GCF_902813205.1 Bartonella capreoli
AAAGTACAGCCTATTTTGTTGGTTAGATAGTGTGCGACAAGCCGATCAATGGTTTCTCTTTCAGCCATCATTGCACGGCGCTCATATAAGGAAATTTGTGTGGCAATTTCCGCAAGATTTTGTTCTTGTATCTCTGTTAATGGGTCATTTCCCAATTTTAGGGCTTTAATAAGTGCTCGATGAATAATAAGATCAGCATAACGACGTATTGGTGAAGTAAAATGTGTATAGTTATGTAAGTTCAAACCAAAATGGCCGATATTTTTAGGATGATACTCGGCTTGAGATTGTGTACGCAAAATAACCTGATTGACCAATTCCTGTTGTTGGGTGTTCATGACTTTTGCTAAAATGCTATTAAGGCGTGCTAATGTAAGTTCTACACCTCGAGAGAGTGATATACCTAAACTT
>NZ_CADDZX010000309.1:0-410 GCF_902813205.1 Bartonella capreoli
TCTTGTTTTTTAGGTGCTGGTTTTGCTGAATCTGCCTGTGTAGATACAAGAGAACTCGGTAGATTTTTTTTGGTGATGAGATTTGTAAAACGAGAGAAAGTATCTTGACGCCTTCTAGATTCAGTATCTGTTTCTGTCGTTATAGACTCTGAAATATTATCTCCTGTGGATTTAGAATTTGCAGATCTATCTGTTGGGGTATCGGCTGTAGGACGCGTAGACAAAAAATCTTTCGTTAACAGCAGGGGAGACGTTAAATTAAGGGCATAAGATAAGCTCGAAGAGCAAAATATAACACCAGAAACTGTGTAAAGTAAGAAACTTTTCTTCTTCATATAGATATATTCCTAAATATTTACTCCCCCCCCCTTTTTAACAAAAGGCAAAATTTTAATTCATTACGGATTTTT
>NZ_CADDZX010000310.1:0-410 GCF_902813205.1 Bartonella capreoli
ATCATACTCTTCAATATCTTCTGGGTTTTGTGCTGCTGATGCTGCTTTTTGATCATCTCCTTCACCTGGTGTTAATCCCTGTGCTTCTCCTTTTTCATCACGTGCACTGTATTTAAAATCCCAAGAGCTACACATTCTTTCATGAATAGCGTCCACAGGTAGCATCTCTCCAGTAGTATCCTTGCCTTCACCACGTTTGGCCAGAACAAGTCTGCTATCCATAGGTTTTGCTACAGCGTCATATTCTGCAGCAAGTCGTGCTGTAAAAGCCATGTCGCTTTCACCCGTCTGATCAAGGTGACGCACGACAATCTTTGCTAGATAAGGATCAACCTCGGGAATGTAGCCATTGCGCTTTACTATTGCTTGAATAATCTTGCCCAATGTTGTCTGATGATAAGACTGGCTTT
>NZ_CADDZX010000311.1:0-410 GCF_902813205.1 Bartonella capreoli
TACGCGCCCGCCCCACTAACAACTTGTCATCTTCAGAAAGTTCATCCATTCCAAGAATAGCAATAATATCCTGTAGCGCTCTATAGCGTTGCAAAATAGTTTGAACTTGACAAGCAACAGTATAATGCTCTTCACCTACAATCAGTGGATCCAACATGCGTGAGAAAGAATCAAGCGGATCAACAGCGGGATAAATCCCCTTTTCAGCAATCGAACGCGAAAGAGCCGTGGTTGCATCCAAATGGGCAAAAGATGTTGCAGGTGCTGGATCCGTTAAGTCATCGGCTGGAACATAAATAGCCTGAACAGAAGTAATAGATCCCGTTTTTGTGCTGGTAATACGTTCTTGCAAAGCCCCCATATCCGTTGCCAAAGTTGGCTGATAGCCCACAGCAGAAGGAATACGCCCT
>NZ_CADDZX010000312.1:0-410 GCF_902813205.1 Bartonella capreoli
ATGAGTCAAAGTCTTAATAATGCACGGAAGACTGATTAGGTCGGTAACCAACCGCTATCGATTCAGTGTTTTTGAAGCACCTGATGTGTACATAAACGCATTTCCTTAATCGTGTCAAGATTCTTTGCTAAAAGTTGGTTTATAAATTTCATAGCGATTGCCCTAATTTTCGCATCTGTTCTAAGTTCCTTAAATTAGCCCCGTACAGAGGGTTTTATGTTTCAGATGTGGAATTCATCAAAAAACTTCCAAATCTCTCTCAAAGGTGCCTTTCTGTCGATTTAAATGCATATCCAATCCAAAAAGGATCAGCACGGGGCGCGAGGGGGAGGTTATAAAAATAATAAAGACGTTTTTGTGAAGGGAAGGACATTCTCTCGTCTCTCCTGTTCTTTCAGTGCCTTTGCTTG
>NZ_CADDZX010000313.1:0-410 GCF_902813205.1 Bartonella capreoli
ACCCCTGGGGAAGAATATCAACCCCCGTATCATAATCACGATACATAACATCCTGCAACTGGGCATTCCCTGTTAAAATATCGCTCAATCCTCGATGTGGACCAATGACTTTCTCTCTTTGTTGACCAGAAATATCTACCAACAAAATTGTTTTACGCTCTTTTATGAGATGAAGAGAGAACTTTGCTGCCGTTCGGGCAGATTCTGGCCCAATGATTGAAACAATCATTGAAGTACGACAATTTAAAAAATCACATAATCTATCTAATGTAATAAAACACTCAAGTTTTTAAATACCTACTATATCATGAGCTTTGTGCTCTAATTTTTTTAATTAATAAACTCTATTCGTAATTTTTATTACAGCATAGTTTTGAGAAAGCAGTAGTCCGTCTCCAAATAGAAGGGCT
>NZ_CADDZX010000314.1:0-409 GCF_902813205.1 Bartonella capreoli
TGGCGCGTTTAGCGCAATTGATGACAAGCTTTATTAATGGTGATGATGTGGTGCGGCAAAAACAGCGCGAAGGTATAGCATTTATGCGGGCTGCTTTAACATTGGCAGCGATTGTTTCTGTTGTGAGTACTTTTATTTCTGCTTATTTTGTTATTAATCGTTTTCGTCGCGATATACGTTCTTTAAAAATGTATCAATTGTTGCTTCATAGTGAAAATGCTGCTCTTGAAGCACGTGTAAAAGAACGGACACAAGAATTGGAAAGAGCTCGTAATCATGCTGAAAAAGAACGCCAACGTGTTGAAATATTGTTACAGGATGCAAGCCACCGCATTGGCAATTCTCTTGGTACAGTTTCTTCTTTGTTAGGGCTACAATTAAGTCGCAGCAAAAATGAAGAAGTGCGTTC
>NZ_CADDZX010000315.1:0-409 GCF_902813205.1 Bartonella capreoli
GGGGCAGGTTATAGGAAGTATGGAAAATGTTGATAAGATAAAGGGGGGGGAGGAGGGGGTAGAGAAAGAGGCGATTATTAAAGCCAGAATTGCTGCAGATACAAAGTAGTATTAAAATATTGTGCAGATAATTTCTGTTTACAGTTTAATTTGGAATTTTGTTGAAGTTAGTGTGAACTGTATATTTTGGTGTAAATAGAATTTTTCAATTTTGAAGTTTCGAAATAACAAGCCTTATTGAAATTGGCTTTTTTAAATCAGGATACACGATTGCTTTATATTATGTGTTTCAAAACAAATATTACAATATTTTTATGTTTATATTTTTCTAAGTTTTTTAGTGAAAAAAATGCTCCAGTTTTCATGAAGTAAAATATTATTCCGGTATAACTGCAAAGTATTTATTTTT
>NZ_CADDZX010000316.1:0-408 GCF_902813205.1 Bartonella capreoli
AGATTTGCGAGGACAAGGCAGTATAATAGGAGGGCCACGAACTTTTTATCGCAAAGACCGTTCTACTTTTTTGTCTTCATTGGATCTTATTATACAAATTTAAAAAGGTGCAGTTATTAAGTTATCGTGTCTCTTGTATGACAGCTTTTATAAGCGCTTTGGCATCGTCATTAGCCCATGGAGCTGCACCGTTGAATGAAGCAATAAGATATCCTTTTTTATCGATGAGAAATGTGATAGGCAAACCTAAAGCGAGTCCTTGTTTTCTGACGCTGTTGAAAATAGCCATTGTTTCATCGCGATAGTAAAGCAAATTATCCGCATGGACATCCTGTAAAAATTTCTGAATTTTTTCAGGAGAGGTAGCTTTATCGATGTTGATAGCCATGACATCGAAGTTTTCTCCTC
>NZ_CADDZX010000317.1:0-407 GCF_902813205.1 Bartonella capreoli
ACTTCTCTTTCATCAAAAGAAGCTCCTTCAATGAAAAAATTTAAACCTGCTTTTTTTAATAATTTTGCACGATAAAAACTAAGAGATGCTAATATTAACGTATCTGCGTTCATGAGAATTTTCTCTCATTTTCCTTCACGAAATCGTGATAAAAGTTCAAATATTGCAGCAGCAGTTTCTTCAATAGAGCGTCTTGTGACATCAATAATAGGCCAACCAAAACGTTCGCAAATGCGTTTTGCATAGATTAATTCTTCAGCTATGTTGATACGATTTGTATAACTATCAAGAGCAAAACCTTCTCCCAAATCTCGATTTTGACGAATATGTGAGATTCTTTCAGCTGAAGCAATTAAACCAATAATTAAAGAATTTTTTGCCTCTAAAAGGGATTCTGGCAAATCAAT
>NZ_CADDZX010000318.1:0-406 GCF_902813205.1 Bartonella capreoli
CATTCATCCTTTAACGACTTCTGGTCTTGATACATTGGCTGTTCGTTTTCCTGTTGGCGGCTTTGCAGCAGATGTTCAACATTTTGGTCGACCTTTAGCAGTTCCTAGTGCAACTCAATCGGGAGGTCTTAGTCCCACTTCAGCTGCATCTGTATTTGCATCTTTGGGGGTATCAGTGCCTTTAATTATTGATGGAGGAGTTTCTAAGATAGGGCTTGAATCAAAGATTGTTAAGGTTTGTGATAAAAATATCTATCTATTGCGTCATGGTGGGGTAACTGCTGAAGAAGTTGAAGAAGTGGCAGGGCTGTCTTTGAAAGAAATAGAACCGTGTGCCACCATTTCGGGGACAGGGTTGGAAAAAACACATTATACACCCAATACTTTTGTGCGGTTTAATGAGCAA
>NZ_CADDZX010000319.1:0-406 GCF_902813205.1 Bartonella capreoli
AAACCTTATTCATCCTCTTTTTGCCTCTGTTCGCACTCTCCAAGGAATAAGCCCCCCAATATGTGCCTTACTAGCCAAAGTCTTAAACATTAATCCCACGCAACGTGAACCGACTCTTATCGACCTTCTTCAATTAATGCCCCATTCCGTGATAGATCGTAGAATATGTCCAAGCATTGCTTTTGCTCAAGAAGGTATCACTAATACTCTTGAAATTATCATCGATCAGCACCAGCCACCGCCAATTGGTCGGAGTCGATCACCTTATCGAGTTATTGCTCATGATCAAACAGGAAAAATAAATTTAGTCTTTTTCCATGCTCATTGTTCTTGGCTAAAAAAACAACTACCAGAAGGAAGAAAAGTTGTTGTATCAGGAAAAGTTGAGCGATTTAATGGACAACTT
>NZ_CADDZX010000320.1:0-405 GCF_902813205.1 Bartonella capreoli
TGTTACAATCCACCTTTGGTCCTCTTGGTTCGCAACGCTATAAAGAATATATGCATGACATTTACAACTCAGGAACCCATCTTCTAACCCTTATCAATGATATCCTTGATATGTCCAAAATCGAAGCTGGAAGATTTACCCTTGATTGTAAAAATATTGATCTTGGACCAATCATTAGTGAAGCAGCACGAACACTTACGCCACAGGCTCAAGAAAAAAATATTTTTATTACAACAAATATTGCTCCAGAACTGTATGCAGAAGTTGATAGCCGTGCCATGAAACAAATTTTCCTAAACCTCATCTCTAATGCTGTTAAATTCACACCTTCGGGTGGAAATATTGGTATCTTTGCTTTCAAGAAAAAAAATAACCTTGTCTGCAGAATTAAAGATACAGGTGTTG
>NZ_CADDZX010000321.1:0-405 GCF_902813205.1 Bartonella capreoli
CAAAAATTTTACGACTTTCAACTGATTTTTCAACTGTTAAAACATCAAAAGCAGCTGCATTGATATCAGGATGGATCGTTGAAATTCAGCCAATGACAAATTATTAGGACGACATTTCTCTTTTTCTGCCAATGTCACAATGCATCCAGTAATATGATGAGCCTCACGAAAGAAAGGCCCCAATTTGCGTACAAGCCAATCAACTAGATCTGTTTCTATCGCATAACCAGAATCTGCTGCTTATATCATAACTTTTTTATTTACTTCCAAATCACCAAGGATCCCCGTCATTGCTGCCAGCCAATAATTCCAAAACCAAAGCCACATCAAAAACAAAAGTTTTATCTTCCTGCATATTCAATAAGCGAGAGGTAGTCTCTTCATTACGGTTAAAAAACCAATAAA
>NZ_CADDZX010000322.1:0-405 GCF_902813205.1 Bartonella capreoli
CTGCCTTTACCGGTGTAGGTAGTTCTTTCACGAATCTTCATAAAGAGATTACCAAAGAAATTAATAATGCGGTTACCAAAGTAGAAGGAGATAGCCTTATTAAGCAGGATAAAAACGCTGATCCTATTACTATTGGTAAGGAAACAAATGGTACTGTAATTAATGTTGCGAATACAAGCGGTGTGAATCGGGTGATTTCCGGTGTAGGGGATGCAAAAGATAACAATGATGCCGTTAACAAGGGTCAGCTTGAAAAAGGTTTAAAGGATCTTTCCAGCAGTCTTCAGTCAGATGATTCAGCGGTTGTTCATTATGATAAAACAGGTGATGACAATAACACTATTAATTATACGAGTGTGACTTTAGGGAAAGGAAAAGATTCCACACCTGTTGGACTTCATAATG
>NZ_CADDZX010000323.1:0-405 GCF_902813205.1 Bartonella capreoli
TAGCCCCTGCATTGGCAGCTCTTGTTGCGGCTAATTTTCTCAAACCCTGGGCTGATTTTTTTATTCTTGCTGCATTACAAGCATCTCTAAACAAGTTACCAAAAGCTTCTTTGGTAAGTTTTTTTCCCCCTTTCCCACAAATGCATGTTTCATCACCAATAGGACCCGTTTCAAGTGTTTTCGTTAATTCGGGTAAAATGGGAAGAAAAACATCTGTCTGAAATTTGCTTTTTTCTGTTTTTAAATGAATGATATTATCTTTATCATCCTTCCAACCGATGCGTACAACATCTCCCCGTCGTAAGCCTGTGTAGAGAAGAACATCAAGCCATACACGTTCATGTGGACCAAGAGTCCATTGTTTATAATATTTATTGATATCTTCTTCTGTCCAAGCAGGGAAAC
>NZ_CADDZX010000324.1:0-404 GCF_902813205.1 Bartonella capreoli
TAACCGCTGCTGTGCCACAAGCAAAGACTTCTTTAAGATGACCACTTCGGGCATCCTCTTTGAGTGATTCAAAAGAATAAGGCCGCTCTTCTATTGTTAACCCCATTTGTTGAGCCAACTGTAAAATTGAATGACGTGTTATTCCTGGAAGGATAGTGCCATTAAGTGCAGGTGTTACAAGTGTATTATTTGCCATAATAAAGCAAACATTCATGCCGCCAAGTTCTTCGATCCACTTATGTTCGACCATATCAAGGAAAAGCACTTGGCTACAATCATTTTGTGTCGCACTGTTTTGTGCAAGTAAGCCCGCTGCATAGTTTCCACCACATTTGGCAGCACCTGTGCCACCTGGACCGGCTCGACTGTAAGCTGTTTCGATCCATACACTAACAGACTTTTCT
>NZ_CADDZX010000325.1:0-404 GCF_902813205.1 Bartonella capreoli
TCTCCTTCTTTGACATTCCACTTTGATAAATTCCCTTCTTCCATCGTAGGAGAAAGCGCAGGCATTGTAATTTTAATGGGCATAGTGCTTTCCTCCGTTATGCTCTATAAGTCACAGCCTTAACAGCTTCGACAATTTCAGCAATATTGGGCAAAGCCAGTTTTTCAAGATTAGCAGCATAAGGCATGGGAACATCTTTGCCAGAAATAGTAATAACTGGTGCATCAAGATAGTCGAATACCTGCTGCATAACCCGCGTTGCTATCTCAGTTCCAACAGATGATTGAGGATAACCTTCTTCAACTGTTACTAAACAACCCGTTTTCTTAACAGAAGTAAGAATTGTCGAGAGATCCATCGGACGAATAGTCCGCAAATCTATTAACTCAACGTCAATACCAAGT
>NZ_CADDZX010000326.1:0-404 GCF_902813205.1 Bartonella capreoli
TAAGAAAAGCAGGGCTTAGTGAGAGCGAATATAACAGATTTGATAGGCAAATTAACTTATTTAAGCCTGTATCAGGTAATTTTGACAATGCTCTTTTAGCTAACTCCAAATTGAAAGATGCTAAGATAACTATAGCTGGTTTGGGTGGATGCGGGAGCTATGTTTTTTATACATTATCTGCAATGGGTGTAGGACACATTAAAAGCTATGATTTTGATATTGTTGAAGAATCAAATTTGTCTAGGCAAATACTCTATAATTATAATGACTTAGGGAAAAAAAAGGTTGATGTTGTTAGAGATAAAGCGCCCTATATTAGCCCTTCAACTCAATATGCGTTCTACGATGAAAAAATAGATAGTATAGAGAAGGCATGCCGTCTGTTTGAAGGAGCTGATCTTGTT
>NZ_CADDZX010000327.1:0-404 GCF_902813205.1 Bartonella capreoli
AGATTCGAAAGAAGCAGTAAATGGTGGGCAGCTTTGGGAAACAAATGAACGTGTTAAAAATGTTGCAAAGAAGGTTGATCATATTGAAAACAGAGTTGACAATATTTCAAATACAATTGCTGATATTGGTGATACAATTGCTGATATTGGTGACACCGTTTTAAATATTGAAAATAAAGTTGATAATATTGAGAATACGGTTGGTGAACTTGCAGATGGAGTTGTAAAATATGATAGAGATGAAGAAGGAAACAAGATTAATAAAGTCACTTTAGCGGGTGGTAATGAAAGTGAACCTGTATTAATTGATAATGTTGCCGATGGCCGCATTGAACAAGGATCAAAAGAAGCAATAAATGGGGGCCAGTTGCATGATTATACAGACCAGCAGATGAAAATTGTTC
>NZ_CADDZX010000328.1:0-404 GCF_902813205.1 Bartonella capreoli
AGACATCAGCAATTCCAAAAGCAGAAACTGAGCCTATGACAGATGCCATCATCTCTGCTCTTAAAACGATTTACGATCCAGAAACACCTGCTAATATCTATGACCTAGGGCTCAATTATCGCGTGGATAATGAAGACGATCGTTCAGTAAAAATCGAAATGGCGCTCACGGCACCTGGTTGCCCTGTAGCAGGGGAAATGCCAGGGTGGGTAGAGAATGCTGTAATTGCAGTTGAAGGTGTTTCATGTGTTGAAGTGATTAAGACATTTGATCCGCCATGGACCCCCGATTGTATGTCAGAAGAAGCACAAGTCGCTACTGAATGGTGCTAAAAACGCCACCTTCTTAAAGTATAAAAAAGATGGCATTTTCGTCCTTAATTTACGATGAGAGAAATGCCGCCT
>NZ_CADDZX010000329.1:0-403 GCF_902813205.1 Bartonella capreoli
CCGCACAGGGCACCCCCCCCCAAACGCCATCTTCCTCTCCCCACCCCAACCGACATCCCCCTTTCCCCACCCCCCCCGTCCTCACCACCCCACCTCTAATGCTCTTAAAAATCCCCCTCGAAGAAAGTCCTCCCAAACCCACTTCCCCCCCCCCCAGCCATCTCCCACAGCCACCCTCAAACTTCACCTAATCCCCCCCCCAGTACATCTCAAATAACCGCCCCACCACCAGCACAACCCAACCTGGCTCTCATCTTCCTCCACCAACACACAAGACACTCCCCCCCAAACGCCATCCTCCTCTCACCAACACAATCGACACACCCCTTTCTCCACTCCCACAACCCTCATCCCCCACACCATACGCTCTTTTAAAAATCCCCTCGAAGAGAGCCCTCCCAAC
>NZ_CADDZX010000330.1:0-403 GCF_902813205.1 Bartonella capreoli
AAATGCCACAAGAACATTTCGTCCAAGAGCTAAATCACCAAGATCAGTTGACGGACCATCAGCAATGATATCACCTTTCTCTACCCGATCACCAACATGCACGAGAGGACGCTGATTAATACAAGTAGACTGATTGGAACGCTGAAATTTTTGTAAACGATAAATATCAACACCAGACTTTGAAGGATCTAGATCCTCCGTTGCACGAATAACAATACGTGTTGCATCAACCTGATCAACAATACCACTACGTTTTGCACCAATAGCAGCTCCAGAATCACGAGCAACTATCGATTCCATACCTGTACCGACAAATGGTGCCTCAGCACGTATAAGCGGAACCGCTTGACGCTGCATATTTGAACCCATTAGTGCACGATTTGCATCATCATTTTCTAGAAAT
>NZ_CADDZX010000331.1:0-403 GCF_902813205.1 Bartonella capreoli
CTTAAGAATTGTAAAATTCTCTCGTTTTAAATTTAATCATGGTGAAAAAATCAAAATTAGTTTCTTGTGCACTACAAGTGAGACGCTTGTGCGGTTAAAAGCTCTTTCAAAAGAAGAAGTAAAAAGCTTCTTTGAGACATCCTGAGAGCTAAAAGTCTGTTGCAATCTTTTGAATTAGTAAAGAGTATGATGGTTTTAGTATATTTATGAATTTTTTACGCGCAATGATGGCAGTGGGGATTCTTTTATGATTTGTTGGGGTGTTATCGGACATAATGAGTGCTGTGGGTGTTCATTAGCTAGAGAGAATTGTTGATAACAGTTTATATTTTTTGTGAATCTTGCTTGATATAGAGGATTTTAGGTAAAAAGATGTCAGTGGCTCTCTTGAAGACGCGAGATA
>NZ_CADDZX010000332.1:0-402 GCF_902813205.1 Bartonella capreoli
GTAAGTGTGTAATATGGGTCCCTTCTACTAATAAATTATAAGGTAGAGACCACAATTTTGATAAGGCTGGATTTGATAAACGAAGGCGACCATCAGTTCCCAAAACCACTACACCTTCTGAAAGTTTGTCAAGTGTTTCCCCTTGTATTTTAATTAATGTGTTATAGCGCCGCTCAAGATCAATTTTTTCAGTAAGATTTTCGTAAAGCCAAGTAACACCTCCTTGCGGATGAGGGCTAGCAATAACCCGCACTGTACGTCCATCGCGAAGATTCCAAATTTGTTGGTCCGATTCTATTTGCTGGTAAGCTTTAAAAAGCTATTCTTTCCATGCACGCCAATCAGAATGTTCACCAAGCAATCCGTTGTCAAGCAATTGTTCCAGAAGCAATGAATGACTTG
>NZ_CADDZX010000333.1:0-402 GCF_902813205.1 Bartonella capreoli
AAACGTGAAACTGATACCATGGATACATTTGTTGACTCTTCTTGGTATTATGCCCGCTTTACTGCGCCTTTTGTACAAGAACCTGTCGACAAGCAAGCGATAGCCGAATGGTTGCCTGTGCAACAATATATTGGTGGAATTGAACATGCGATTCTCCCTCTTCTTTATGCACGCTTTTTTATGCGTGCTATGAAATTGATTGGGCATATGAGCGTGGATGAGCCTTTTAAAGGGCTTTTTACCCAAGGGATGGTTGTTCATGAAACCTATCGTGATGACCAAGGGTGGGTTTCACCAGAAGAAATTTCTATTGTTGAAAAGGATGGAAAACGTCAGGCTTATAAATTGACCGATCAAAGTGAGGTGACGATTGGTTTGATTGAAAAAATGTCAAAATCAAAA
>NZ_CADDZX010000334.1:0-402 GCF_902813205.1 Bartonella capreoli
AGTCAGAAGTTGTTTCTTCGATCTGTGCTTTAATCTGATTGACGCGAGCACTAATCTCAGCTTTTTGTCCAGCACCATCAATAATCGTCGTATTTTCTTTAGAAATATTGACTTTCTTAGCGCGTCCAAGCATATCCAAAGTGACATTTTCAAGCTTAATGCCCACATCTTCGGAAATAACCTGACCCGATGTCAAAATTGCAATATCTTCAAGCATTGCTTTACGACGAGCAGCAAAGCCTGAAGCTTTCACAGCACCGATTTTCAACCCACCACGCACCTTGTTGACAACAAGCGTTGCCAAAGCTTCACCATCCACATCCTCAGCGATAAAGAGAAGTGGTTTACCAGACTGAACAACAGCTTCAAGCACAGGAAGAAGAGATTGTAAATTAGACAATT
>NZ_CADDZX010000335.1:0-401 GCF_902813205.1 Bartonella capreoli
AGAGAACTGTTCCAAAGTTTCACGTGAAACAGAATATAGAGAATACATGATCTTTTTAATCTGTCTATGAAATAATCAATGTTTCACGTGAATCATTACTTGCCAACACAAAATTCCGAAAAAATAATATCAAGCAAATCCTCAACATCTATATCGCCCGTAATTTTTCCAAGAAAATCACTTGCACGACGAAGATATTCCGCACGTAAACTTAAATCAAGATCATAATTTATAGAAGCCTCAATTTCTTTAACAGCCTCTTTTAATAATTGAAGTTGCCTTTTACGTGCTGGAATAAGATTTCCAATTTCAGTAGAACGATGTGAACAAAATGACTCAAGTTCCTTAATAAAATGATCAAAATTTAAACCTGTGGATGCAGAAAACTGTATTAAAAAATG
>NZ_CADDZX010000336.1:0-401 GCF_902813205.1 Bartonella capreoli
CGGGAGGAAATTTGAGCTTTTCCATAATGCCACGCCAAATAACCGCTTCCAACCGTGCCTTATCATCTTTTAAGGCAAAGTAAGCATGACCGGAAGCATGAGCCCCGCGATAACCTGATATCTCTCCCCGCACCCGCACATAACCAAATTTCTCTTCAACAACGCGCTTTAAAGCCCCTGCTATTTCGGAAACAGTAAATTCTGCTACATTCGTTGCACCTATTTTTTCACCAAACAAACTTACCATTTTTCAATTCTTTACACCCGTTTCTGTGAATCTTTTTGCAACACTGCATCTTTAACCTTTTGATTTATATTTTTATCTAAATACCCATTAGCACCAATTCAGATCCCTATATTCTTAGCCTCAAACCGATTATGAGAGTTATAAATAACACCTA
>NZ_CADDZX010000337.1:0-400 GCF_902813205.1 Bartonella capreoli
AGCAATTAAACAAGGAACTCCACAACCACGTTGGTATTCATTACGAACTGTATGACCTGGGCCTTTAGGAGCAATCATCACGACATCAACTGTTTTTTTAGGTTCAATTAAGCCAAAATGAATACTCAAACCATGCGCAAAGGCAATCACAGCCCCATCACGTAAATGCTCATGAATATGCTCTTTATAAATGTCAGCTTGCAATTCATCTGGTGTTGCCATCATAATAAGATCAGCCCATTTTGCTGCTTCAGCAACACTCATAACCTCAAAACCATCCACCATAGCCTTTTTAGCTGTTGTCGTCCCTGAACGCAAAGCAATCTGTACATTTTGAACACCTGAATCTTTCAGATTTAAAGCATGCGCATGCCCTTGTGAGCCATAACCAACAATGGCC
>NZ_CADDZX010000338.1:0-400 GCF_902813205.1 Bartonella capreoli
GAAGTTTGGAATCGTTTAACTGGAAATTTTTGGTTGCCTGAAAAAGTACCACTTTCCAGTGACATTCCTTCATGGGCAAGTTTAACAGAGGAAGAGCGCAAGCTGACAATTCGTGTTTTCACGGGACTGTCTTTGCTTGATTCAGTTCAAAATGCTGTAGGAGCCATTTCACTTATGGCTGATGCAATAACAGAACATGAAGAAGCTGTTTTGACAAATATTGCATTTATGGAAGCGGTTCATGCACGTTCTTATTCGTCTATTTTTTCAACCTTATATACAACAGCAGAAGTCGATGATGCTTTCAGATGGTCAGAAGAAAATGCTAAGTTACAGAAAAAAGCAACATTAGTGCTTGAACGTTATGAAGCAAGTGATCCATTAAAGAAAAAAATTGCCT
>NZ_CADDZX010000339.1:0-400 GCF_902813205.1 Bartonella capreoli
TAAACAACCAAAACCATAAAAACCCAAGTTTATAAATTAAACAAACTCCTGATCCTAAAGCGGCAACCCAGCACGTGCAATCATACCACCGCCATCACCTGTACATGTATGGGCTGATGTAGAAGAAAAATAAGCACGTCCATAACCACCTGTTGCCAAAACAACCATTTTAGCAGAAAAACGGGGAATTGTACCGTCATCTAAATTCCACGCCACAACACCTGTACACACACCATCGGTCATGATTAAATCAAGCGCAAAATATTCAATAAAAAATTGCGCATTATGCTTTAAGCTTTGCCCATAAACCGCGTGCAAAATAGCATGCCCAGAACGCTCAGCCGCCGCAAAAGTACGTTGAACTGGCGGACCTTCTCCAAACTCCGTCGTACGCCCACCA
>NZ_CADDZX010000340.1:0-400 GCF_902813205.1 Bartonella capreoli
AACCCTCTATCGATTATATTGTCACCAAAATCCCTCGTTCTGCTTTTGAAAAATTTCATGGTTCATCATCTGTCTTAACCACTGCAATGAAATCTGTTGGGGAAGTCATGCCAATTGGCCGTACTTTTCAAGAATCATTGCAAAAGGCACTCCGTGGACTTGAAATAAGTCTTACCGGCCTTGATGAAATTGAGCTTCCTGAATATGCTGAAGGTGATGAAAATAATTCTATACGTTTAGCCATCGCAATATCAAGCCCTAATCGTCAACGTTATGTGGCTCAAGCAACGCGCATGTGATTACCTTTAATTTAAATCCACCATATAAGTAAAATTGATTTATGGTTTTTAGCATTAATAGCTTCTACGGTATAAATGGAACGGCCCATTTGCACACATGG
>NZ_CADDZX010000341.1:0-399 GCF_902813205.1 Bartonella capreoli
CCCCGATTCACCTTGCCTTCTTTATCCGTATTAAAAGCACGCGTAATAATCGCGCGAATTTCAGGACGCGCATCCGCAGACCACTCATTCAAACATTCATCAAGAAGGCTTTTGGCAATTTGTAATTGTGGACCAAAATCAAAGCTCTCTTGCACTTGCACCTTAATGCGTTGCAAACCATCAAAACTCTGGTAAGTACAATTGCCCTTTTTGCCACGCCGCTCCACACCATATTCTTGCGCAAGCAAGTTATCAAAGGCACTCAAATCCGCAATCGTATGATTGTTAAAACGCGCAACCCTTGCCGATAATTCTTTGGCAAAGCCCATAATTTTACGCACCGTTTCATCTTCTAATAAATCCGCAGGGCGGATCAGACTTACCGGCACCAAAGCCCCC
>NZ_CADDZX010000342.1:0-399 GCF_902813205.1 Bartonella capreoli
AGTATAATATTGGAGGATACAAGCATGAGATATGAGCAGAGAGCAAAAAGAACAACATGGTTTGAAGTTTTAGTCTCCAGTACGATACTCAAAAAGATTTTCCTAGGCGGGATTGGTTTACCTATTCTTTTACAACCAGCAACGCTACAGGCGCAAATTGCTGTTGATCCTAACGCAGGTGCTGCTCATCGTCCTGATATTGTTGCAGCGCACAATGGAGTTCCCTCAATTGATATTGTTACACCAAATGGCAAAGGCTTATCCCACAATAAATATTACAATATTAATATTGGCAATCCAGGCGTCATTCTCAACAATCGTGCGCAAGAAGTGGGACAATCGCAATTGGGAGGCATTATGCCGGGCAATCCGCATTTGCGCTATTCTGGTTCGGCAAAA
>NZ_CADDZX010000343.1:0-399 GCF_902813205.1 Bartonella capreoli
GATGGTGGAACACCCGCTGCAATTGGCTATGCACAAGAAATTGGAATTCCCTTTGAGCTTGGTATTATTCGTAATCACTATGTTGGTCGCACTTTTATCGAACCAACACAACAAATTCGTGCTTTTGGAGTAAAATTAAAGCATTCTGCGAATCGTTCTGTCATCAAAGGAAAACGCGTTATTTTGATCGATGACTCGATTGTACGTGGAACAACATCCGTTAAAATCGTACGGATGCTCCGAGATGCAGGAGCAAAAGAAGTCCATATGCGCATTTCTAGCCCTATGATTTTTTATCCTGATTTTTATGGTATTGATACACCTACTGTTGAAAGCCTACTAGCTAATCAATATCCAGACTTAAAATCTATGTGCAATTTTGTGGGAGCTGATTCATTA
>NZ_CADDZX010000344.1:0-398 GCF_902813205.1 Bartonella capreoli
GCGAAATTTCTTTTTTATTAAAGTTTTCTTGACAATTGATTACGCATTTTTGAAAATTGGTGCGGATTTTTCTACAATCTCTTGGCAAAATGCTTCTCGCTCGCTATAGAACGCCCAGATAATATTATAAATGCAAATAAAGGTGGTCAAATGACTGTAGAACGTACTTTTTCAATGATTAAACCAGATGCAACACGTCGTAATTTGACAGGAGCAATTACAAAAATGCTCGAAGATGCAGGACTGCATGTTGTTGCATCTAAGCGAGTGTGGATGAGTCAGCGTGAGGCTGAAAGGTTTTATGCTATTCACAAAGAACGCCCATTTTTTGGTGAGTTGGTTGAGTTTATGTCTTCTGGTCCAACAGTTGTGCAAGTTTTAGAAGGTGAGAATGCAAT
>NZ_CADDZX010000345.1:0-398 GCF_902813205.1 Bartonella capreoli
TAATTCCATGGCGATGGTTAAAAGTAAGAGCAGTGAAAAGAGAATACCAAAAACTTCTTCTGCAAATTTGCATGCAGTTTCTTGACCATCTTCGGTAATTTTTTTTGCAAAAAGAGGAACAAAAGCCGCATTAAAGGCCCCTTCAGCAAAAAAACGGCGGAATGTATTGGGAAAACGAAAGGCGGCGTTGAATGCATCGGAAACAGGACCAGTTCCCAACATTGCTGCCATCAACATTTCACGTATAAAGCCAAAAATGCGGCTCATTAGAGTACCAGAAGCAACAGTGGCAAATTTTTTAAACAGAATCATAAAAACACAACAAGTTTGTCATAAAAGTAGAGAAGCTAAAAAGGTAAATAAAAATATTTTAGATCATGAAAATTTGAGCAGTAAGC
>NZ_CADDZX010000346.1:0-398 GCF_902813205.1 Bartonella capreoli
CGTCTTCAACCATTTCAAGAGTACTTGGTTCAAAAATATTAAGTGATAGAAAACCTCCCGGTAGCAACAATGCACCTTCTAAGAGAAAAAGAGCAATCTGCTTTGACAAATCATTGTCACAATTATAATAGATATTGCCAGCTTTCATGGATATTTGTGACATTTATCTGATGTAAGTTTAGTGCCAAAGTAACCACAATTTATAATATCATTTGGTTATAAGAAAGACTATATTTATAAATTAACTTGTCTCTATAAGATTCTTTATTATCTATGAACGATGATAAAAAACTGCAACTTTGTATTTTTTCATTTACGAGAGAAAATATAAAAGAAAGTGTAAGTAATCGTATGAGATGCCTTTAAGTAAAGCTCTGCAACTCACTCAAAAAATACCC
>NZ_CADDZX010000347.1:0-398 GCF_902813205.1 Bartonella capreoli
ATCCTCCCTCCAACTCCATCCTCTTGATCCATTCACCCGGTATCTTCATCCCCAGCAACCCCATTCCTCTAACGCACCCAACCTATCCCCCAATGCTCCCCCATCCCCTTAGTCTTTTCACCTCCCCAACACCCCCCCACACACATCACTCTGCCTCCTCATATCCCACAAACACTCTCCATAACCTTGCCCCCAGCGCTTTCCCACTCCACCAATGTATCCAACCTTCCCCCCACAGCGCCCCACGTCTCTCTCCCCAACCCCCCTATCCCCCCCCCAGCTCCTCCCTCTCAACCCAAGCTCTCGGCATCTCCTCCCCAGCATCCCCCTTCAACTAACACACCCATCCTTTCCCACAATCAAAAAAGGAAAACACAACCTCCCCTTTTACAACTCTG
>NZ_CADDZX010000348.1:0-398 GCF_902813205.1 Bartonella capreoli
ATCTAAAAAGGCAAAAAGAATCGCAAAAATACAACTTATGCTAATTATGAGAATAAAAATATATTTCAAATCGACATGTAAAAGGAGAATTTTTCGTTTATTAGTAGGTGAACTAGCGGTTTGAATATCAGATTTCATCTTTGTTTTTGTCGATTTTTAGATAGCCTCATATTTATAATAGTAAGAAAGTTTAATGTTTGTTTCTTTCTGTTTTATTAGAACACAAGGTTAAATAATACGCGCTGAAGAGCAAAGGTGAATTGAGCGTGTGCCATAGCAGCAATAAGCAAGCAGAGGAAGTGGTGCTGTTTTTAAAATTGTTTGCATAGCTTCAATGTGAAATTTTTCTATAACCGAAGGTGTAATAGGAATATAATGAGATTATATTCCATATTGAT
>NZ_CADDZX010000349.1:0-397 GCF_902813205.1 Bartonella capreoli
CTTCACCACTTCCTGCTATAGCTCCATAGATTCCACCGTTTTTTGCAGCGCGTATTGTATTAAACTTTGCTACTGCTTTTTTTGCCGCCGCTTCCCCTGCAAGTTTCGCCTCTGCCTGTGTGTCACCTCGCGCTAATGCAGATTGAAATGCTTTTGCCTCTGCTCTACTTGCATAATCTGCAGCTGCACCTGAAGTTCTTGTGGCTGCCTTATTTATAGGCCTCATTACAGCTTTACCTACAGCTTTTGCTGCTGTAGGAGCACCTCGTATAGCACCGGGAATAGCACGTCCAGTAGCAACTCCACCCCGTCCAACAGCAGCAGGAGCAGCACGCATAGCAGCGGGAACAGCGCGTACAGATGAAGGCACAGCGCCCATAGCAGCCGGAGCACCACG
>NZ_CADDZX010000350.1:0-397 GCF_902813205.1 Bartonella capreoli
TTTATGCAGTTTGATGCTGATATTATTGGTACACCAACTGTTGCGGCAGATGCCGAAATTTGCATGATGGCAGCTGATAGTTTGGAAAAATTAGGAATTCAACAGCATGATTATGCCATTCGTCTTAATAACCGAAAAATTCTGGAGTGTGTCTTAGAGCAAGTTGGTTTGGGGGGAAGTGAGCAGGTTGAAAAGCGCTTAACGGTTCTTAGAGCAATTGATAAACTTGATAAATTTGGTCTTGAAGGTGTGCGTTTGCTTTTAGGCAAGGGGCGTTTGGATGAAAGTGGTGATTTTACGAAAGGAGCAGAGCTTAAGGATAAAGAGATTGACTATATTCTTTCCTTGCTTACCGTAGAGGCTGAAACAGCAGAAGAAACGCTTGACGCTCTTAGAA
>NZ_CADDZX010000351.1:0-397 GCF_902813205.1 Bartonella capreoli
ACCCTCTAGAGCAATCGGATAAGAAGTCCCACGTCCAAGATAAAGAACACCTTTTGCGTTCATTAAATAACGAGAAATACACTCAATTTTCCTCTCTAGCTTTAGAACCTCGCTTAAAATCCTTGGAATTTCTGCCAATTGCCTAATAAACTGATTCTCTTCTTTCTCTGAAAGAATCCCACGTTGCTTAGCAGCATCAAGAGCCATTGCAGCAAGTGTTGCTAATTGACAAGTGAAGGCTTTTGTTGAAGCAACACCAATTTCTGGACCAGCAAGTGTTGGTAGAATAAAATCAGCTTCTCTGGCCATTGACGATTGTTCAACATTCACAATTGTTGCTGTTTTCACACCATGCTCGCGACAATAACGTAAAGATGATAACGTATCAGCTGTTTCA
>NZ_CADDZX010000352.1:0-397 GCF_902813205.1 Bartonella capreoli
GACCATTGTTTTTCAACCGATAGCTGACAAAGTTATGTCATTTTTTTCCCAGCATGAACGAGAAACTCTCGATCAAAAGAAATTACGGCAGGAGTCATGTATCAAATCCCTCAATGATATCAACAATACCCTAGGTCAATCATTACAACGTTACGGTGCAGAACTTCTCGGTGTTTATGAAAAAAATGGTCATGTTTATTCTTCTGCACTCGAATTTCTTGGTATGCTTATCAATGGCGAATACCATCCTATGCCCGTCTGTTATGACCGTTTTGCCGACTATATATCTATCAATCGACCTTTTTTCTCAAAATGGGGTGCTCTTGGTGAACTGCGGACAATCAATGGGATACGCCGATTTGGAATGCTGGAAATTAAAGAATACGACACGACAACC
>NZ_CADDZX010000353.1:0-397 GCF_902813205.1 Bartonella capreoli
ACAGAAAGAGAAACGGCATCATGGATGGCATTTTAGAAAACGACCTTAAAAAAACAACAAGTCTTGATGATGACGGGCTTTATAGTCGTCTTAAGTATTGGCACGGGGAAGATATTGAGCATGTCAATGAATGGCGAGAGCAGGCGCGTGAAGACTTTGATTTTTATAATGGACGTCTGTGGGCAGAAGAAGATTTAGCTGTTTTAAAAGCACAGCGGCGCCCTGTTATGACGTTTAACCGTATTGCCCCTCTGGTGAATGCCATTGTTGGACCAGAGCGTAATAATAAACGAGATGTACAGTTTCAACTGAGACAAGTTGGTGCAGCGATATACAATGAATTGCTCACCGGCGCAGCAGAATGGATTCGTGATGAAGCTGAAGTTGAATATGCCGC
>NZ_CADDZX010000354.1:0-397 GCF_902813205.1 Bartonella capreoli
AACAGCATAACGGGTTCAAGCTCGTTTAGGTAAAGTTACAGCTTTAAGCATTAGCAGCATTATCAATAAAACAGCAAAGGGCTTACCTACATGTAAATATGAAGAGTATAAATTCCAACTCATCACAGAACGCTTAATGGGCAAGACAGTATCATCTTATGAAACGCCAGCTATGCGATGGGGAAATGAACATGAAGACAGTGCAATTGAAGAATATAGCGTTCTTTACGACACCCCTGTCACCCGATGTGGTTTTATAGCCCATCCAACAACTGAAATGGCACGCGCTAGTCCGGATGCTCTCGTTGGAGATGATGGCCTTGAAGAAGTAAAATGCCCTCAACCAATAACACAAGCACGTTTTTTGTTAAGTGGTGAATTCAATCCTGAATATATC
>NZ_CADDZX010000355.1:0-397 GCF_902813205.1 Bartonella capreoli
TGTGGATTCAGGTTATAACATCATAGGTATGAAAGCTGTTGATGCACCAGACATTTCTGTCGTTAAAGAATAAAAGTTTGGTTTGCAAGGTTTTATTTGACAGTGGTGATGTGACCAAATTTAAGACGGCCGACGGTATTTTGAAATAGAGGCTGTTCGTGTACAACTCAACATATGTTGTAATTGCGTATGTTTGCCGGAGAAACGGATCATTTTTTATGTCGCATAATACATTTGGTCATTTGTTTCGTGTAACAACATGGGGTGAAAGTCATGGAGCTGCTCTTGGGTGTGTCATTGATGGTTGTCCTCCAGGGATTATTTTTACTCTTTCAGAAATTCAATTTTATCTTGATAAACGTAGACCGGGACAATCTCAATATACAACGCAGCGTAG
>NZ_CADDZX010000356.1:0-396 GCF_902813205.1 Bartonella capreoli
TTCTTCTTCTCTTCTTTCCGCTCTCGATGCCTTAGGCGAACGTGGCCTTTTAAAGACGCGTCGTTTTGGTTATGACGGAAAAAACCAGATCAAACTTGACCGCCCCAATGAACAAACCCGTAACGAAGCCTTAAGGACTTTTCAGGAGCAGCCTTGTATTTTGGAAGAAATAGTTCCTTTTTTATCAGAAATTTCGGTTCTCTCGGCTCGCACAAAACAAGGGGAACATATTTTTTATGATTGCCCTGAAAACCAACATAAAAACGGAATTCTTCATAAATCCTTTGTTCCATCACATATTCCACTTGACGTGCAAAAATCAGCCCAAGAAATCAGCCTAACAGTAATGAATGCGCTCGATTATGTTGGTGTTCTTTGTATTGAGTTTTTTGTCTT
>NZ_CADDZX010000357.1:0-396 GCF_902813205.1 Bartonella capreoli
AAATGCGCAGTAAAGGGTTAGATGATCTGCGCTTTTTTGCTGCGTTTGAGAAAATTCCACTTCATCATTTTGTAGCTGTTCCTTGGCTTAAGAGTGCATATGATAATAAAATTATTCCAATTGAATGTGGTGAATATATTGAGCGTTTAGAAGAACAGCTTTTAATTCTCGCTGCATTATCGTTGAAAAAAAAACGCCGTGTTTTAGAAATTGGTACAGGTTCTGGTTTTTGTACTGCTCTTATGGCATGTCTTAGTGATCGAGTGATAACGATTGATCGTTATAAAGCACTTGTTGAATTGGCACGACAAAGATTTCAATCTTTAGGGCTTGACAATATTGTTGTACAGCAGATTGACGCAAGTAAAGGTATTACGGGTTTTGGATCGTTTGATC
>NZ_CADDZX010000358.1:0-396 GCF_902813205.1 Bartonella capreoli
TTTAAGTGTGTTTTTATTCTGTTATAGGGTGATATGTATAGATGGATGTTGTGCGCATCAGAATAATAAAATTTATGAGCGGAATTTTTATTTCAATTATCTTTTTATTTGGAGTGGTGATTCTCGTTTTACCTTATCTTATCTCTACAGATGCGATTCGTATACGTTTAGCGCAGGATTTGAGTGCATGGACCGGTTACAATGTGCAATTGCGTGATCCACCGCGGTTACATCTTTTTCCTTATCCTAAAGCATTTCTTTCTGGCGTTACTTTAACATCAAAAATGGATGATGTTGCGCCATTAATGGAAGCTGAATCAATAGAAGTTGATCTTTCTGTCGTCGATCTTCTTTGGGGACATGTTTCTTTTTCAGAGACGCGGATTATGCGTACTC
>NZ_CADDZX010000359.1:0-395 GCF_902813205.1 Bartonella capreoli
GTTTTTTCTTACCGAAGGAAAGTTTAATTATTCCGTCTGCATTGACATCTTCTTCAATAATAAGACGCGTTTCATCTTTAATAATTTTATCATTTACGCGCACACCTCCACCTTGAACATGACGACGTGCTTCACTGTTAGATTTAGCAAGTCCTGCTTGTACTAAAAGATTTAGTAATCCAACACCTACTTTTAATTTTGTGGCATTAAGTTCAACAGTTGGAAGATTTTCTCCAAGCGTTTTTTCTTCAAAAGTTTTTCGAGCTGTTTCGGCTGCTGCATCCGCAAGACTACGTCCATGCAACATTGCTGTAATTTCTGTTGCAAGAATTTTCTTTGCTTCATTAATTTCACTCCCTTGCAATGCAGAAAGTTTGAGAATCTCATCCATTGGC
>NZ_CADDZX010000360.1:0-395 GCF_902813205.1 Bartonella capreoli
CCATTCAGCAAATCTACCTTGCTCTTCAAAAGAAGATAACAAAGAAACCGTCTTAAAATTATTTTGCATTTCGCTTAAATTGATCCCTTCACGAGCACGAACATATTTTGCGGTAAAATAGCGTGTGATAGATTCAGCTTCATCAAAATTTGCGGGGCTTTCTTTTAACGCTTCAACCACTTCAACTATTCCCGTTGAATTATCAACGCAGATGACGAATGGTTCAACTGTTTTGAGTGGCACAAGCACTATAACAGCTAATGAAGAGACAATTGCAACTATAACTTCTACCCTAGCAAGAGCAAGCGAGGCACGCGTAATACGGCGGGATATGATTATTCGATCTTGATCGAATAATCGCGCTTCAGTAATGTACAGCTCAACGTCTTTCTTTT
>NZ_CADDZX010000361.1:0-394 GCF_902813205.1 Bartonella capreoli
AAAAATATCACCAGCAAGACAAGATTTTCCGCAAACCATAATTTCATGAGGACCTTTATTAGGTTTCAATTTGGCATCTTCACGATAAATTAAAAGATCAAGCATATGAGCTTCTGTTGAACTATCAACACTAGCAAGGTTTTTTTCATTATACAATGTATCAAGCACACTTACTTCTAATGTAGTACTGTTAGTGATGGCCGCTTCTCCTGGCTCTAAAAAAATAGGGACATCGTAGGTTTGAGAGAAATGTTTTAGACGTTCTGCAAACGCTTTTAGAGGATAATTTTCAGCTGTAAAATGAATTCCACCGCCAAGACTAATCCAGTCAATTGCCGTAAAGAGTTCTGCAAATTTTTCTTCCATATGATTAAGCATTTTGTTGAAAAGATTA
>NZ_CADDZX010000362.1:0-394 GCF_902813205.1 Bartonella capreoli
GGCGGCGGAGAACGTTCAACTGATAAAAAAGACCGTCGCGAAGACACGACTAATTATGAAATTAATTCTAAGATTATTTCCACTGTTAAGGATGGTTATAGCGTGAAAAAACTGGCGGTTGCTATTGTGGTGGATCGTGCACGCGTGGTTCTTGCAAAAGGTAACAATGGGGATTCTGAAAGTTTCATTAATGATGTAATTAATCGTATTCAGCAGATGGTGGCAACAGCTGCAGGACTTGATCCAAAATGTGGTGATATTATCAATGTTACAGCAGCTGATTTCATTGGCTATTCTGATAAAGATCTAACACCTATATAAACGCGTATTTGGAAATCATTATCACCTTATTTATCCAGTTTCGTTAACGGATGGGTTTTGGTTATTGCTGTCT
>NZ_CADDZX010000363.1:0-393 GCF_902813205.1 Bartonella capreoli
AGCACTGGTATTTCGGTTTATCTTCTTGTAAGGGGAACGTAAACCCAAATGGCTAATTCTACTTTTGATATTTTTCAATCTGTTTTGTCACGACAATCAATTAGAGCTTTTACTGATCAGCCTGTTGTGCAGGAAACAATCAAGAAAATTTTAAAACTCGCCGCGCGAGCACCATCTGGAGCAAATCTTCAGCCTTGGCCAGTAATTGTTATAACAGGAGCTATGTTGCAGCACGCAGGGGGAGAACTTTCACAGCTTGTACTATCAGGTGCAAAAGGACAGCGCGACCATCATCATTACCCTCCCCACTGGCGACCGCCTCCTCTCTCACCGCCTCCCCCCCCTCGCCTCCCCCCCCCCCCCCCCCCTCGCCTCCCCCCCCCCGCACCCGCC
>NZ_CADDZX010000364.1:0-393 GCF_902813205.1 Bartonella capreoli
AAAGGCTGACTATTCCACCCGTATTGACATCAGTCCATCACAAAGCTATTGCAAATTGGCGTCAAGAGCTGGCCTAATGCTTAACACGTCAACATCGGCTTGATCTTTATGCACTTTTTACCAAAAACCTTCGAAAAGCTTGATTCATTTTTAAAGATAGTGTATTGCACAAAGCACAATTAAGAGAGTTTTTTGAAAAAAGCATTCTATGGATTTAAAAGAAATAAATTCTAAAAGAAAAAAAGAATGTATTCGCTCTTGTTTAAATCAGAGCCCAGATGTTTAAAGCAGAACCCAAAGAATATCCTTTTTGTGTGAAAGACAGCTGTGTGGTAAGAGTTGAAGTCTCTGACTGTTCGAAAAGAACATTAAGGATGAAAGAAATGAATATTA
>NZ_CADDZX010000365.1:0-392 GCF_902813205.1 Bartonella capreoli
AGGGTAGAGTGACATTCCCCCCACAAAAACCTCTTTTTCGTATAGATGTGACAAAATCTCTAAATTCTTCAGAGCTTACTTCCTGTGCCAGATATTCACCTTGTAAATTATAGTGTTTAAGCCAAAAATTATGAATTTTTGGTGATTTTGAATGATAAATAGGCGTACCAACAACAAAGGCACGTGGAATTGTTTTTTTACACCTTACTGTTATATCAACCATCAATAACCCCCAAATGCCGTAATTTCGCTAATAAAGGTAATAAAGGTAAACCAATAATCGTAAAAAAATCTCCATCAATTTTTTCAAAAAGATGCATTCCCTCCCCCTCAATTTGATACACTCCCACACTGTTTAAAACATCTGTTCCTACACGTTTTAAATAACGTTC
>NZ_CADDZX010000366.1:0-392 GCF_902813205.1 Bartonella capreoli
AAAGAATACGATGAAACCATATGTGGGATAACCAATAACAAAAAAAAGATCCTGGGCAACAACATGCTCTTGTCGTCAAACGCTTAAACCCTGGTCTCAGACAAGTTTCTTTGCGTTGGCTTATAGGAACTATTCTAACCGGATTGGCATCTTATATTCTTATGGCCATTGCCCTTTTCACGGCTTTAGAGGGGCAGCAGCAACTTATCACCCCTTTACAATGGTCCAATGTAGATGCAGACATCCCCGCTTTTGCTAGCAACAAAAGAGACCGTATTGCCCCAACACGCGTGCGTCAACGCTTTGATAGTCAGCGTCAATTTGCGCTATCAATTCTCCACCACAAAGGCGATGCACAAATCATTGAAACACAGAAATTTGAGTGGTTTCGC
>NZ_CADDZX010000367.1:0-392 GCF_902813205.1 Bartonella capreoli
TTTTACAGAGCAAGCTATGCGAGCCATGCTTGATAATTTGGGGATGAGCCCTACTGCTGGTGCATCGCGTGCCAATAATATTGCTGCTGTTATCGTTACGGCTGAGATGGTGCCCTTTGCCACACCAGGATCACGCATTGATGTGACGGATTCTGCATTGGGAGATGCAACGTCTTTACAAGGTGGGACATTGGTGATGACACCGCTTCTTGGGGCGGATGGTACAACTTATGCGGTAGCGCAAGGTAATATGGTTATTTCTGGTTTTGGTTCTCAAGGCGTGGCAGAAAGTGTGACGCAAGGTGTTCCCACATCGGGTCGTATTCCTAATGGTGCGCTGGTGGAGCAGAAGATTGAAGGTAATTTCAACCAGAGTAATAAGGTTATTTTGG
>NZ_CADDZX010000368.1:0-392 GCF_902813205.1 Bartonella capreoli
GATTAGGAGAGACAACAATACGCCACCTTCATAATAATGCACGTGCACGCGCTATTCCTCTCTTTACTGCTGCTATTGAAATAATCGAAACAGATGAACTAAAACCTAAAGCACGAAAGGCTTTACGCAACATTAATGAAGACTTTCATCGCTGGCAAAACCTATCACCACGCACACCGCTGACAGAGCTTACAGAAATGATCCTTAATGATTCAGGCTACATGGAAATGTGGCAAGAAGAACGTTCGCCAGAAGCACCGACACGCTTAGAAAACCTTAAAGAAATGATTCGTTCTATGGAAAAATTTGAAAAACTTCACAGTTTTTTAGAACATGTTTCATTAGTTATGGATGTTGAGCATAACGAAAATATGGATGCAGTTAATATTATG
>NZ_CADDZX010000369.1:0-391 GCF_902813205.1 Bartonella capreoli
CATCGCGCGTGCACGACCATTCGCCATGAAGGGAAATTTGCCAACATTATACTCAATACCGGCAGCTTTAAGTTCTTCTTCTGTCTTTCCTACACTGGCAATCTCGGGCTGTGTATAGACAACACTAGGAATGACATCAAAATTAACATGTCCCTTTTGACCTGCCAAAATTTCTGCCACAGCAACGCCTTCTTCCTCTGCTTTATGCGCCAACATCGGTCCTTTAACGACATCACCAATCGCATAAATTCCTGGAATACTGGTCTGCCAATGCGCATCAATAACAATAAAGCCGCGCTCATCCAACTGAACACCAACCTCGATCAAACCAAGACCTTCCGTGTATGGAGAACGTCCAGTAGCAATGAGCACAACATCAGCTTCTAAAGTT
>NZ_CADDZX010000370.1:0-391 GCF_902813205.1 Bartonella capreoli
ATTCTAAAAAAGCACCTACTGCAGTTGAAAGATACGTAAAATCATTCGTAACACCAGCATGGTTGAGAGCAAAAACCGTATCTCCTCCTCCAGCAATGGTAACCAATTTCCCTGTCGAACTGCGTGCTGCTGCATAGCGTGCAACAGCGATTGTTCCTTGATCAAAGGGCGGCATCTCAAACACACCAAGGGGTCCATTCCAAATAAGAGTAGCAGCCTTATCAATAACAGCATTGATAAAGGCAATGGAGCGTGTTCCAATATCCAAAATCATGCCCTCCTCAGGAATATCTCCAATATCATAGAGACGATGTGGAGTATTTTTTTCAAAGCGGAATCCCACAATTGCATCTACAGGAAGCAGAATTGTACATTGGCACTCTTGCGCTTT
>NZ_CADDZX010000371.1:0-391 GCF_902813205.1 Bartonella capreoli
GTTGGAGCATGGGTCTTCTTTATGCGGCAAATGCAAAATGGATCACGTGGGGCGATGGGATTTGGCAAATCAAAAGCAAAATTGCTCAATGAAGCACAGGGGCGTGTTACCTTTCAGGACGTTGCTGGCGTTGAAGAAGCAAAGCAAGATCTACAAGAAATTGTTGAATTTTTACGTGAACCACAGAAATTTCAACGTCTAGGAGGACGTATTCCACGGGGTGTTTTGCTTGTTGGTCCTCCAGGAACCGGTAAAACTTTGCTTGCACGCTCTGTCGCTGGCGAAGCCAATGTGCCATTCTTTACCATTTCAGGGTCCGATTTTGTCGAGATGTTTGTGGGTGTTGGTGCGAGCCGTGTGCGCGATATGTTCGAACAGGCTAAAAAAAATG
>NZ_CADDZX010000372.1:0-390 GCF_902813205.1 Bartonella capreoli
AAAAAGCGCAAAAAACAGCCGATAACATCGCCTATCGTCTTGATTTGATTGCTGATGATATGGAACAAGGTTGGAGTGGTCAATACACATCAGAGGGAAGTTTATGTTTTGAACGTGTTTTACGCGGAGTTAAAGATGTTATTACCCTTGATGCAGGACTTATCAATTCAGCCGATGCACGCCAAATTGATCGCATTTCTAAAAATTTCACAGAAATATATAATCCTCCCCTTCTCCTACATCGCAAAGATAAATCAGAGCGTATTTTTGGACCTATGAGTCTCTTAGAAAGCATTTTTGCCAACGGTAAAAAGGGTATAACATTACAGCGTTATAAAGGTCTTGGAGAAATGAATGCTGAACAACTTTGGGAAACAACTCTTGATCCCG
>NZ_CADDZX010000373.1:0-390 GCF_902813205.1 Bartonella capreoli
GTGGTTCTATTGCTGTTGAAGATGTTAATGTAATGAAAGGCTAACCAGTGATGTATTATACGATTGTCTTTCTTCCACTTTTGGGCTTTTTAATTGCTTCTATAGGTGGGAAAACTATAGGAGATCGTGCGAATGAATTAATAACATGTAGTTTTATGGTAGTTGTTGCCATATTCTCGTGGGTAGCATTTTTTAATATTGCTCTTGGTCATGCTCCAGTAGTTGATATATTAGTATTACATTGGCTCACTGTCGGTGGTTTAACTTTTGATTGGGCTTTACATATTGATACATTAACAGCTGTTATGCTTATTGTTGTAAATAGTGTTTCAGCATTAGTGCATATTTATTCAGTTGGTTATATGCATCATGATCCATCAAGGTCTCGGT
>NZ_CADDZX010000374.1:0-390 GCF_902813205.1 Bartonella capreoli
CAACAATAAATTTGTGGGATTTATATAATTTAGCACAGATGCCTCATCTAAAGGTCGAATTGTTGGCACAATTATGACTGTTGGTATAATTTCATATTTTTGGAGTTCTTCAGCAGCATCGAGACAAATCTGAACGGTTTCTCCAGTTGCAAGCAAAAGAATATCTTTTCCCTTTTTTACAATAGAAACTTTACGAATATCAATTTTTGCAGCGTTCTTATGAATATTTTTAACTGCACACTTTCCTAAACATATGTAAACAGACATAGGATCACTCAAAGTAGAGCAAATTGCAGCTTCTGTTTCTTTATTATCAGCAGGAGCAATAATGCGTATGTTAGAAATAACCCGAAGCGAAGCAAAATCGGAAATAGCATGATGTGTTGCCCC
>NZ_CADDZX010000375.1:0-390 GCF_902813205.1 Bartonella capreoli
GAGGTTTCCTATGGATGAGCTGCATGCGTAGCAACCGGTTTTTCCAGGTATATAAAAAGGTCCAAATACAGCGATATCATTGACATAACCAGAATTTATATAAGCTTGTTTATTTTTTACACACCATTCATTTATCCATGGTACCAGCTGATCAGGTGTATCAGCAGAAATGATCCACAAATCGGCTCTGGGCAATTTGTTAATATCTTCTTTTGTAGTGATTGACATTTGTAATTCACTAATCTCGATTTGACTGTTTCTGCGTGTCAACTCACGTTGAAGAACAGTTGTTTTAGGAAGCTCTATATCTTGTTCAGTAAAAAGAATTTGTCTGCTAAGATTGGTTATTTCGATCACATCATTATCGACAAGAATTAATTTCCCCACCCC
>NZ_CADDZX010000376.1:0-390 GCF_902813205.1 Bartonella capreoli
AAAAACATGATCACGGGAGCAGCGCAGATGGATGGAGCGATTTTGGTTGTTTCAGCTGCTGATGGTCCGATGCCTCAAACACGTGAACATATTTTGCTAGCACGTCAGGTTGGTGTCCCAGCGATTGTTGTTTTTCTCAATAAGGTTGATCAGGTTGATGACGCTGAACTTTTGGAGCTTGTTGAGCTTGAAGTGCGTGAGCTTTTGTCAAAATATGATTTCCCAGGAGATGATATACCAATCGTTAAAGGTTCGGCACTGGCAGCGCTTGAAGATAAAGATAAAAGCATTGGTGAAGATGCGGTTCGTCTTCTGATGAGTGAAGTTGATAATTATATACCAACACCTGAGCGTCCAGTTGATCAGCCATTTTTGATGCCGATTGAAGAC
>NZ_CADDZX010000377.1:0-390 GCF_902813205.1 Bartonella capreoli
CGCGATGCCTTCACCACGACCAATAAATCCGAGCTTTTCATTTGTTGTTGCTTTGATGGAGATTCGATCGGGTGAAATTGTGAGTATATTCATAAGATTTTCTCTCATTTTATGACGATAGGGGCCGATTTTAGGTTCTTCGGCGATCAGCGTGATATCAACATTGGCAATACGACCGCGTGCTTGTTTAACAATATCAAGAGCGTGACGAAGAAAAATTTCTGATGATGCATTTTTCCATTGGGGATCAGAGGGGGGGAAATGTGTACCGATATCTCCTGCACCTCGCGTAGCGAGAAGAGCATCTGTTAGTGCATGAAGCGCGACATCCGCGTCGGAGTGTCCATTCAATTTTTTATGAAAAGGAATTTCTATGCCACATAATATAAG
>NZ_CADDZX010000378.1:0-390 GCF_902813205.1 Bartonella capreoli
AACAGTTCTTTCTCGATCGAGCGCATGGGTAAGTTCTAATGCAATATCGGAATGTGTGGATTTAAAGGTTGAAAATTCAAAACCATGACAAGCTTCGTAAACAACACTGTCATCACATTCGACAGCAGAGACTGGAGAAAAACGTTTTAAAGAAAGAAGATCAACAAGATATAGTGCTTCTCCTGGGCGATTGGAAACAGGATCGTTGGTCCAAGGGGTTAAGTGATAATCACGACTATTGTGAGCCGAGGTGAAGATTGCACCTTCAGCTGAGACGTGAAAGACAAAATTATGATTAGCAATGACATTAATCCATGGGTGTGGTGAAGTGGTATGCCCCTTACGATGCAGCACATAATGATTATGTTGATTAAAGCCACCATCAACATT
>NZ_CADDZX010000379.1:0-390 GCF_902813205.1 Bartonella capreoli
GAAATGAAGCACATATGCTTGATCTTCTCATTTATCGTAAAAATGCAAAATTAGAACCAAATCAAGGATCACATTAAATCATGATTGGCAGAAAATCTTGTCTAGCTGGCGATATTGTTGGAACATTCCAATTTCCTGAATTACTTAAAATAGGAAACAGACAGTCTGTTCAAGACGCCGCAGGCTATACAATGTTTAAGAAAAACTGGTTTAATGGCGTTGCGATGCCTGCCATTGTTATTAAAGAATGCAATAGAAATCTAACCATTCAACGTCAATTCAACTATAATGACTATAAAAACAATCTTTCATAATCAAAAAAATATAAAAATTATGCAGCGATATTAAAAAGGAGACCAACTACAATGAAAAAAAATGTGCTCATTATTG
>NZ_CADDZX010000380.1:0-390 GCF_902813205.1 Bartonella capreoli
ACTATGAGCCTGACAAGTGGAACATAGTCGAAGGACGGTCATGGTGATCCGATGGTCCCGTGTGGAAGGGCCATCGCACAACGGATAAAAGATACGCCGGGGAAAACAGGCTGATGTCCCGCAAGAATTCATATCGACGGGGTTGTTTGGCACCTCGATGTCGACTCATCGCATCATGGGGCTGGAGCAGGTCCCAAGGGTATGGCTGGTTGGCATTTAAAGCGGTACGGCCGTTGGGGTCAGAACGTCGTGGGACAGATCGGGCCCTAACTGCCGGGGGAGTAGGAATAGTGATAGGATCTGAACCTCGCACGAGAGGTCCCGGATGGACGTGTCTCTGGAGGCCCTGGGGTGTCGCCTGACGCATTGCAGGGAAGGCATAAGCGGACG
>NZ_CADDZX010000381.1:0-389 GCF_902813205.1 Bartonella capreoli
TTTATTTCCCCAAATCATTCGTGCGGTAGATTTTCCACGGCGGAGATTACTTTCATCGACTACATCATCGTGCAGTAAAGTTGCTGTGTGCATAAATTCAATTGCTGTTGCAAGCTTTATATGCCCGTCACCTTGATATCCAAACATATCAGCTGAAGCTAGTGTAATCATTGGACGCAATCGCTTTCCTCCCGATGAAATAAGATGGTTGCAAATTTCAGGGATCATTTCGACATCTGCTTGAGCCATAGAGATAATTAATTGGTTTACGCGCTCCATATCATCTTTGGTGAGGTTGATGAGAGCTTGTGAAGAAACCTGGTTATTTTTTTTATGATCTTGTTTTATGACAGCACCCAATTGTTTACTCCTAGAGTGTTTTCAATAGA
>NZ_CADDZX010000382.1:0-389 GCF_902813205.1 Bartonella capreoli
CCAATTATTAAAAGAAGCCGTTAAAGAAATTGATGCTTCAATAAAGCATATTTCTCTTGATTTAAGTTTACGTGCAGAACATCTTCGTCGTGCAAGTGATGCACTTGGACGAATCACGGGTGATATTAATGTTGAAGATATACTTGATGTTATTATTTCACAATTTTGTGTTGGTAAATAAATGATTCACGTGAAACTTTAAGATAGTTTGATATGGAATAAACAAATGCAATTGTATGATGTTATCGTTATTGGAGTAGGTCATGCCGGCTGTGAAGCTGCTTCAGCTTCAGCACGTGTTGGAGCAAAAACAGCACTTGTTACGTATCAAATATCAGAACTTGGTACAATGTCATATAACCCTGCTATTGGCGGACTTGGAAAAGGAC
>NZ_CADDZX010000383.1:0-389 GCF_902813205.1 Bartonella capreoli
TGCATCAAGTTACCGTCGCTCTTTCCGGTTCACTTCAACATGTTGAAATTTTACGCGGTGATGGATACTTTGTTCATGATATTCGCCCCCTCGTACAACTTACTATATCTGTGGTAGTTTCTGATAATAATCGACGTGAATTTGGATTTTATGGATGTGGTGGACGACAAACATTTATTCAATTCATTAGTGAAGAAAATTGGAAAATGGCTGCCGATGAAGCTTTGCGTATGGCTTTAGTCAACTTAGAAGCACAAGAAGCACCAGCAGGAACCTTTGATGTTGTTTTGGCTAATGGATGGCCTGGCGTTATGTTACATGAAGCTGTTGGACTCGGTTTGGTAGGTGATTTTAACCGCAAAAAACCATCCGCTTTTTCTGGGCTTTTG
>NZ_CADDZX010000384.1:0-389 GCF_902813205.1 Bartonella capreoli
ATATTACCCGCAACAATAAAAATGTCACACTTTATAGCGAAACATAAAATCCGCTAACTTCTAATTTTATTTCTATCTTTGCCAGTAAATCCCCCTACTACAATGACGATAAAATCAATAAATGCCCAAATTCCAGAAATAGGTAACCCCAAAATAGATAAAGACAGGATACGCATAAAAACACCAGTTCCAGTTTTACCAACTATAAAACGATGAACACCAAAAGTACCTATAAAGAAACAAACCAGTGCGAGAACTAATTATGAATATTGTTGCTTCACCAATCGAAAAACAGAAGCAGCAGCACCATCCTTACCAACAAAGTCAAGATAATCACCAACTTTTGGTGAGCTTTTTCCTAACCAATCACAAAGTGCAAATCGGTAACG
>NZ_CADDZX010000385.1:0-389 GCF_902813205.1 Bartonella capreoli
GCTTATGCTTGGGTGGGGGCGCAATAGGATCGACAAGGATGTAAAGATTGCTCTTATACTCGAGATTGTACCAGCGGCATCAGACTAAATTAGTAGTTGCAAGCGACACCTATGGGGAAGCACGTCACGCTGCTTAAGCAGTGCGAAGGCTACAAATTAAGCCTTAAACCGTCGCAGGTTTAAGCGGGGTTCGAAGGCACCTGGCAACAGAAGCCTTCACTTTTATTAATATTATTGATTGATCTATCAGATATTATTTTTCATAAAATTTCATATTATTTTCGGTTAATTTAGATGCATCGTAGACAAAATATTGCTAGCTTTAAAATACATTCTATTGCACAATATTATGCACGCTCATCTTCTGCGTGAAATAAAAGGAATATTCG
>NZ_CADDZX010000386.1:0-388 GCF_902813205.1 Bartonella capreoli
TTAGAAATTTGTTTGTTAAAAGTTAAGACGTCATTTAAAAATTCGATTCAGAAACAATTATACTCTCATTATAACATAATAAAACAAAATCATACGCTACCAAAACAATCAACTTCGTATTCACAATATTTACAAGAAGCTAAAATCTCTTTTTAAACGATTTTAGTAAATATTATTTTTTTTAATTAAGCTGTAAAACTTATTCTCTTATTTGATTTGTATTGCATTAACACAAAAACAATGTTAATTAAACACAAATTGTATAATGCTTTTTAGTAGCTGAAAAAGCAAATGTTGTTGTGTACCCCGTACAATGTTACCAAAAACATAAAAAAAATCAAGAAGCATTTTCACAACTGCAACACAATGATCCAATTACCCTCACATT
>NZ_CADDZX010000387.1:0-388 GCF_902813205.1 Bartonella capreoli
CAATCAGAGTTTCTGCTGGTGCAACTCTCAAGATACCCTATACACAAGGCGCCGATATTAATAACATTATAACAGCTTTACACGATGTAGACTTTCATCTTTATGCGCTTTCTCCCTCTAGCCCATGCACTCTAAAACAAGCAAAAATAACAAAAAGGACAGCCCTTATTTTGGGAACAGAAGGGGATGGCTTACCAAGCCATGTACTACAAAAATCAGACACCTTACGTATTCCAATGGCTCATGGCTTCGACAGCCTCAATGTAGCCACAGCATCAGGTATTGCACTCACCCATTTTAGCGATTCTTATAAACTCTATTAAAGATTGATAATATTTTAATTTGTAAAAAATAGCCGATGAAGATACCACTTTTATTTATAAGAAAC
>NZ_CADDZX010000388.1:0-388 GCF_902813205.1 Bartonella capreoli
GAAAAAAAACTATCAAGATCTCCCGCAGGACCTCCCCGAGTTCCAGAATCACCTTCGCCAGAAAGACGAACCCGAGTACCATCTTCAATCCCCGCTGGAATATTGACACACAACGAACGGTTCGCTTCCGCCCGTCTTGTACCATGGCATTTTGAACATGGGTCTGTGATAATTTCACCACGGCCATGACAAAGTGGACATGTTCGTTCAATAGAAAAAAAGCATTGCGCAGCACGCACACGCCCAGCCCCATAACAAGTGCCACAAGTTTGTGGCTTGGAGGCTTTTTTTGCAACCGATCGCCCGAAAAAATCACAAATAATGGAACTGGGGATATTAAATTACGCCGCTTTACCTGCAAATGCTTCCTCTAATATCACCTCCATAT
>NZ_CADDZX010000389.1:0-388 GCF_902813205.1 Bartonella capreoli
GGAAAGCAGATCCATTGCTGTGGTTAGAAAGTTTACTACCTCCTGATCCTGTACGCCTTCACGATATGGCTCATCGTTTGCGTTTGTCTTATGAAGAGAAAATGCGCTTGTAAGAATGGGCAAAGCTGGGGATTATCAATCCAAACTGTTCAGATGTTTGCGTGAAAGAATTGATTTATTTTCATGGTCGACAGACCGTTTTAGATCAATTATCCTTGTCCTTGGCATCTGTCTATACTGGGATTTTAGATGAAGATGAAATATTAGAAAAAGAAGAATATTATCTTCCACTTTATCTCTTGGCTCAACAATAACAGATTCCAACTTTTCCTAGAAGTGGCAGAGATTTGATGAAGAAAGGTTAAACCCAGGGAGCACTTTTAGGTCA
>NZ_CADDZX010000390.1:0-388 GCF_902813205.1 Bartonella capreoli
AATATCGAGTCTTCTACTGTTAAAGTAGAAGGTGATGGAACCTATGGTATATATTTTGATGGAGTAACACAGAAAGAAGAGAGTCAACAAAATCGAAGTAAGGATTTAGCAACTGAGGAAGAAGTTGTTGTTAAGTGGAGTGCTGTATCCAAACAGGAGAAAACACCTATAGGCATAACAGGAACAGTGTCGTTGAAGAAATCTGATGTTGATGTTGTAAAGGGTATAGCTGTCTATGGTAATAATTCTGGTGGTCGTGGTTGAGTAGCAAATGAAACAGAGCGTGGTGGTTGAGTGTTAGGTAGGGTCGTTGGTGTGAAAGGGCGGGGATTAGCAGTCGATCGTTGTAATAGGACTGATGTTTGAGGGAAGAAAAGTATTTGGGATG
>NZ_CADDZX010000391.1:0-387 GCF_902813205.1 Bartonella capreoli
TGGCGAAAGGGCAGAACGATGCAATAGGCCCCTCTGGCGTAGCTGTTTCCGGATTAAAGTAGCAGATTGCGGGTACTTTGAGTTTTCTGTCATTATCCCGTTAATTATTCTGTAGATTGCCGTAAATGCAACAAATAAAGTTTTCTAATCCATCAAAATGTTGTTGAATCTCTTGAAAAATATAATAGCGACTTGCTTTACTTAAAAAAAGTATAGAATCATTTGTTGTATCTATACGAAAAAAGGATGATCCACGACAGCCGATGGAAAAAGTTGATCCCGGGAACCTACAAAATAGGTGGGCGCCATATGAAAAAGCCCACGGGCTTTATCAGGGACAGCTCCCTTGGAGATCACTAAGGTCTCAGGAATGCGTTATTTCCTGTC
>NZ_CADDZX010000392.1:0-387 GCF_902813205.1 Bartonella capreoli
TTATGATGTTGACTCAGGGTCGATAACAATTGACGGACAGGATATCCGTGATGTAACGCAAAAACGTTTACGTGAAGTGATCGGTATGGTGCCGCAAGATACAGTTTTATTTAATGATACAATTGCATATAATCTTCGTTATGGGCGCCCTAGTGCAACAGATGAAGAGATACACAAGGCTGCTGAAATGGCACAGATATTAAAATTTATTGAAATGCTTCCAGAGGGCTTTCAGTCTATGGTAGGTGACCGAGGTCTTAAATTATCTGGTGGTGAGAAACAACGCGTGGCAATTGCGCGGACACTTTTAAAAGCACCTCCACTTCTTATTTTAGATGAAGCAACTGCAGCTCTTGATACAACGAAAGAACAAGAAATTCAGCGCGC
>NZ_CADDZX010000393.1:0-387 GCF_902813205.1 Bartonella capreoli
CAGCATTAGGCATCCCAATAAGTACAACAAAACCAGAACGCGTTTTAATAACGTCATTCATAATCACTTTTTTCCATTGTTTCCCATATACCCTCTCGTCGTAAAATTTTCTCAGCTGCTATTCTTTCGGCGTATCTTTTAGAACTTCCTTGCCCAATTTCTGGAGCAAAACCAGCAATGCTTACTTCTACCATAAAAACAGGAGCATGATCTGGACCGGAACGATTTATAACTCGATAATATGGTTGCGCATTGCCTTGCATATGAGCCCATTCCTGTAACTCTGTCTTGGCATCACGTCGACCAGCATCCATTTGTTTTGCCCGATTTTGCCAATATCTTTGAATAAAAGGTCGAACGCTCTCCAACCCCCCATCTAGATACATC
>NZ_CADDZX010000394.1:0-386 GCF_902813205.1 Bartonella capreoli
TGCGAATCATAAATATTTTCCCCATCTAAGGTAATAAGACCCGTTATTTTAGCACCTTCAATCGTATCATTCATACGATTAAAACAACGCAAAAAAGTCGACTTTCCGCAACCTGAAGGACCGATTAAAGCTGTAACCTGATGTTCAGGAATGTCAAGAGTAATACCATGAAGTGCTGCTTTACCTCCGTAAGAAACCTTCACATCTTGACCACGCATTTTAATTTTCATTACAAAAAATCACCTTAATTTAAAACACAAAGCTTATCGAAGTTACTGCTATATCGAAGTTATTTGCGCCGTTCAAATCGTCGACGTAAAAAAACGGCAGAAATATTCATGATTGCAAGAAAAATCATTAATACAATAATAGCACCCGAAGTCTTT
>NZ_CADDZX010000395.1:0-386 GCF_902813205.1 Bartonella capreoli
CACATCCATCCCAATTTTTGACTTTCATGGTTACGTTATGAAGACGATTAAGTTTTTGGGTGAGTGCTGTCATTTCATGAAAATGTGTGGCGAGAATAGCACGACAGTGGTTAACTTCATGAAGATATTCAACAGCTGCCCAAGCAATGGAAAGGCCATCAAAAGTTGATGTACCTCGTCCGATTTCATCAAGAATAACAAGGGAATGGTGACTCGCATGATTAAGAATCGTTGCTGTTTCGACCATTTCCATCATAAAGATTGAGCGCCCCCGTGCAAGGTCATCAGAAGCACCAACACGACTAAACAAGCGGTCAACAACGCCAATGTGGGCTGAAGTTGCAGGGACAAAGGAACCCATTTGCGCCATAATAGCGATAAGAGCA
>NZ_CADDZX010000396.1:0-385 GCF_902813205.1 Bartonella capreoli
AACCACTATAGAATTTTAACGCAACAGAAAAAGACATACCTGTCACGAGCGTATCTTTTTCATTATTGATTTCAACTTGAATATGAAGTGTGCGGCTTTCTGTATTAACAACATTATCAATCGCATAAATATGACCAACAAAAGCTTTATCCGGCTGTGCCGTTAATGTTGCAGTCACTTCATCTCCTTTATGTATTCGCGATACATATCGTTCAGGAACCCATATATCGACAAAAATGCGTTCTCTATTCTCAATACGGCCTATTATAATATTAGGAGTAACAGCATTGCCCTCATTAATGGGTAAAATACCAATAACACCACTAATCGGTGCACGAATTGTGCGCCGTTCAAGATCTAACTCAGCATTACGCAAAACCAAATT
>NZ_CADDZX010000397.1:0-385 GCF_902813205.1 Bartonella capreoli
ACGCACTGGTGCTTGAGCACAAGAGGGAGATGCTGGAGGCTTTTCAAGTGAAGTACAAAGTTGGTCTACGTTTGTTGTGAGAGTTATTGTATTTAAGCTGCAGTGGGCTGGTGCTGGCCAAAAGTGATATTCAACAACGGTATGATAGATTGCAAGCCCAAGGCTTGTTGCCATGAGCACAAAAACGCATATAAATAAAAACAGTACTAGAGAAGACAGGCAAGAAACCCATGCTAAAAAGCCTGCTAAGATGAAAAGCGGGAGAGCACCGTAATAGGGCAGGCGCTCAAGCAGGCATAAGTGGCATGGAAGATAACCACCGATCATTTCAAAGCATAGTGCGATACCCAGTGTGGTGGCAAGGCAAAGGGTTAGAAAAAAGGCC
>NZ_CADDZX010000398.1:0-385 GCF_902813205.1 Bartonella capreoli
ATTGAAAAGCGTCGTCGTATTCATCCTTTTTTGCGTACATGTGATCTTGCCAATGCTATTGAGGTTTTAGTGGGTCGAAAACCAGATGATCGTATTCATCCTGCAACACGTGTGTTTCAGGCTCTTCGTATTCACGTTAATGATGAGCTTGGTGAACTTATGCGAGGTTTATTGGCTGCTGAAAAAGTTTTGAAAGCAGGAGGGTGTTTAGGAGTTGTTAGTTTTCATTCTCTTGAGGATCGCATAGTAAAAAGATTTTTTTCTGCTCGTTCTGGAGAAGGGGGAAGTTCACGCTATCTTCCTGATATAAAATCTAGTCTAGCAATATTTTTGCCTTTGTTTAAAGGTGTGAAGACTGCAACTGAAGAAGATTTGCACAAAAATC
>NZ_CADDZX010000399.1:0-385 GCF_902813205.1 Bartonella capreoli
AACTTCAGGAGAAATTTTCTTATTAAGTTTTACATAATTTTCAAAATAAACAATCACTGACCGAGAAAGAGATTCAATCTCAACTTCGATCTCTTCAGACTCTTCTATAACAGTTGCATAAGCTTGATGATAACTTTCATTTTCAGTAAATTGGTTAATTTTTGCGCGCGCAGTCCCCTCAACCAAAACTTTTACAGTGCCATCAGGAAGTTTTAAAAGTTGAAGAACATTGGCAGAAGTACCAATATCATAAATATCTTCTGGTTTTGGATCATCATCAGAAGCATTTTTTTGTGTGGCTAATAATATCTGCTTATCTACTATCATCGTCGCTTCAAGAGCGTGAATTGATTTCTCTCGACCAACAAAAAGCGGAACAATCATA
>NZ_CADDZX010000400.1:0-385 GCF_902813205.1 Bartonella capreoli
AATCTGCAGCATGTTTTCGATTGTCTTCTCTAAGAGCTAATTTAATCTTATTATCGATGGCCCCCTTGAATCTGTGCAAAAGCCGCATACTCAGTTCTGGATTTTCACGATTTGCTAGAACTGTTGCATCTGCCACATTCAACAAGCCTGCAATTGCTTTTTTACGCGCATCATTAAACGCAGGACTTGCCTCTAAAAGCTGTAAATCCTTTCTAATAGACACTGCAATAGGTGCAGCAAATGCCTTTTCATAGAGTGGTTCAGCTGCTCTTTTTGCAGTGTTAATAATGTCTTGCTTTAAATCAAGTGTGTTAACTTTCTCACCGAGTGTTTCATTTGGTCTTTCTCTTACACGTTGAGTGCTGTCAGCTTGCCTAGCTCCTAG
>NZ_CADDZX010000401.1:0-384 GCF_902813205.1 Bartonella capreoli
TAAGTATAGCTCTCTTACCTTTTTGTGTGAAAGCAATGTGCTTATCTGGTCCTTCAATACGTTCTTGAAGCCATGCTTTTTGAGCAGGATCAGAAATATGCATATATTCCACACCTATCGTTGAACAATAGGTACGATTGAGGATCTCAAGCATTTGTGGAATAGTTGCATATTCCAGCCCTAAAACATGATCAATAAAAATGGGTCTCTCATAATCAGCAGGAGTAAAACCGTAAGCTTCTGGAGAAAGTTCCTTGTAATCCTCAATTTTTTCCGCCAATTGGAGAGGATCGAGCCGAGCACGAAGATGCCCACGTGCACGAAAAGCACGAATCATCATGAGCGCATGAACAGAATCACGCGTTGCTTGAATAATATCCTGTT
>NZ_CADDZX010000402.1:0-384 GCF_902813205.1 Bartonella capreoli
ACGTATTATCATTCTTAAATTATTTATAGACTTCAATCGTCCGTTTTCTTCATAATACCAAAATGTCCAACCATTACAGCTTTGTGAATCCTGAGCCTTTCGCCCCATTGCATGAATAGAACCAGCTTCTCCACCATGCATGATCGTACCATCAGCCCTTACTATAGCAGATAATTGCTTCTTGCGATCATAAAGAACTTCTCCAGGATAAAGTAAACCTGCTTCAAGTAAACTGTTAAATGCTACACGCGGTTCTGCTTTTTTTCTATCTAAAATTGCCAATTCTGGTTTGTCTAAAGGTTTAACCGCAGCAATCCTCTCACATGCCGCATCAATGTAATCTTGTTCTCGTTCAATACCCACAAAATCACGCCCCAAAAATTT
>NZ_CADDZX010000403.1:0-384 GCF_902813205.1 Bartonella capreoli
TTTATTTTCTCAAGAAGAAAAGGAACAATTCTAATAGTTGGGTGGAAGATAAACAACCATAACACACCAGCTAATACGGGGGCAACCGCATAAGGCCAGAGCATGAGCATTGTATAAGCCTTTTTTGCATGAATAACGTGATCAGCTGAAACCGCTAAAAGAAGCGATATCATCATTGAAACAATAGTAACAGAGACAGAAAATATTATGGTTGTTAGAAATGATTTTATATAAATTGGATCAGAGAGAACTGTTAGGTAATTTTCAAACCCAATAAAAGTTGTGGTTAAACCAAATGTATCTTCACGCTCAAAGGATGATTCTATTGCTTGGGCAGTAGGCCAAAAGAAAAACAAGAAAGTTATAGCAAGCTGAGGAAAGAGT
>NZ_CADDZX010000404.1:0-384 GCF_902813205.1 Bartonella capreoli
TGTGTTCATGCTTTGGCACTTGAGGGTGAATCTGTTTACTTTGCCTCGTTGTTTAAAGCTTTTTCTAGAGCGGGGGTGTGCTTTTCGTTAAATTTCCGGCAAGTGGGCTGTATCGGCATGGGTGTAGGCTTGTGTAGTCGAGAGGCAGGCATGGACTAGGAGTTCTTGAATAGTGCGCAATTCTCCTTCTCGTGACAAAGGGTGGGTGGCAAAAGAATGACGTAGTGTATGCGGGGTAGCAGTTTCTGGTAAACCAAGGTTTACACGTAAATTTCGAACGGCTCGTTGAATAATGGCTGGCTGTAAGACACCACCTCGGGCGCCGCGGAACATTGGTTGATTGTCCACTAAAGGATACGGGCAGCATTTGAGATAATTTTGTAC
>NZ_CADDZX010000405.1:0-384 GCF_902813205.1 Bartonella capreoli
ATCATATTTCGAATGCTTCAGTGTAATCAAAGAATTATAAGATAGCCATGTCTCTTCATAAGAAATATGATGCCACAGTAAACTTCCTTTCCATAGTCAAGAGAATTTCTACGCTTAAAATGAAAATACTTGTAAACAATATTTTTTTTAATATCATTAACAATTTCATTTGATTACCTCCTTAATATTTATTATTATATACAAATCGCTTATGGATTCAGCGAGTATATTTAATCGGCCTCAAACCTAAATAATTTGCAGTCAATGTTCCAAGTGAAGATTGATCACTAGAACGTGCATCCACAACAGCCCGTTCTGCAATTGCCAGTGCAATTTGGTCATTAATCAACTGAGTGCGAGAGTTCAAAACATCTAATGTAGTTG
>NZ_CADDZX010000406.1:0-383 GCF_902813205.1 Bartonella capreoli
CATGTTTGACAAGATCCACAGCCTCATCGGTACTATTCGACCCTGCCCCTGCAACAACAGCAATACGCTTAGCAACCTGCTCAACACATAACCCTACAACTCGCTTATGTTCTTCATGGCTTAAAGTTAGTGACTCACCCGTTGTTCCAACAGGGATTACACCATTAATACCCTGTATAACCTGCCATTCAACAAAATCGCAAAATGATTTTTCATCGACATCACCATTTTCATCAAATGGTGAGATAAGTGAAGACAACACTACCTCGAGCATGATAAACTCCTCGCAATTTAAGTTTTACTTAAAAACAATTGTCTTTTAAACTACTCATTATAGAGCATAGACCCGCACTATTCTTGAAACAAGAAGAATTCTATAAATT
>NZ_CADDZX010000407.1:0-383 GCF_902813205.1 Bartonella capreoli
TAGTACGGAGGGTACTGTGGCAAAGTGCCAGTGCCAGTGCATCAGCTGCGTCACTACTATCAAAATCAGCGCGTGGGAGAAGAGTTTTGACCATCATATGGATTTGTTATTTTGCGCCATAGCCCTAACCAATAACGGATTTTTTGATGGTGTTTGGGGCATATTCAGAAACTGGAAGACCTGCTTGAGATGGTACAAGAAGTGCAATGGCACGTGCTTGGCCAAGTTTTAAAGTGGCGGTGGGCTCTTTTTTGTTCAAAAAAATTTACAAAACATCCCCTTAGGGGGTAAAAAACTGGGACAACTAAATCAACGTCTGTTGGAGTTGTGACCGACCGGAAGAAAGCGAGCATTTCTCTTTTTAGCGCGGGGAGGCTCGGCGG
>NZ_CADDZX010000408.1:0-382 GCF_902813205.1 Bartonella capreoli
ATGATGAAACAATGCCTAAAGAAGCCCATAAATTGGTGCATTTTTGTTCCATGTGTGGACCAAAATTCTGTTCTATGCGTATTTCCCACGATATTCGTGAGGCAGTAGCAATAAGGAAAACAAAAGATGAAGGTATGAATGCTATGGCTGAGAAATATCAAAAAAATGGTGACCTTTATGTAGATGCTATTTCTGCTCAAAAAAACGAGTAAACAATTGAAGAACATTCTTATTAAAGGTGCAGGTGTAGGGGGATTAACTGTTGCCTTTATGCTGCAACAATAAGGAATTTCTGTTACTCTATCAGCTCCTCCTCACTCTCCTATAGGAACTGCTAGTTGGTATGCAGGCGGAATGCTAGCGCCTTACTGTGAAAGAGAAA
>NZ_CADDZX010000409.1:0-382 GCF_902813205.1 Bartonella capreoli
AATAGGGTCGATTTTGATGAATTGGGCAATGAATTACGCGCACTTCTCAAAAAAAGTGACATTCCTGCCCTAAATCCTGACCGCTTAAAGCAATCCTATCAGGAGGCTCTTAAAGATATTGAATCGACGATATCCGCTTTCAAAAATGATCCTACTCGCTATCGCACCTATTTAAAAGAACTCAGTGATCATCTTTCTGATCGTGCAGACGCCATTACAACAAAGTTTGATCGAAGCGATATCATCAACACTCTTATGAACAATGGTATGACGCGTGCCGATGCACAAACAACCGCCAACCGTGCGATCCATGTTTACCAGACGGCAGAGGAAAAAACGGAACAAGCTATTGAAGCTCTTGAGGAACAAGCTGACACCCTTT
>NZ_CADDZX010000410.1:0-382 GCF_902813205.1 Bartonella capreoli
ATTTGTTTAATAAAGCTCATGATTTTGCTGTGATCTATAAATCAATACCGATCATACAGCCGCGTATCTCAAATAAATATTGGTTCAGTATTTTTTACGACAACAGCTTTTATATGCCAGAATAGGATAAAAGTATGGTATATATCTATTTTTTGTAATCTCTGAAACAGACATACAACCACAACTTGATTGAGGGAAAATATAAAGGTATAAAGGTGAAAATCAGTGTGCTTTTTTACTCTCCTTTTTTATTCGGTTTTACGGTTTTCAAACTTATCTAGAGTAATATCTTTTTAAATAATTAGAGATTGATACATGGTTTCATGCTCATTTCTCTGGTTCTTTAAATGGTGCCACGATTTCATAAAGAACAATATATTAT
>NZ_CADDZX010000411.1:0-381 GCF_902813205.1 Bartonella capreoli
CTCTGGTTTTATAATCTTAAACTGCCCATAATCACTTCCTGAATATTCTAATTAGATGAATCACGTAACTGAACTATCATGGCTTCAATACGTGATCGCCCTGTAAAATCCTTAGGCATTGTATCAAGAAAATTTTGTAAAAACTGCACTGCTTGCAAAGACTTCCCAGCCTGATGAAGCGCTTCAGCTAGTAATAAACGAGGATAAAAATCATTTGGCGCTAAATCGGCTGCTTTTTGGAAAACATTTTGTGCTTCTTGCGTAATCATTCCGCCCTCATAACCAACTAATGCCAACCCATAACCAACAAGTCTTGGAGCTGATTCTCCATTCAAGCGAAGCGCATCTAAATAAATGTTCACTGCATCCTGAAAACGACCT
>NZ_CADDZX010000412.1:0-381 GCF_902813205.1 Bartonella capreoli
TGGCTGCTGCTTCCTCAGCTTATTGTGACTTTTTTATTTTTCTTTTGGCCTGCTGCTCAAGCAATAAAATCCTCTTTCGAACGTGAAGATCCTTTTGGTTTTACGACAACGTTTATTGGTTTTGAAAATTATATAACAATTCTTTCTGATCTTGCTTATCTGAAATCACTTTTCATAACCGCAGTATTTTCCATTTCTGTTACTGTTGTTTCAATGACTATAGCACTTCTTTTGGCTGTTTGTGTTGATCGTGTCATCCGTGCAAAAAAGGCTTACACAACGCTCTTGCTCTGGCCCTATGCCGTTGCTCCAGTATTGGCAGGTATATTATGGTTATTTATTTTCCATCCAACCATTGGAACTATCCCTTTTCTTCTTAGA
>NZ_CADDZX010000413.1:0-381 GCF_902813205.1 Bartonella capreoli
AACATTTTATAAGATTCTGCAAATCTCTATGAAAAAATTCCTCTTTTTTCTATAATTTCAAATGATAAGAAAGGGTATCGACCTGGAAAATAACTCACAAAAATGCCATCATCTCATGGAAGCACCGGTAGAAGAAAAATTCTTTTTAGTATCTGATGGTCTTAAAATTATTCTCAGTAGTTTAGAAAATGCAAAAGCAGAAGATATTGTTTCTATTGATCTTCAGGGTAAGTCATCTTTGGCTGATTATATGATTATTGCTTCGGCACGTTCGCAGCGTCATGTATCAGCTGTTGCTGACCATTTGTTATGGACTTGGAAAGATAGTGGATACGGTAAGGCAAAAGTAGAAGGGTTTTCTACGGGTGATTGGGTATTAAT
>NZ_CADDZX010000414.1:0-381 GCF_902813205.1 Bartonella capreoli
AAAATTATAGTCGTTTAACTCATTAATTTTTTTGATAAAAAGTCGTAAATAATACATGCTCCATGATACACCACTGATTACAACTATCGTTGCAGGTTTATGTTTAGCATTTCTTTTAGGAATGATTGCTAGCCGTTTGCGTATTTCACCCCTAGTAGGATACTTGTTAGCAGGTGTCATTGTTGGACCCAATACAGGCGGCTTTAGAATAGATTCCGTTATTATCAACCAACTTGCTGAAATTGGTGTCATTTTGCTGATGTTTGGTGTAGGGCTACATTTTTCATTAAAAGACCTTTTATCTGTGAAAGCTATTGCTGTCCCTGCTGCCATTGCACAAATGGCATTCTCTACTTTTCTAGGCTTATGCCTTGGCTTGAT
>NZ_CADDZX010000415.1:0-381 GCF_902813205.1 Bartonella capreoli
AGGCAAAATTGCGCTATCACGTACAGGTTTTGTGGCAGTAGTTTAACATGTTTAATTCCTGTTCACACCATGTGTGTGTAATCCAAAAAAGCAAAGAAATAGCACCTGAAAGATGAAGAATTACTAATGCTATTCGTGATACTTTTTCTTTCCTTTTTATGTTGAGAATATAGTTCGATTTAAAGAATTTACCTAATTAAGACTTACGGTTTTGTTTGGTTTCAAATGCGTGAACAAAATAATAACCACTTGGGTTTTGAAAAAGCTTAAGACCAAAACTAGGGAGGATGGAATAAAGATGGTCAAAAGTATCAGCTTGAATTTGTTCATACTCTATCCAAATAGCGGAGTTCGAAAAACAATAGATTTCTAAAGGTAAAC
>NZ_CADDZX010000416.1:0-381 GCF_902813205.1 Bartonella capreoli
AACAAGCTTCAAATGATTATTCTTAAAGCATGATAGATAAATGATTAAAAACCAACATCAACAGCAGGAGAATGAGAAATTACTTTTAATGCAGCTGCAGCTGCAATTTTCCCAAATTGGTGTGCCTGTTTATTATTCTGGCCGCTCGCAAGGGCAGCAGAAATTGCATCTTGACGAGCTTGCTTAACAATGCTTTTTTCCTGCTGAGAACTTATCTTAAAAAGATTCTCCCGAATATCCGGCAAAGATACTGCCACCCTTCCTAAGGCGCTATCTGTTGTATCAGTCTGGTGTGAAAAACTCGCCTCACCAAATACAAATTGATGCACAAAAAACCTAGCTACCAAAACGAACAATAAAAGAAACACTAGAATAACAAGA
>NZ_CADDZX010000417.1:0-381 GCF_902813205.1 Bartonella capreoli
CACGCATAATTTCAGGCTCAAAATTCTTAAATGCAATCTCTGCAGATGCCTTATCGCCACCCGCTAAAGCATCATCAAACTTACGTATAAAGGTACGAACGCGCGAACGACGGGCCCTATTAACCTGTGTGCGTGCCGCAACCTTGCGCACCGCTTTTCGAGCAGAAGGTGTATTCGCCATAAATATAATCTCTCTTTCAACACCTTGGTAAAAGGAGTCTAAAGAACAACTCCACCAATCTAAATAAATTCAACCCAAGCAAAGCTATAAAGCTGCCTATAACCGTGTGGCTTATAGCGCAATCCCAAAGCCAACGTCAATTAGATGTTCAAAGATAGTCATAAAAAATCGAAGCCAACCTGTTTTATCCGCAACTTTAG
>NZ_CADDZX010000418.1:0-381 GCF_902813205.1 Bartonella capreoli
CACACTTATTTATATGGGAGTTCATATTTTTTTTGCAAAACAAATATGATACAAATTGTAGCAAAGTAAAAAACCTTTTGTCATTACTGTAAAATCTTGTTTTGCTTTCATAATTTATAATGTTTCTACGTCTATTAAGATCCCTTCGTTTGAGAGAAAATTTTCATAAAGGCTTTTTTTATCAAAATTTGTTGTTGGCTTTGTCCCAGAATTGAACAGGTTTGTTTTTGGTTGTTGAAGTTTAGAAAATCTACCTATCTGTTTTAAGAGCAAAGAAAAGAGTGTGGTAACATATGCGCTCAAATTTGCTTCCACTGCACACAAGGAGGCCATAATGGGATTTTTTAATTTTATTAAAACAGTTGGTGAAAAACTTGGTAT
>NZ_CADDZX010000419.1:0-381 GCF_902813205.1 Bartonella capreoli
AGGGATGGTTGTTTCATTAAATTGTTGCGCAATAAAAAAGCTAAGGCCTGTTCCGATAGATGTTTGAAGAAAGCCAGATACAGAAGATGCTGTTCCTGCGATTTTTCCTACAGATTCGAGAGCAAGTGTATTGAAATTTGCCATAATACCGCCACATGCAAACAGTACACTGAAGAACACCAGCATGAAAAAAGGGACGGGGATCCCACCAACTTCTAAGATGGCTCCGGCGAGCCAGATGCGTGAAGCATCACAAAAGAGTAAAATCATTGTGTGTGCGATGCGGCGCATTCCAAGACCTCCGACAAATTGAGAATTAAAAAATGAAGATAGACCTTGAAACGCAGCACCAAGAGCGAATGCTAATGCATTCCAGGGACC
>NZ_CADDZX010000420.1:0-380 GCF_902813205.1 Bartonella capreoli
TGCTGTAACATTTGTTGCTGTACCATCTGTGCCTGCTGTTTTTGTCTTTCTCCATTCTCTCTCATTAAATGAAGCAAACCGGAAAAGCCTTTTTTAAGAGCACCTGCATCAATGCCCTGTGCTTGCAATGGTGTGGTTTCCATAACCTGTCCTGTTAAATTGTCTCCGCTTTCAGGTGCCATCATTCTGTTTGGGAATGGCGTGTCATATGTCATTAATTGGTTGCCCCCTTGATCACCTTGACCCACCTGATTACCTTGAAGTGTCTTTTGAAGCCTCTCAACCCCACGCAAAGGACCCACCTCGTTTGGTGCTGCTTGTCCATTGCTTTGGTTTTGTGGTGTCATACCATTCGAAGTATCTCCCGTTTTGTTGTAAAG
>NZ_CADDZX010000421.1:0-380 GCF_902813205.1 Bartonella capreoli
GCTTGATTGACTGCATCTCTAATTTCGTTCTTGAGACCATTGGGGACGGAAATATTGAGATTTGTAATGGTCACGCGGGCGTCTACTTCAACAGCTTTATGAACTGTAATGGGCTTAGGAGCTTTGAAGGCACTCATTTTTGCATTTGGAGCCTGCATGTATCCTGTCTCAACTGTATCTGTATTAAAACCATTCTTGCGTTTTCCAGATGGACTATTGGGTACAACGGCTGTATCAACCATTCTTTTTGCACGGGCATTGGTTTCATCGGTAAAGGCTTTAATTGTTTGGGTTGAAGTTTTGTTAATTGAAACATTAAAACCAAGCTTTTCTTTTCCCCAGCTTGGCAGCCAACTGGTTAATGTGCTTATCATACCGCT
>NZ_CADDZX010000422.1:0-380 GCF_902813205.1 Bartonella capreoli
ATATCTATTCCGTCAGTAAAGATATGTCCAAATGTAGGGTCGTATACACGTTGCAATAAATTGATTAATGGTGTTTTGCCAGCCCCTGTTGGTCCCACAATCGCAACAGTTTGCCCTGCCTTAACCTCGAATGAAATGTCAAAAACACCTTGGGAAGAATTTGGAAATTTATAGGTAACATGGTGGAATTGTATTGCACCCTTAACATTTTGGAGAAAAGGGAGATTTTTAGGTTCATTGATATGAAAAGTTGAGTCCTCCATTGTAAAAAATTCTTGTAGTTTTGTTTGTGAAGATACGGTTAAATTAATGAAATTACTCATTTGATCAAGACGATTAATCATTAATTGTGCAAATCCTACAAAAGCAACGTCTTCACC
>NZ_CADDZX010000423.1:0-380 GCF_902813205.1 Bartonella capreoli
ATTTTCACGCGTCAATTAGATAAAATTGCAGAACCAACTCATTTTTGTTCAGAAAGGAATTTAGACCATTTCCCCAACTTCCTTGATAAAAAATTAAATCATCCCCAAAACATTGGCGGACGCTTAGCAAGCCGCCTGCAACGCCGTCTTATGGCACAACAAAATCGTTCTTGGCATTTTGATCTTGAAGAAGGACATCTGGATACAGCACGACTTGCGCGCCTCATTATCGATCCCATGCAATCGCTTTCTTTTAAAAGAGAACACGATACACACTTTCGTGATACAGTGGTCTCATTGCTCATTGATAATTCAGGATCAATGCGAGGACGACCAATTACTGTTGCAGCAAGTTGTGCTGATATTTTAGCGCAAACACT
>NZ_CADDZX010000424.1:0-379 GCF_902813205.1 Bartonella capreoli
GTTGATGCGATGATAGCGACATAAACAGGAAAACAAATAATGATAATGCCAACAATGAGGGTGAGATGGGTTAAAAATTTCAAAACAGGGCGATTTTCAACCATAATTCGCTTCCTAATATTGTACGCGACGTTCAATCCAGCGGAACTGGATAAACGTTAAGACAATAACCATCAACATTAATATTGTTGATTGTGCTGCTGATCCACCGATTATTTGGTTTTTAAAGCCATCATCATACACTTTGTAGACGAGAGTGCTTGTTGCACGTGCAGGACCTCCAGAGGTCATGTTATCAATAATACCAAATGTATCAAACATGACATAATTGATGTTAATGACAAGAAGAAAAAAGGTCGTTGGTGAAATCTGCGGGAAT
>NZ_CADDZX010000425.1:0-379 GCF_902813205.1 Bartonella capreoli
GACAGGCTTTTCACCGGCAGCAAAAAAACTATTGCGTTCCCCCCTATCAAGTGCTGTAAGAGGATTCATACGTTTGCCTGAAGTAATAACCATAGCCGTTCCAGCAGAATTTGCTATCTTACCGGCTTCAAGCTTGGTCTTCATTCCTCCGCGAGAAATCTCTGAAACAGTAACATCTGCCATTTTTTCGATATCACTAGTAATCGATGCAATAAAGGGAATAAATTCAGCCTTTGGATCACGATGGGGAGACTTCGCATAGAGGCCATCAATATCTGATAAAAGTATCAAAAGATCTGAATCCATCATCGTTGCTACACGTGCTGCTAAACGATCATTATCACCATAGCGAATTTCACTTGTTGCGACAGTATCATTT
>NZ_CADDZX010000426.1:0-379 GCF_902813205.1 Bartonella capreoli
CAGCATTATTTTCATAAATTGGTTATACAAATATGATTAAGCTTGGCTTGCTATGGCGATTTCCTCATCAGCCAAAACCCCAGTATGCGTCCCAGAGCCATATCGTATTGAACCCGAAAGTGCTCTGCTATTTGTGTCTGTTGATTTATTTAATTTGTTTTGAAGTGCTTCATTAAAATAAGGGTTATTCCCTACTTGTTGACCTGAAGCCATGTTCTTTAAGTTTTGGCTTGTTGCATTTTGCCCTGTGGCTATTCCATTTAAAGTGTTGTTATCATAGTTATGCGTATTATTGCTAAGCCCATTAATCGCATTCTTTGTTTGATCACTTAAACCCGCAACTCGCTGCCCGTCATAAACGGCTTTTCCGCTGCCTTGG
>NZ_CADDZX010000427.1:0-335 GCF_902813205.1 Bartonella capreoli
ATACTGAAGTGCAACCTTTGCAAGATGTGGATTAAAAACCACGATAGAGTGCCATTCTGTTTTCTCTACCTTTTCACCTGTTTTTTTATCTACGTATCTTTGAGAAGTGCCTATACGAAAATTCACCACCTCTGCACCAGATGCCATTGTTCTGCTTTCGGGATCGGCACCGAGATTGCCAATTAAAGTTACTTTATTAAGCATGTTTTTTATCTTTTCTAAGGAAAATAATTGAAATGAAATACGGATTTGAAAAGCTGCTTTTATTATATTTTACAATAGCATAAAACAATATGCTACACTAGTTAATATAGAAAAATAAAATAACTAACTGA
>NZ_CADDZX010000428.1:0-330 GCF_902813205.1 Bartonella capreoli
AAACCTTCCTCGGGACAAACAAAAGAAAACAAAAGAAAACAAAAAGATATGTTTAAGAAACAGATATGTTTCTTAAACGCTTTATATCTGCTTAAACGCTTTTTTACCTGTTTTTTAAACGCTTTATATGTTTCTTAAGCGTATCTTAAACGCACTCGAACGTTTCTTAAACGCTTTATCTGTTTTTTAAACGCTTTTGAAACTTGATGAACAGAACGCTTGAAGGCTTGGGATCATCATCGGAAGAAAGAGAAATGAAGGCGGCAAGCCTGCTTAACCTATAGTGACTATAGGCTGATTTAAAAGGTTTTATTCAAAACATTTGCACTC
>NZ_CADDZX010000429.1:0-330 GCF_902813205.1 Bartonella capreoli
CTTTACTTGTTCATTGTCATATATCGGCTGTCTATAAATGGACTTATCCTGTTGAGAAGCGTGAAGGAAAAGGTGGGATTATTCCCGCTAAATATCAAGTTATGCTTTTGAATTACGCTAAACGCAACAACATAGACTTACGTCCTGATGATTTTTTTTATCCCGAGCGTTTGCAAAACTTAATGCAGAAAAAAGAAACATCTCCATCACCTGAGTTTGTTGATGGTTGTGCAGTAAGCAGGGCAGGGTATGAGCAAAACGATGCACAACAATCATTAGGTGGATAAGAACATGAGCATAGCAAAGAAATACGAGCTTACAGAAGAGGGT
>NZ_CADDZX010000430.1:0-286 GCF_902813205.1 Bartonella capreoli
TCTTATTGGGAACACCTTTCACACGCCCTGCTCCTGCATTGGGCGGTGTCCCCTTCACAGACTTATCTGATCCAGATGCCATAGATTATTCCTTTAAAGTGCGAGATATAAAAAGACCTCACTCTCGATGGGGGCAAGAGGAGGTCAATAATTGTCAATAATCGTCAATAAATAAAAACAACTAAACTTGATTATCCTAACAAAAAACCCTGCAAACGCAGGGCTTTCCGTAGCATAGCAAGAAATAAAAATTATATTATAAATCTAATTTTAGGCACAATACGAC
>NZ_CADDZX010000431.1:0-277 GCF_902813205.1 Bartonella capreoli
AAACCTTCCTCGGGACAAACAAAAGAAAACAAAAGAAAACAAAAAGATATGTTTAAGAAACAGATATGTTTCTTAAACGCTTTATATCTGCTTAAACGCTTTTTTACCTGTTTTTTAAACGCTTTATCTGTTTTTAAACGCTTTTGAAATTTGATGAACAGAACGCTTGAAGGCTTGGGATCATCATCGGAAGAAAGAGAAATGAAGGCGGCAAGCCTGCTTAACCTATAGTGACTATAGGCTGATTTAAAAGGTTTTATTCAAAACATTTGCACTC
>NZ_CADDZX010000432.1:0-233 GCF_902813205.1 Bartonella capreoli
AACTGCTGATGATGTGTACCACAAACGGCCACTCTCTAAACGAATGATATAACCACGGCTCATTAAAGATTCTAATATGTTTCGAAACGTCCACACTGAACAGCTGCACAAACTTGATAAATGAGAAGCATCATTAAAAATAGGTGCGCGCTCATGAAGCATGAGCAAGACCAGTGTTGTATAAACAGCTGTTTCTTTTGGCTTCAAAAGCATAAGCTCAATTAAAAATTGAC
>NZ_CADDZX010000433.1:0-228 GCF_902813205.1 Bartonella capreoli
AGCGTACAGGTGTTGCGTCTGCCTTTGCTGGTGTAGATGAAAAGCTGACATGGCTTTCTAAGCAGATTAACAGTGCGGAAGATGGCACGTTGATATATAATGATTTTGTATCCCAAGAGAAAGATACAAATATCATCACGATTGGTAAGGATGTCGATGGTGATAAGATTTCCATTTTGAATAATGAAGGAAAAGTTCGTGTCCTTTCTGGTGTAGCAGAGGCAACTG
>NZ_CADDZX010000434.1:0-228 GCF_902813205.1 Bartonella capreoli
CAGTTGCCTCTGCTACACCAGAAAGGACACGAACTTTTCCTTCATTATTCAAAATGGAAATCTTATCACCATCGACATCCTTACCAATCGTGATGATATTTGTATCTTTCTCTTGGGATACAAAATCGTTATATATCAACGTGCCATCTTCCGCACTATTAATCTGCTTAGAAAGCCATGTCAGCTTTTCATCTACACCAGCAAACGCAGAGGCAACACCTGTACGCT
>NZ_CADDZX010000435.1:0-216 GCF_902813205.1 Bartonella capreoli
CAGTTGCCTCTGCTACACCAGAAAGGACACGAACTTTTCCTTCATTATTCAAAATGGAAATCTTATCACCATCGACATCCTTACCAATCGTGATGATATTCGTATCTTTCTCTTGGGATACAAAATCGTTATATATCAACGTGCCATCTTCCGCACTATTAATCTGCTTAGAAAGCCATGTCAGCTTTTCATCTACACCAGCAAACGCAGAGGCAA
>NZ_CADDZX010000436.1:0-194 GCF_902813205.1 Bartonella capreoli
GACAATCTTTCTCATGAGGGTGATTGTTGGGTTTATGACGGTTCATACGTTTCCGGCAATGCTATGGTGAGTGGTGATGAAAAGATAAAAGATACGGTAGTGTGTGATGATAATGTTATTACGTATGAAATGACATTCATGACACCACAGGAGTATATGGCCTCTCTTTCACGGTTACATAGGTTTTGGAAGCG
>NZ_CADDZX010000437.1:0-167 GCF_902813205.1 Bartonella capreoli
ACTATAGTATTCCCCCAACCTTCCCCTTCACCACTTCCTGCTATAGCTCCATAGATTCCACCGATTTTTGCAGCGCGTATTGTATTAAACTTTGCTACTGCTTTTTTTGCCGCTGCTTCCCCTGCAAGTTTCGCCTCTGCCCGTGTGGCACCTTGCGCTAATGCAGA
>NZ_CADDZX010000438.1:0-154 GCF_902813205.1 Bartonella capreoli
GATTTTGTATCCCAAGAGAAAGATACAAATATCATCACGATTGGTAAGGATGTCGATGGTGATAAGATTTCCATTTTGAATAATGAAGGAAAAGTTCGTGTCCTTTCTGGTGTAGCAGAGGCAACTGTTTCAGCACAGTCAACAGATGCGGTTT
>NZ_CADDZX010000439.1:0-129 GCF_902813205.1 Bartonella capreoli
ATTTTCGCATCTGTTCTAATTTCCTTAAATTAGCCCCGTACAGAGCGTTTTATGTTTCAGATGTGGAATTCATCAAAAAACTTCCAAATCTCTCTCTAAGGTGCCTTTCTGTCGATTTAAATGCATATC